>NZ_CP103300.1:5272500-5583659 GCF_025562755.1 Endozoicomonas euniceicola
ATCTATCCATGAGCAGGTTGAAGATCAGGTAACACTGATTGGAGGACCGAACCCACTGTCGTTGAAAAGCCAGGGGATGACTTGTGGATAGGAGTGAAAGGCTAATCAAGCCCGGAGATAGCTGGTTCTCCTCGAAAGCTATTTAGGTAGCGCCTCTTGTCTCACCATCGGGGGTAGAGCACTGTTTGGGCTAGGGGGTCATCCCGACTTACCAACCCCATGCAAACTCCGAATACCGATGAGTGCAATCAAGGGAGACACACGGCGGGTGCTAACGTCCGTCGTGGAAAGGGAAACAACCCAGACCGTCAGCTAAGGTCCCAAAGTAATAGTTAAGTGGGAAACGATGTGAGAAGGCCCAGACAGCCAGGAGGTTGGCTTAGAAGCAGCCACCCTTTAAAGAAAGCGTAATAGCTCACTGGTCGAGTCGGCTCGCGCGGAAGATGTAACGGGGCTCAAACTATTCACCGAAGCTACGGGTGGTCAGAAGACAGATGACAGAGGACAGAAGACAGTGAAGAACGATGAATCGTCACTTCGCTGCTACAGTTCCCTCTTTCATCATTGAAAGATGTACAGAAGCAATGAATGAGTCGGCTAAAACTGTTAATGGCTTTGAAGACCTTGAAGTATTCAAAAGAGCTTACAAGGTATCTTTGGAAATTCACTCACTGAGCTTGAATTTTCCGAAGCACGAACAATTTGCAGGGTTAGCGGATCAAATGCGTCGAGCCAGTAAAGGTATCTGCGCAAACATTGCGGAAGGCTATGGTAAATAAAGCGTATCTAACGCTGAGTTTCGAAGGTTTTTATTAATGGCCATCGGATCAGCCGACGAAATGCGAGTCTGGACGAGATACAGTCTTGACCTTGGTTATATAACCTTGAATCAATGGCAAGCTCTGAAGGCTGAATACCAACAAATAGCCCGGATGTTGACAGGATTACACAGAAGCTGGAAATAGCTTCTAAGCAACCTGTCCTCCGTCTTCTGTCATCTGTCTTCTGATTGCGGTAGAGGAGCGTTGTGTAAGCGGTTGAAGGTGTGCCGGGAGGCATGCTGGACGTATCACAAGTGCGAATGCTGACATGAGTAACGATAAAGGGAGTGAGATCCTCCCTCGCCGGAAGACCAAGGGTTCCTGCGCAACGCTAATCGGCGCAGGGTGAGTCGGCCCCTAAGGTGAGGTCGAAAGACGTAATCGATGGGAAACAGGTTAATATTCCTGTACTCCTTTTGACTGCGACGGAGTGACGGAGAAGGCTAGGCCGGCAGGGCGATGGTTGTCCCTGTTTAAGGTCGTAGGCTGTGGGTTCAGGCAAATCCGGACCCACAAAGCCGAGAACTGATGACGAACCCACTACGGTGGGGAAGTGGTTGATGCCATGCTTCCAGGAAAAACTTCTAAGCTTCAGGTCAAAAGGAACCGTACCCCAAACCGACACAGGTGGTCAGGTAGAGAATACCAAGGCGCTTGAGAGAACTTGGGTGAAGGAACTAGGCAAAATGGCACCGTAACTTCGGGAGAAGGTGCGCCGGCTGGTGTGAAGGGCTTGCCCCGTAAGCACCGGCTGGTCGAAGATACCAGGTGGCTGCGACTGTTTATTAAAAACACAGCACTGTGCTAACACGTAAGTGGACGTATACGGTGTGACGCCTGCCCGGTGCCGGAAGGTTAATTGATGGGGTTAGCTTCGGCGAAGCTCTTGATCGAAGCCCCGGTAAACGGCGGCCGTAACTATAACGGTCCTAAGGTAGCGAAATTCCTTGTCGGGTAAGTTCCGACCTGCACGAATGGCGTAACGATGGCCACGCTGTCTCCACCCAAGACTCAGTGAAATTGAAATCGCTGTTAAGATGCAGTGTATCCGCGGCTAGACGGAAAGACCCCGTGAACCTTTACTACAGCTTCACAGTGGATCTTGATGTTGCTTGTGTAGGATAGGTGGGAGGCTTTGAAACGTGGACGCCAGTCTGCGTGGAGCCGACCTTGAAATACCACCCTGGCAATATTGAGGTTCTAACCCAGGTCCCTAACCGGGATCGGGGACATTGTGTGGTGGGTAGTTTGACTGGGGCGGTCTCCTCCCAAAGAGTAACGGAGGAGCACGAAGGTTGGCTAAGCACGGTCGGACATCGTGCGGTTAGTGTAAAGGCACAAGCCAGCTTGACTGCGAGACGTACATGTCGAGCAGGTACGAAAGTAGGTCTTAGTGATCCGGTGGTTCTGCATGGAAGGGCCATCGCTCAACGGATAAAAGGTACTCCGGGGATAACAGGCTGATACCGCCCAAGAGTTCACATCGACGGCGGTGTTTGGCACCTCGATGTCGGCTCATCACATCCTGGGGCTGAAGCCGGTCCCAAGGGTATGGCTGTTCGCCATTTAAAGTGGTACGCGAGCTGGGTTTAGAACGTCGTGAGACAGTTCGGTCCCTATCTGCCGTGGACGTTGGAAGTTTGAGGAGAGCTGCTCCTAGTACGAGAGGACCGGAGTGGACGAACCACTGGTGTTCGGGTTGTGTCGCCAGACGCATTGCCCGGTAGCTAAGTTCGGACGGGATAACCGCTGAAAGCATCTAAGCGGGAAGCCCCCTTCAAGATGAGACTTCCCTTGGCCTTCGAGGCCACATAAGAGACGTTGAAGACTACGACGTTGATAGGCGGGGTGTGTAAGCGTTGTGAGGCGTTGAGCTAACCCGTACTAATGACTCGAGAGGCTTGACCATATAACGCCAAAGCGATTTGAAGAGCTTGAAGCTATAAGCTTGAAGCCGGAAGCTGTACGCAATAGTGAGAGAGTGTAGAGCAAGAATAAACAAAGCTGTTTAAGTATATTTTGGATTCCAGGAGCGTTCAGCTTCGAGCTTTAAGCTTATAGCTTCCAGCTTGAGAGCCGAAGGCTCGACCAGTTTTGCCTGGTGACCATAGAGCGTTGGAACCACCCGATCCCATCCCGAACTCGGAAGTGAAACGACGCATCGCCGATGGTAGTGTGGGGCTTCCCCATGTGAGAGTAGGTCATCGCCAGGCACCCAATTTACCTTGAGTTCGCTCAAGGCTGTGAAAAGCCCGATAGAGCAATCCGTCGGGCTTTTTGCTATGTATGGAAAAATACAAAGCGTAGAAAAATTATAAGTGGCTTGTCCTGTTTAACTCTTCTTCACGCTCTTGAAGATAATCTGTCATTTGGGAACAGGCGTCCTTTGCTGATAACTGATCGTCCACTAATGCTCTTATTCCTACTCCAAGGGCAATGTAGTGATCAACGAATAACTCATTAAAGCCTGTTGAGTTATTGTCAAAGGCTTTTCGGTCATGTTCCAGTCCATCAAGATAAAATTCGCAGATTTCATCGATTTCATTTTTAAGTTGAGGGTTTTGTTCTGTTATTTCTTTCACGTACTCAGCGATACCGTTGTTTGAGTAGTCTGCGGTATCCAGAGGGTTTGCTTCTGCCAACCGGGATTCCAGCTGCAATGACTCAGGCTGACCATCTGATTTTTTGTAGAGTTTAGCGCTGCGGGCAGGGGTGAGTTGTGCATGTTCGGTTAGATAGGCAATTTCGTGAGTACAGTCATCTTCAAAGTTGCTTCCTGACGCATTTGTATAACTGCTAGAAATTGCCCAGAGCGCCTGATAACCATCGAAGCTCTCTTTTTCAACAAGCTGTTCATATTTTGCAGCCATTCTGTTAATAGTCTCTTCTGGCACATTGGATTGAACCAGTTTTGAAAAATATTGATGTGCGGTGACTACATCAGACTCATCAATTTCGTTTCGAGCCTCCAAACCTGTCAGTACCTTATCAAACTTAGTGTTTCCTACTGTTGAACGAGGGTCGATGGCATCTCCGGATGATACATCCTGACTGTCAGAATATTTTTTGCGAATGCTAACGAGCTCGCTTCTCTGGTAAGCATATTGTCTTTTCTGACCCAGAATTTCTCCTTCCAGCTCTTTAAACTGCTGCTGTAACTGCTCCTTTTGAGCAGCAAGCGCCTTTTGTTCAATTCTGTTGGTTCGACGTGCCCATTGGTAAGATGCGTTGAATCGCCGTTTTAGCTTAGAGCCTGCATTGTTCCTGAGCTGGTTATATTCTGACTCTTTTGACTTTAGATCCCGAACTTTTGCTTTTAACTTTATTGTCAATTGATTCAGATTTTGCTGATATTCTGAAAGTTTTTTGGCGGCTGTTTGCAGTGCTAGAGTGCGATTCTTAATTTCAGCAAGCTGATCCTTCATTACTTTGACAGTATTTTTTATCTCTGTATCTATCCTGGTTAAAGCCTTCTCTACCTGCTGTGTATCTTTACACGTTTCTTCGAGTACCGGCTGAAGAAGTTCTTTTTTATCTAATTCTATACCTGCTAGTATTTTTCTCGTCTCACCAAAGCTGGAGTCGTGTGGTTTTAAGTGATTGGTTGCCTTGATAAAGGCTTTAACGGCTTCTTTTTGGATAGTGCTTTTATGAACTTTCAATACTCCCGGGGCTACGGTTTTTAGCATTGAGTCCAGATCATGGACATATTGAAGCTTTTTAGTTTCTATCTTATGTGATTCCCCAGAGGCTGACTCGAGTGTCTTTGGCAGTGCCCTGGTCATATCATCGGCTTTTTTTATGAGTGCTTTTTTTAGTGTGGATAACTGTTTAGGACTGAGTCCGTTTTCTTTTGCTCCCTGGTCAATGAAATGATTGAGCGTCTGGAGCGTATGAGGTGTTTTGGCTTCATTAATAGATTGGGTAAAAAAAATGGTAAGGTCTTTTTGAGTAAGTTTTTCTAACCCGCCTTTGCTGATAACTATTTTATTATCTTTTTCATTGCCTATTGCTTCATCAACAAAGCTATCTTTGGCTATGGATTTGATAGCTTCAATATCTTTTCCAAGCTTTTCGTCGTCAATAATGTCTAGTTGGCCTTTTCTGCCTTTATGGCCTTTAGCGTTCAGGCGTTCAGCCGTGGCATGGAAATCACCGTGTTCTTTGAGAGTCTTTATGCGTCGTTTGTAAACTGATGTTTGTTTGTCGTCCTGAACTTTTTGTAACTGGCCTTTTCGATCACTGATAAGCTTATTGACAGTATTTTCTACTTTGCGGACAGTTCTGTTGACGAATTCGCCTTTGCTATTGATTGTATGTTGACCATCCATTCCCGGATAAAAATGCTCCAGCCCAACTGTACCTGTGGTGCCGGTTGTATTGCCTGGTTGCATCGAGAGTTCTCCATTCTCTGGATAAGAGTCCTTTCTAATAAAACATAGCTCAATTACAAAGACGTATTTATAAAGCCAGCAGTAACTTTTTGGGGAGCAGTGAAATAACGCTCTTAGTGGTAAGTAACTTTTTGATGACTTCTATATCAGGTGCGAAAAAACGGTCTTTATCGTAGAAAGGAACCAAACGACGAACTTCGTCATAAACCTGCTCCAGCGTAACGGATGTTTTCAGAGGTCTGCGGAAGTCAACTCCCTGACAGGCCGCCAGAAGTTCAATCGCAATAATTCCCCTGGTATTACGAGTCATAGCCTGCAGGCGCCGGGCTGCATGGGTCGCCATGGAAACATGATCTTCCTGGTTGGCGGAAGTGGGCAGGCTGTCCACACTGGCTGGGTGGGCCAGCATTTTGTTTTCACTGGCCAGGGCTGCTGCTGTGACCTGGGCAATCATAAAGCCGGAGTTCACACCTCCGTTGTCAACCAGAAAAGCAGGCAGGCCAGATAATTGACTGTCGATCAGCAAAGCGATTCGGCGTTCTGACAGAGCGCCAGTTTCTGCAATGACCAGAGCCAGAATGTCCGCTGTCATGGCGACTGGCTCTGCATGAAAGTTACCACCAGAAAGAATTTCTCCTTCGTCGTAGAAGACCAGAGGGTTATCAGAGACGGCATTGGCTTCGGTGAGAAGAATATCACAGCAATGCCGAAGCTGAGTCAGGCATGCACCCATCACCTGAGGCTGGCAGCGAAGTGAATAAGGATCCTGAACCTTGTCACAGTTTGTATGTGACCGCGACATTTCTGTCTCAGGCTCAAGGATAAGTCGATAGAGTTCCGCTGTGTCGATCTGCCCTTGTTGCCTCCTTGCTGCATGAATGCGGGCATCGAAAGGTTTGCGGCTGCCAAGTGCTGCTTCAACACTCAGGCTGCCAGCTAACAGGGCGGCACTGAAGAGGTCTTCTGTTTCAAAAAGCCCCTGAAGCGCTAATGCCGTGGATACCTGAGTACCATTCAGAAGTGCCAGACCTTCTTTTGGTCCCAGTTTGATGGGTGAAAGGTTAGCGATTGAGAGGGCATCTCTGGCGCTTAACTGTTTACCCTTATGGCGCACATCCCCTTCGCCTAAAAGCGTCATGGCCATGTGTGCCAGGGGTGCCAGGTCGCCTGATGCACCCACCGACCCTTGCGAGGGAATACAGGGGTAGATTCCGTGGTTGACCAGCGCAACCAGCATTTCAAGGACTTCCAGACGAATACCGGAAAAGCCCCGGGCCAGGCTGTTCAGTTTCAGCACTATAATCAGGCGGACCAGGGGATCACTCAGCAGTTCACCCGTTCCGGCAGCGTGGGAGAGGACAATACTGTTCTGAAGTGTTTCCAGCTGGTCAGGGGGGATGCGGGTATTGGCCAGCAGGCCAAAGCCTGTATTGATGCCGTAAACGGTTTTATCACTGGCAATGATATCTGTTACCACCTGGACACTGTTGTTTATAGCCTGATGACAATCGGGTGAGAGCGTTAACCGGACGGGTTGCTCATAGATGGTTCTTAAGGTTTCTAAGCTTAATGTGCCGGGTGTAAGGGCTATCGACTGTGGCAAATCACTGTTCCTCCAGCATGGGTAAATCCAGCTGACCCTGTCGGGCGCAATCAATGGCTTCCTGATAACCGGCGTCAGCATGGCGCATGACACCCGTAGCCGGGTCATTGTTCAGGACTCTGGCGATACGGCGGTCTGCCGCTTCCGTTCCATCGCAGACAATCACCACACCGGCATGCTGGCTGAAGCCCATGCCAACACCGCCACCGTGATGCAGGCTGACCCAGGTTGCGCCACTGGCGGTATTCAGCAGAGCATTCAGCAGGGGCCAGTCGGATACGGCGTCAGAACCATCGAGCATTGATTCTGTTTCACGGTTGGGGGAGGCGACAGAGCCGCAATCCAGATGATCTCTGCCAATGACAATGGGAGCTGACAGCTCTCCACTTCTGACCATGGCATTGAAGGCAAGGCCCAGGCGCGCCCGGTCAGAAAGGCCTGCCCAGCAGATTCGGGCGGGCAGCCCCTGAAAATGGATTCTCTCTTTAGCCATATCGAGCCAGTTATGCAGGTGTTTATCGTCAGGGATCAGCGCTTTGACTCTGGCATCGGTTTTGTAAATATCTTCAGGGTCACCGCTGAGGGCAGCCCAGCGGAAAGGGCCTTTACCCACACAGAACAGCGGGCGTATGTAGGCTGGCACAAAACCGGGAAAGTCGAAGGCGTGCTTTATACCTTCTTCCAGAGCCACCTGGCGGATATTGTTGCCGTAATCGACGACCACTGAGCCATTTTTCTGAAATTCAAGCATGGCCTGAACATGGGTAGCAATGGATGAGCGGGCAGCGACGCTCAGGTCTTCAGGATTTTGCTGTCTGGCTTGTCTGGCTTTTTCAAGGCTCCAGCCTGAAGGCAGGTAGCCATTCAGTGGGTCGTGGGCGCTGGTCTGATCAGTGACGACATCGGGTAAAACCTGTTTGGATAACAGTTGTGGCAAGATATCCGCAGCATTACCCAGCAGTCCTACAGACAGTGGCTGCTTATGTTTGCAGGTGGTTTGCACCCACTCCAGGGCTTCATCAAGGTTTGTTGTTTTTCGATCCAGATAGCCGGTCTCAAGGCGTTTATCAATTCGGGTTTCATCGCACTCAATCGCCAGCATAGAGAAACCGGCCATGGTGGCCGCCAGGGGTTGCGCGCCCCCCATGCCGCCCAGTCCGGCCGTTAAAATCCATCGACCGGCAGCGCTGCCTGAAAAGTGCTGGTCGGCAACAGCGACAAATGTTTCATAGGTTCCCTGAACGATGCCCTGAGAGCCAATGTAGATCCAGGAGCCTGCTGTCATTTGTCCATACATCATTAAGCCCTGCTGGTCGAGCTTATTGAAGTGCTGCCAGTTTGCCCAGTGAGGCACCAGGTTAGAGTTGGCAATCAGCACTCTGGGGGCGTCAGCGTGGGTAGGAAATACGCCAACGGGCTTGCCGGATTGAATCAACAGGGTTTCATCGTCGTTTAATCGTTTGAGTACCTCGACAATTTTGTCAAAGCACTTCCAGTTTCTTGCAGCACGACCAATGCCCCCATAGACGACCAGTTCATCAGGCTTTTCTGCCACCGCCGGATCAAGGTTATTCATCAGCATTCGCAAAGGGGCTTCGGTTAACCAGCTTTTAGTGTTCAGTGTTGAGCCGGTCGGGGCTGAGACAGTTCGTGAGGTGTCCGTTCTTGAGTGGTCATTACTGTTCATAACTCATTGTTTCCTGAAGATTCGTTTCCTAAAGAGTCGTTTCCTGAAGCGTCAACAAATGAATCAGCCGGGCAGCCAGCCTTGAAGTTCGATGGTCAATATCATAGCTGGGATTGAACTCGGCGATATCAATCAGTCGAAGTTTTTCTGAATCCCGGATGTATTTCAGCAAAGGTTCCACGACTTCCAGCGGAACGCCCCGGCTGGCTGGGGCGCTGACACCGGGAGCCAGTGCAGCAGGAAAAGCGTCAAGGTCGATGGTCAGGTAAACGTGTTCGACTTTGTCGATAAACCGGGACAGTAAGGCAGTCAGTTTGTGCAGCTGGATAATGGTCATGTCTTCGTCGTACTGATAATCGACGCCCAGTGTTCTGGCTCTTTCAAACAACATACGGGTGTTGCTGTTGCGGCTTACCCCAAGGCAAAGATAGTGAAAGGGCAGGTGTTGTTGTCTCGTGTAATCCGCTATTTGGCAGAATGGGGTGCCGGAACTGGCACCGGCCTGGTCGGGTTTGCGCAAATCAAAGTGTGCGTCAAAATTGATAATCCCAACATTGGGCTTTTGTTCCGGATTCAGGTGCTGAATAAGCCCCTGATAACTGGCCCAGGCGATTTCATGCCCCCCCCCGAGCCCCACGGGCAACTGCTGGTTATCCAGCAGTTTTGAGATATGTCGTGCGAAAGCCAGTTGTGCTGCTTCCAGATTACCATTCCGGCAAATGATGGTTTCGCTGTCGTATACTGGCTGCTCACGGTTCCATGGTTGTCCAGCCAGAGCTTTGCGCAGAATATCCGGGCCGGACGCAGCTCCGGGGCGTCCCTTATTTCTGCGTACACCCTCATCAGAAGCAAAACCTGCCAGGGTAACACCGGGTAACGCTGACTGGTTTGAATAACGGCTTACCTTCTGGTGCCAGCGCAGAGCCCATTCCGGGACGGTTTCTTCATCAACTCTTCCCTGCCACAGAGTCATGTCGGGCAGTTTCTCCTGATACGACTCAGGATCCGGGAAGACTGATTCAGGGGTCGCCGACTCAGCACTCATAAACTCTCTCCATAAACCGTCTACCTAAACAATGTCTCCACCAAGGATGCGCTGTTGCAGTGGTGAGTGACCCAGTTCGTAAGGCAATTCGTTGGGGTGGTTAGTATCCCATAAGCAAAGGTCTGCAATCTTGCCTACTTCAATGGTTCCGAAGTCATCGATGATACCCAACGCCCTGGCGGCTTCCCGGGTGGTTCCTGCAACGGCTTCGGCTGCGCTCAGTTGAAAAAGGATACAGCTCATGTTCATCATTAGCCGGATTGAAGCCAGAGGTGAACTGCCCGGGTTGACATCGGTGGCAACCGCCATAGGTACTTTAAAGCGGCGTAGCAATTCGATGGGCGGTTTTCTGCTCTGCTTCAGATAGTAAAAAGCACCGGGAAGAAGAACGGCAACGGTTCCTGATTGTGACAGATCTACAGCGCCGGTTTCATCCAGATATTCCAGGTGGTCGCAGGACAAGGCCCCCATTGAAGCGGCCAGAGAGCTGGAACGAGTCAATGAGAGCTGCTCAGTATGACCCTTGATGGCAAGGTTGTGATCAAGGGCGGTGCGAAACACCCGTTCGCACTGTTTGAGGTCGAAGCCAACCGTTTCACAAAATGCGTCAACGGCGTCTGCCAGCCCCTGTTCTGCAACCGTGGGGATGATTTCGTTACAGACAAGGTCGATGTAGTCGTCGGGTCTTCCGGCGTACTCAGGGGGCAGGGTATGAGCAGCCAGTAGAGTGGTTTTGACCCGGATGGGAACTCTGTTACCCAACTCCCGGGCGACTTCCAGCATTTTGATTTCATCGGAAAGGCTGAGGCCATAACCGGACTTTATTTCAACAGTCGTTACTCCTTCCCTGATCAGAGCCTCAAGTCTGGGCAGCGCGGATTTGATCAACTGCTCTTTGGAACGAACCCTGGTCGCCCTGACAGTAGACAAAATTCCCCCGCCCTTTTGGGCGATTTCCTGATAAGACTTGCCCTGTTGTCTCTGTTCAAACTCGTTGGCACGGTTGCCGCCGAACACCAGATGGGTGTGGCAATCAATTAAACCCGGAGTCAACCAGCGATTATGGCCGTCAATAACATCGTAGGGCAGTGACGTGGCGGTGACAGACGACATTGGTTGAATACAGGCAATGCGGCCATTCAGAACACCGAGGGCGCATTGTGTACGAACGCCGTAGGCATCTGGCAGGGTCGGGTCAAACGTTGCCAGGTTAACGTTAATCCATACCCGGTTACAGTCTTTGAGGCTGGTCATCTGGGGGAGGGGCATATCAGGCATAAATTGAACCCGTAAACAGTGTCGGTGGTACAGGGTGGTTGTACACGGTGACTGCGGTAATTTGTTAACCCGGTCTTAAAAGATATAAAGAGTTTCAGGCCAGCTGACAAGTACTTGTCAGCTGGCGCTGGACAATAAGGATAGCTGCTTCATGATGAAGTATTGAAATAAAAGTAACTCTGGCTGTCCGGAGTTTTATTTCTGATCTGCCCAAGGGAGGTAAGTACCGGTATTTCTGGGGAATGGTCGGTTTTGATGAGCAGCCACTGTTTTTTTAGAGATTTTTTAACTCAAATAGTTATTAAAAACTGAGCAAATATGACGAAATACAGAGAAGTGAACTAACTTTATTGAGAGAAGCAGTCGTTCTAATCATTCAATTCGGTAACGACGATGACTGATAATAACCTGATTCTGTTAACCTTCCTGATTTACTTTGGATTGATGTTGCTGGTCGGCCTGTTTGCCTGGCGTCAAACGCTCAGTTCTTCCGATTATTTTCTTGGTGGGCGCTCCCTTGGACCATGGTCTGTGGCGTTAAGTGCGGGGGCGTCCGATATGAGTGGCTGGTTACTGCTGGGCTTACCTGGTTATGCATTTGCAGCCGGTCTAGAGGCGTTTTGGCTGGCGGCAGGCTTGCTGGGAGGCACCTGGCTGAATTGGCTGATTGTGTCGCGACGCCTCAGGACTTACAGCGCTTTGGCTGATGACTCTCTAACATTACCTGAGTTTCTTGCTAATCGTTTTGAAGACAGAAAAGGCTTGTTGCAACCTGTCTCGGCGGTTTTTATTTTGATCTTCTTCCTCTTTTATACCAGCTCCGGCCTGGTGGCCGGTGGCAAACTGTTTGAATCAGCGTTTGGTATTGATTACCGCTGGGCCGTCATGATTGGCATGGTCAGCGTCATTTCCTACACGCTGTTTGGTGGTTTTCTGGCTGTCTGCTGGACGGATTTAATTCAGGGACTGTTGATGGCTGCCGCTTTGCTGGTGGTGCCGGTTGCGGCGCTGGAAGCCAGTGGTGGAGCTGATACTGTTTTTCAGGAGTTGCAGAGGATTAACCCTGAACTGTTAAGCGTGTTCACCACCGTCAATGGTGAGGCTTTGTCAGTAATAACGGTGCTATCCCTGTTAGGCTGGGGGCTGGGGTATTTTGGTCAGCCGCATATTATGGCTCGCTTTAAAGCGGTTCAGTCCGAAGGGCAGCTGGTACTGGCTCGCAGAATTGCAGTGAGCTGGACAGGCATCTGTATGCTGGGGGCTTTACTGGCAGGCCTGGCGGGTGTGGTTTACACACAGAGGGCAGGGATCAGTCTTGATGATCCCGAAGCGATTTTTATGGTGATGGTGAATGCACTGTTCAATCCGGTTATTGCCGGTATTCTGCTGGCCGCAATTCTGGCTGCCATCATGAGTACCGCAGATTCGCAGTTACTGGTTTGCTCAACGGCTTTTGCAGAAGACTTTTACCGGGATATTTTCCGGCGTAACGCCCCTCAGGAAGAAGTGCTTCTGGTTGGGCGTATTGCCGTGGTGGGAATTGCGGTCATTGCCACCTGGCTGGCACTGAACCCTGACCGTTCTGTGCTGGGTATGGTTTCTTATGCCTGGGCAGGCTTTGGAGCAGCCTTTGGTCCGGTGCTGGTTCTGTCGCTGTATTGGCGACGCATGAACGGTATAGGTGCATTAGCGGGTATTGTGGCTGGTGGACTGACGGTTGTGTGGTGGAGGCAGCAGCAAGGTGGCTGGTATGACCTTTATGAAATCATTCCGGGAATTATTGCCGCTACCCTGGCTGTCGTGGTGTTCAGCTACCTGGGCAGAAAACCATCAAAAAACATGGAAACCCTGTTTGATAAGGTTAATGGCCGGGTCGGGCAGCTTTCACATAATGATGATGAGCCTTCGGTTTCCTGAAGGGCTTCAGTGTTGTTGTCACCAGAGACTCATTACATCATCCCGGTTTGTAGCTCTGCCTCGGTATACAACGGGTAGTTTTTTGCGTCAGGCAGCTGGTAATGCCACCACTCACTCTGGATCGGGTTGAAACCGGCGATGCTCATAACGCCTGCCAGCAGCAGGCGGTTGTGCTGGGCTTTCTCTGACACCTGGTCATTGCCGTGGTGAGCCAGTGGGCGGAAATCGTCAAAACCGGTTCCCATCTCCAGCTCCTGCCCAAAACGGTCTGTGAGAGTCAGATCAATAGCGATGCCCCGGCAGTGCGGACAGGTGCCGGTTTGAGGGTGTGAGACATACATGGGATCGGGGGTGTGGTCGAACAATAACTGCTGAGCCTCCCGGGGGCGAAATGCATCCCATATTTTCAGCTTTAAGCCCAGTGGTGCCAGAATATCAATCGCTTTTTCCAGACCGGTTACGGCATCCTGGTGCAGGTAGCACAGAGGTTTTTTATAAAGAGGCCTGCCGGTAAAATTATCATCGGAAGCATAAGCGATGGATAGAGTCACATCGTGACTTTCGGGCGTGATGGCGATAAGCGTCTGTGTCTTCATAATCGGTGTGTCTTTATCAATAGTCATCGGTGGTGGATTTTTGGTCGGGCTTCCATTCAGGTTATCACCCTTTATCGGCATTCACGATGAAATCTGGTTACTGGCCGGGGGAGCAGGTGTTTTTACAGGTTTAAGCAGATTGACGGTAATCGCAGTGACCAGCATGCCAATAAGCGTGGCGAAAATATACCAGCAACGTCCATCAACCACTGGTAAGACAATCCAACCTCCCCAGGGAGCGTTGTTTATGACCCCGGCACTGAAACCAATGATGTTACCGGTAATGCCGCCCAAAACGATGGCAGGCAGTACTCTTAATGGGTCGGCTACGGCAAAGGGTATTGCGCCTTCGGAAATTCCTATCATTCCCATCATCAGCGCCGCTTTTCCTGCCTGATGTTCTTCACCTGAATATTTAAGTGGCGCCAGAACGGTTGCCAGCCACATCCCCAGTGGCGGTGTACAGATAGCAACCCCCACTCCCCCCATAAGATAGGGGTGATCCTTAACCTGGGTTTGCGCAAACAGGGTGGCGACTTTGTTGACAGGCCCGCCCATGTCAAAGGCTGTCATGGCACCCAGAATAACGCCCATGAAAACTTTTGACGTTCCCTGCAGATTGTGCAGGCACTCATTAAGGGTGGTCATAAGGTGAGCAATGGGATGACCAATAAACCAGATAACAACGGCAGAGGTCAGAAAAGTACCCAGCAGCGGGTAGATGAAGATCGCTCCCATGGGTTTCATGGCTCTAGGCAGGGGGATGCGCTTCAGCAGGTTAACAATATAACCGGCGATAAAGCCAACAACGATGGCTCCGAGGAAGCCTCCTCCATAGCTTTCTGCCAGCCAGGCACCAATCATTCCCGGTGCGAGTCCGGGGCGGCTTGCCATTGACCAGGCAATGTAGCCCCCCAGTATGGGGATAAACAGTGTAAAACCTGCTGCTCCCATATCCCAGAGGTCTTTCAGAAAGCCGGCCTCAGGCTGAGCGCCTTCGCCATTCAGCATAACGGCAAGGGACAACAGAACACCACCGGCAACGATAAACGGGATCATGTGGCTGGTGCCGGTTAAGAGGTGTATTTTCAGGTTGAGCAGCTCATGCCTGAAGTTCAGAGGTGTGATTGCCGGGGTCGATAATTTCATTATTCTGAAAATCTCATTGTCTGGCAGGTGAGTACCGTTATCAATGCGTAGTCATCAAACGGGTTTATGAGTATAGGATGTACAGGGAGGGTTTGTGATATCAGTGACTCCGTTTCTGCCTCATGCGGCGGTTCAGCATTTCAACCATCAGTGAGAAAGCCATGGCGAAGTAGATATACCCCTTGGGTATGTGGAAGTTCAGACCTTCAGCCATCAGCGACACACCAACAAGAATAAGAAAGCTGAGTGCCAGCATTTTGAAGGTTGGGTTATTACTGACAAACTGGCCTATGGGCCCAGCCGCAAACATCATGACACCCACGGCAATCATTATGGCAGCCACCATCACCCAGACGTCATCGGCGAGGCCAACAGCGGTGATAACAGAGTCCAGGGAGAAAACGATATCCAGCAGTGCGATTTGAATCAGGGTGGGGATAAAGCCTCGTCTTATAAGTGCCGGGCTGGTCTCATCTTCCGGCTCAAGACTGTTGTGTATTTCGTGTGTTGATTTTGCCAGTAGGAACAGTCCGCCACCGAATAGAATGATATCTCTGCCAGAGACTTCGTGCCCAAATACGGTAAACCAGGTGGCTGTCAGACCCATAATCCAGGCAATGGAAAGCAGTAAGGCAATTCGGGTACCCATTGCCAATAGGAGCCCGAGGTAGCGGGCTTTCGCACGTTGCTGTTCTGGCAACCGGTCGACCACAATGGTAATGAAAATGATATTGTCGATGCCAAGAATGATTTCAAGCAGAGCCAGTGTCGCCAGGGCTATCCAGGGTTCAGGTGTCAGCAGGACTTCCAGAGTAGGCAGGGAAAAAACGGGGTCCATGATGCGCCCTTAGCTCCATTGACGGTTGTGCTTATTTATATCGGCCTGCTTCATTTTAGACGTTAACTGGTTGCAAGAGAGGTAATAAAAAAGCCAGCGGTTCACAATGAGTGTTTTGCTGGCTTACTGAGGTGGGTGGTCAGTCAGATTGAACGGTTAGATCAGCGTTGATCCAGAGGTACAAAGTCTCTGGATGTAGCACCGGTATACAACTGACGAGGGCGGCCAATGCGATATTCACCACTGATCATTTCATGCCAGTGCGCAATCCAGCCTGGCGTACGACCTGTAGCAAAGATAACGGTAAACATCTCGGTTGGAATACCCAATGCTTTCAGGATGATACCCGAGTAGAAGTCAACATTCGGATAGAGTTTCTTCTCAATGAAATATTCATCTTCCAGTGCGATCTGTTCAAGGCGCTTGGCAATTTTGAACAGCGGATCGTTTTCCAGACCCAGTTCCTGCAGAACCTCGTCACAGGTCTGCTTCATCACTTTGGCACGGGGGTCAAAGTTTTTATACACGCGATGGCCAAAGCCCATCAGGCGGAAAGGGTCGTCCTTGTCTTTGGCGCGAATGATGAATTCTTCAATATTGTCAACACTGCCAATCTCATTCAGCATCAGCAGCACTGCTTCATTGGCTCCACCATGAGCCGGTCCCCACAGGGCTGCAATACCAGCAGCAATACAGGCGAATGGGTTAGCTCCACTGGAACCGGCTAAACGAACCGTTGAAGTGGATGCATTCTGCTCATGGTCTGCATGAAGCAGGAAGATACGATCCATGGCGCGTGCTAGAACCGGGCTGACTTCGTACTCTTCGCAAGGGGTGGCAAACATCATGTGCAGGAAGTTACCACCGTAGGAAAGGTCGTTGCGTGGGTACATGAAAGGCTGACCAATGGAGTATTTGTATGCCATAGCGGCCAGGGTTGGCATTTTGGAGATCAGGCGGTAGGCACAGACTTTCCTGTGTTTCTCATTAGTGATGTCCAGCGAGTCATGATAAAACGCAGACAACGCACCGACAACGCCACACATTACTGCCATAGGGTGTGCGTCGCGACGGAAGCCTGAGAACAGGTCAATCAGTTGTTCATGAACCATCGTGTGATTCATGATGGTTTTCTGGAACCGGTCTTTTTCTTCAGCCTTTGGCAATTCCCCGTAGATCAGCAGATAACAGGTTTCCAGATAGTCAGAGTGTTCTGCCAGTTGCTCAATAGGGTAACCTCTGTGCAACAGTATGCCCCTGTTGCCATCAATGTAAGTGATTCTGGACTCACAGGACGCAGTAGATACAAAGCCAGGGTCGTACGTAAAATAGCCATTGGCAGTAAGGCTGCGGACGTCAATGACATCAGGACCGGTAGAACCGGAGTAAACAGGTAACTCCAGTTCTTTGCCTTCTATTGATAAGAGAGCTTTTTTTTCAGCCATGATCAGGTTGGCCTCCTGTTTTGCCGTTTTATTGGTGTCTTTATAGTCAATCAAGGCCCTGATATGAGTAATTATTAGACAAAAAATGAACGGGCCCGCTTGTACGGTTCGCCCACTATAGAGGGATTAAATCTTTTGTCAAACCTGAAAAATAGTGAAAACTTATGATCGATAAAATAATGGTCGATAAGCAGAACTCCTTAACATGCAGGTAAATTGTAATTAAAAACCGAAGTGTATATACTTCAAACCCGAAGTTACGAAAGGCTTTTAGCAGGGGACGGAATAGCCTCCAGGCACTGACGTTTACCCTGTAAATCTCAGTACTTGAGCAGGTTTAATACCTGCGCTTTTTGGGAACCCTGAGTGTTCTGCATTAGGGTTTCAGTGCTCTCTCTGCTGTACATGCCGTAAGGCGTTGGGACAAAAAACGTGAATAGCAAAAGACCAGTTAATCTGGATATAACCACAATAAAACTGCCCCTGCCAGCTTATACCTCCATCTTGCATCGACTGTCAGGCATACTCCTTTTCGCTGGAGTAGGGTTGCTAATTTATGCACTGGAACTTTCGCTGGCTTCTGAAGAATCCTTTGCTGACCTGCAGATAGTTATGTCATCGGGACTGGCAAAATTTATCCTCTGGGTTCTGCTTTCAGGATTGATCTACCACTTCGTTGCCGGAGTAAAACACTTATTGATGGATGCTGGCATTGGTGAAGAGCTTGAATCGGGTCGTATCGGTTCAATAGCAACCATTGTCGTATCAGCGGTTCTGATTGTTCTGGCGGGGGTCTGGGTATGGTAACCAATATCACCAATTTGTCCCGAAGTGGTTTGTATGACTGGATGATGCAACGTCTGTCGGCGATTGTTCTGGCAGCCTACACCCTGTTTATAGCTGGGTATATTTTAACAACCCCGGAACTGGATTATGGGCAGTGGCATGAACTGTTCAGCCAGGTCTGGGTGCGGATTTTCAGTTTTCTGGCGCTTCTGTCTCTTATTGCCCATGCCTGGGTAGGCATGTGGACCATTGCCACAGATTATTTAAACAGCCGCGCTTTCGGAGAAAAGTCGGTGTTGATTCGGTTCCCCGTACAACTGATCTGCTTCATCGCACTGTTCAGTTATCTGGTTTGGGGCATACAAGTAATCTGGGGGCTCTGATTAATGGCGGCACTTCGTACCCTTACTTATGACGCGATTGTTATTGGTGGAGGCGGCGCGGGTATGCGCGCTGCATTGCAGTTAACTGAGGCAGGTATTAAAACGGCCTGTATCACTAAAGTATTTCCAACCCGTTCGCACACTGTTTCGGCCCAGGGCGGGATTACCTGTGCGATTGCCAGCTCTGATCCTAATGATGACTGGCGCTGGCACATGTTTGATACGGTGAAGGGCTCTGACTATATCGGTGATCAGGATGCCATTGAGTACATGTGTTCCGTTGGGCCAGAAGCTGTGTTTGAGCTGGAACATATGGGACTGCCATTCTCCAGAACGGATGAAGGGCGTATTTATCAGCGTCCGTTTGGCGGTCAGTCCAAAGAGTACGGAAAAGGTGGACAGGCCGCGCGAACCTGTGCCGCAGCAGACCGAACCGGACACGCCCTGTTACACACTCTTTACCAGGCCAATCTGAAAGGTGGTACCACTTTCTTTAACGAATGGTACGCCGTTGATCTGGTCAAAAATCAGCGGGGGCAGGTGGCCGGCGTTATTGCCATTTGCATAGAGACTGGCGAAACCGCCTACGTTAAAGCCAAGGCTACTGTACTGGCAACAGGTGGTTCAGGCCGAATTTATGCTTCGACCACTAATGCCCTGATTAATACTGGTGATGGTATTGGCATGGCGTTGCGTGCGGGGTTTCCGATGCAGGATATGGAAATGTGGCAGTTCCATCCTACCGGCATTTATGGGGCTGGCGTTCTGGTCACCGAAGGTTGCCGTGGTGAAGGGGGCTACCTTATCAACAGTGAAGGTGAGCGTTTTATGGAACGCTATGCGCCGAATGCCAAGGACCTGGCAGGTCGGGATGTAGTCGCCCGTTCCATGATTATTGAGATTCTCGAAGGTCGTGGCTGTGGCCCGGATAAAGACCACGTACTGCTGAAGCTTGATCATCTGGGTGACGAAACCCTGAACCTGCGCCTGCCGGGTATCTGTGAACTGTCCAAAACCTTTGCCCATGTTGACCCGGTGAGTGCGCCGGTTCCTGTGGTTCCTACTTGTCACTATATGATGGGGGGCATTCCAACCAATATTGGTGGTCAGGCGCTGTTCCCTGATGGCAAAGGTAATGATCAGGTGGTGGATGGCCTTTACGCTTGTGGAGAGGCGGCCTGTGTCTCGGTTCACGGTGCCAATCGTCTTGGTGGTAACTCGCTGCTTGACCTGGTGGTGTTTGGTCGGGCAGCCGGGTTGCAGATTGAAAAGAGCCTGAATGAAGGTTTTGACTCAGTCGATGCGTCCGACAGTGATATTGAAGCGGCACTGTCCAGGCTTGATCGCCTTAATTCCAGCCAGTCCGGTGAAAAAGTTGCAGAGCTCAGAACCGAATTGCAAAACACTATGCAGTTGTATTTCGGTGTATTCCGCGAAGGTAACAGCATGCAGGAAGGTCTCAAAAAGCTGGATGAACTCGGAGAGCGGATGCAGAACATTCATCTGCAGGACAAGAGTCAGGCCTTTAATACGGCCAGAATTGAAGCTCTGGAGCTTGAGAACCTTTATGAGGTAGCTTGCGCCACAGCAGTCTCTGCGGAAGAACGCAAAGAGTCCCGGGGCGCCCATGCCCGGAATGACTTTACCGAACGAGATGACGAAAACTGGCTGGTTCATTCGGTTTACTATCCGACAGACAGGGGGGTGGGTAAACGTCAGGTGAACTTTGCTCCCACATCGATGGAAGCGTTCCCGCCCAAGGCAAGAACGTACTAAGGGGAGGCAAAGGATAGTTATGTTAGTAAGTGTCTATCGCTATAATCCGGAAACGGATGTCAGGCCTTTTATGCAGGATTATCAGATAGAGATTCCGGAAGGCAAAGACCTGATGGTGCTTGATGTCCTTAACCTTCTGAAAGAGCAGGATCCGACTCTGGCTTACCGGCGCTCCTGTCGGGAAGGGGTGTGTGGTTCCGATGGCTTAAGTATCAGCGGAACGAATGGCCTGGCGTGCATCACACCTCTGTCTGAAGCCACCAGAGGAAAACGTCTGGTTCTGCGCCCGTTGCCGGGACTGCCTGTTATACGTGACCTGGTGGTCGATATGGGACAGTTCTACAAGCAGTATGAAAAGATCAGACCCTATCTGATTAATGATCAGCCGCCCCCTGCGATTGAACGTTTGCAGTCGCCGGAAGATCGGGAAAAGCTTGACGGACTGTATGAATGCATACTCTGTGCCTGCTGTTCAACAGCCTGCCCGTCCTTCTGGTGGAATCCTGACAAGTTTGTGGGGCCTTCTGGTTTGTTGCAGGCCTACCGCTTTCTGGCAGACAGTCGTGATACCGCTACTCAGGAACGTCTGGCTGAACTGGATGACCCGTTCAGTGTATTCCGGTGTCGGGGTATTATGAACTGTGTCAGTGTTTGCCCCAAAGGGCTGAATCCGACAAAAGCCATAGGACATATCCGACAGATGCTTTTTAACAACGCCACTTGAAGGCGGTTTCGCTGTTAGTGAATTCAGGTAGAAATTGTATTTTTTTATTGCAATTTGTATCTACAATAGAGCGGGATTATTCGAAGGTGGAGCTGGTTATATACATAGCTCTGCCTCTAGTTTACTCTTGGATACCTGCCGGTTGTGTGACCAGTTTTTTGTGAACGGCCGGTAAGTTTTACCAGCAGGGGCGGCCAGCATAGTGTTGGTTAAGTAAGTTTTTGCCCCAGATATACGGGGTGCAGACCATGCAAGAAGGTGTGATGCAGCAAATGTGGGCGACGTCTCATATTGCCGGGGGAAATGCTGCATACGTCGAGGAGTTGTACGAGCTTTACCTGCGAGACCCAAACGGTGTCTCACAAGAGTGGCGTGACTATTTTGAAAAGCTTCCACAGGTAAATGGTGGAAGCCCGGATGTGCCACATTCAACCATTCAGGAAAATTTCATCCTGATGGCCCGGCAGCATCAGACAACTCGCCCAATAGCTGCCAGCACAGTATCCAGTGATCATGAACGAAAACAGATTCAGGTTCTGCGCCTGATCAGTGCCTACCGAATTCGTGGACATCAACAGGCGCGTATTGATCCATTGGGTATATTGAAAAGGGAAAAGTTCCCGGATCTGACCCTTGAATATCACGGCCTTTCTCAGGCTGATCTGGAAATCGAGTTTCAGACCAGCACCATTTTTATTGGCAAAGAACGGGCAACGTTGCAGGAAATCACTGCGGCGCTGGATGCTACCTATTGTGGTGCGGTGGGTGTTGAGTACATGCATATTGTCAACACGGAAGAGCGCCGCTGGTTCCAAAGCCGTATGGAGAGTGTCAGAGCGCGGCCTGAAGTAGGCAGAGAAGCCCAGCTGCATCTGCTTGAACGTCTGACGGCTGCAGAAGGATTGGAAAAATATCTTGGCACCCGTTACCCCGGTACTAAACGTTTCGGCCTTGAAGGTGGTGAAGCGTTGATCCCTATGCTGGATGAAATGATTCAGAGGGCGGGCACCTACGGAGCCAAGGAAATCGTTATTGGCATGGCGCACCGTGGTCGTCTGAATGTTCTGGTGAATATCCTTGGCAAAAATCCTTCTGAACTGTTTGATGAGTTTGAAGGCAAGAAAATGGCCGACAGTGGCTCTGGTGATGTGAAGTATCATCAGGGTTTTTCGTCTAATGTTATGACGCCGGGTGGCGAGGTGCATCTGGCGCTGGCTTTTAACCCTTCGCATCTGGAAATTGTCGCGCCGGTGGTCGAAGGTTCAGTACGGGCTCGACAGGACCGGCGTCACGATGATGTTCGGGGTCAGGTGATTCCCGTTTCCATTCACGGTGATGCAGCGTTTGCCGGACAGGGTGTGGTGATGGAAACCCTGCAGATGTCCCAGACCCGTGCATACAGTACCGGTGGTACAGTCCATATCATTATTAACAACCAGGTTGGCTTTACCACCAGTCGTCGGGAAGATGCCCGTTCTACCGAGTACTGTACCGATGTCGCCAAAATGGTAGGTGCGCCAATTCTTCACGTGAACGGTGATGATCCGGAAGCGGTTCAGTTTGTGACTAAACTGGCGCTGGATTACCGTATGGAGTTCAAGCGGGACGTGGTCATTGATATGGTCTGCTATCGTCGCCGCGGGCATAACGAGGCGGATGAACCCTCCTCAACTCAGCCAATGATGTACCAGACGATTAAAAGCCATACCACGACTAGAGACTTTTACGCTGAAGCTCTGGCTGGGCAGGGAGTCATCACTGCTGAAGCTGATAAGGAGCTGGTTAATAGCTATCGCGCTGCACTGGACAACGGTGAGCATGTTGCCAAGGCGCTGGTTAAAGAACCTAACAAGGAACTGTTTGTTGACTGGACCCCTTATCTTGGACACGAATGGACCGCACGCCATGATACCAGGGTAGCACTGGGCAACCTGCAGGAGCTGGGCCAGCAACTGTGCGAAATTCCTGAAGGCTTTGTGTTGCAGCGTCAGGTCAGCAAAATTATCGACGACCGTCGTAAAATGGCCGCCGGGGCGTTGCCTATTAACTGGGGCTGCGCGGAAGTGCTGGCTTATGCCTCTTTGTTGAAAGAAGGGCACCCTGTTCGCATCACTGGTCAGGATGTTGGACGTGGAACATTCTCCCATCGTCATGCTGTGCATCATAACCAGAAAGACGGCAGCGCACTGGTCCCTCTGGCCAGGCTGAGTGAAGACCAGCCTCCGTTCCAGATATGGGATTCACTGCTGTCTGAAGAAGCCGTTCTGGCTTTTGAGTATGGCTATGCCACCACCACGCCGGGGGCGCTGGTGGTCTGGGAAGCCCAGTTTGGTGATTTTGCCAACGGTTGTCAGGTGGTGATCGATCAGTTTATTACCAGTGGTGAACACAAGTGGGGGCGTCTGTGCGGTCTGACTATGTTGTTGCCCCATGGGTATGAAGGGCAGGGGCCGGAGCACTCATCTGCCCGGCTGGAGCGATATCTGCAATTGTGTGCCGAGCATAATATTCAGGTGTGTGTACCGACCACTCCTGCACAAGTGTTCCACATGCTGCGACGTCAGATGTTAAGGCCGCTGCGCAAACCTTTGATTGCTTTTACTCCCAAGAGCCTGCTAAGACACAAACAGGCCATTTCAACGCTGGAAGATCTGGCAGAAGGTGGGTTCCAGACTGTTATCCCTGAAGTGGAAGTGCATAAACATTCTGATGTGCGCCGGTTGATCCTTTGCAGTGGCAAGGTTTATTACGATCTAATCGACAAACGACGTAATGATGAGATTAATGATACCATCGTCGTGCGTATTGAGCAGCTTTATCCATTCCCGCAGGACGATCTGGATGAGTTAATCATCCAGTATCCAAACCTTGAGCATGTTGTCTGGTGTCAGGAGGAACCTATGAACCAGGGAGCCTGGTATTGTAGTCAGCACCACATGCGTCGTTCTGTTGCCCGACTCAGTGATCGTTTAACGCTTAAATATGCAGGGCGAGATGCTTCTGCGGCACCTGCATGCGGCTATATGTCCAAGCATGTAGAAGAGCAGCAAAAACTGGTAAATGACGCGTTTACGGTATAAATATTCGTCTTGCGTCGTTCAAATTGAAAGACGCAGGCAGGTCAAATACTCCAAGGGATCATTATGGCCATTGAAATAAAAGCCCCTACCTTTCCCGAGTCCGTCGCAGATGGTGTTGTAGCGACCTGGCATAAAAAGCCAGGAGAAGCCTGTAGCCGGGATGAACTTCTGGTTGATATCGAGACCGATAAAGTGGTTCTGGAAGTTGTTGCCCCGGCGGATGGAGCATTAACAGAAATTATAAAAAATGAAGGCGATGTGGTTCTTGGAGAAGAACTGATTGCGCGGTTTGAAGCGGGTGCAGTCGCTGAAACAATCAATGAAACAACCAAAGAGACGGTTGCAGAACCTGAAGCTGTCTCAGTGACCACTGCTGTGCAGGAACCTGTCCTTAGTCCTGCTGCGCGCAAAATGGCGGATGAAAAAGGCTTTAATCCGACCGATATTGCCGGAACGGGTAGGGGGGGAAGAGTCACCAAGGAAGATGTGATGCGTCATGCAGAACAGAGTCCGGTTGCCAGTCCTGCGGCTGTTGCTACTGTCCCTAAGGTGGAGAGTGCTACCCCTGAGGTAGAAGCCACTTCTCCGGTGTTTGCCGGTGACCGTGTGGAAAAACGGGTGCCCATGACAAGGCTTCGAGCCAAGGTGGCTCAGCGACTGGTAGGCGCTCAGCAAACCGCAGCGATGCTGACCACGTTCAACGAGGTCAATATGAAGCCGGTTATGGAGTTGCGGAGTCGTTACAAGGATCAGTTTGAAAAACGCCACGGAGTTCGGCTCGGCTTTATGTCGTTCTTTGTAAAAGCCTGTACTGAAGCACTTAAGCGCTTCCCGGCTGTGAACGCTTCGATTGATGGTAATGATATTGTTTATCATGGCTATCAGGATGTTGGTGTGGCGGTATCCAGTGACCGGGGGCTGGTTGTTCCGATTCTGCGTGATGCTGAAGCCATGAGTCTGGCTGATATCGAAGCAAAAATCCGTGAGTACGGGCAGAAAGCTCAGGCAGGCAAGCTGGGTATTGAAGATATGACGGGGGGGACTTTCACTCTGTCTAATGGTGGTGTTTTTGGTTCGCTACTCTCCACCCCGATTCTGAACCCACCCCAGTCAGCTATTCTTGGCATGCACAAAATTCAGGAGCGCCCGATGGCTGTTAATGGGCAAGTGGAAATTCTGCCTATGATGTATCTGGCGCTATCCTACGACCATCGTTTGCTGGATGGCAAAGAGGCTGTTACCTTCCTTGTGACTATCAAGGAATTACTCGAAGATCCTGCACGGATACTGCTGGAATTATAAGTTTTAGCTGGAATTATAAGTTGTAGAACAGTGAGTGGATGACTGTTTCGGCAGTCACCACATTCATTTGCTTGGAATAGAAATTATGGCAAATCAGTTCGACGTCGTCGTTATTGGAGCAGGGCCAGCGGGTTATGTTTGTGCTATTCGCGCCGCTCAACTGGGATTAAAAACCGCTTGTATTGAGAAGTGGTCAGACGACAAGGGGAAAACATTACTGGGGGGCACCTGCCTTAATGTTGGGTGTATACCTTCCAAGGCGCTGCTGGACAGTTCACACAAGTTCGTTGAGGCACAGAAAGACTTTGCCCTTCATGGCATCAAGCATGAAGGGGTTGAGATAGATGTGCCGAAAATGCTTGCCCGTAAAGACAAAATCGTTAAGACCCTGACCACTGGTGTCGGTGGTCTGTTCAAGGCTAACGGGGTGACCCTGCTGGAGGGCGCGGGTAAGGTTCTGGCTGCGAAACAGGTGGAGTTGACCAAAGGAGATGGCAGTGTAGAAATTATCGAAACCGCTAATGTGGTGATTGCAACTGGCTCTCGCCCGATCGACATACCACCGGCTCCGGTTGATAACGATCTGATTGTTGATTCAACCGGTGCGCTTGAATTCAGCGAAGTACCAAAGCGCCTTGGTGTTATTGGTGCGGGTGTGATTGGTCTGGAACTGGGTAGTGTCTGGGGGCGTCTGGGGTCTGAGGTTGTGGTTCTTGAGGCTCTGGATCAGTTTCTGGCTGCTGCGGATCAGCAGATTGCTAAAGAGTCCATGAAAATCTACAAAAAGCAAGGGCTGGATATTCGTCTTGGCGCTCGGGTGACGGGTTCTGAAATCAGGGGTAAGGAGGTTCATGTCACTTATGTTGACAGTGAGGGCAATGAAACTTCAATCGTTTTCGATAAGCTCATTGTCGCTGTAGGTCGTCGTCCTTACACTGAGGCTCTGCTGGCTCCCGGCAGTGGCGTCAATCTGGATGAACGCGGTTTTATTTTTGTCGATGACCACTGTGCAACCGATGTACCTGGTGTCTATGCTGTCGGCGATGTCGTCCGGGGGCCAATGCTTGCCCATAAAGGCAGTGAGGAAGGCGTGATGGTTGCCGAAATCATTGCTGGCCAGAAAGCTCAGATGAACTATGATCTGATTCCGTCAGTTATTTATACTCATCCCGAAATTGCCTGGGTTGGAAAGACTGAGGAAGAAGTCAAAGCGGAAGGTAGTGAATACAAAGTCGGAACTTTCCCATTTGCTGCCAGTGGCAGAGCTTTGGCGGCTAATGAAAAAGACGGAATGGTGAAAGTGATCGCTGATAAAGTGACAGACCGTATTTTGGGTGTTCACGTGGTTGGCCCCAGTGCGGCAGAGCTGGTTCAGCAGGGCGTTATTGCAATGGAGTTCGCTGCCAGCAGCGAAGACCTGGCTTTGACCATTTTCTCTCACCCGACGTTAAGCGAAGCTTTGCATGAAGCGGTACTGGCTGTGGATGGTCATGCCATTCATATTGCTAACCGCAAGCGACGTTGATCATTTGATATAAATACTGGAGTTGCTTTTTTCAGTCTGACTGGCTCCTGGTGCATAGCTCCATTGACTTTGGCGTGTTGTGCAGGCTAGAAAGAACGAAGTGACAAACGGGATAATGCAGGGCCTGCCTATTTTCAGGCAGGTACTGCATTTCTAATCATGGCTGTTCTAATAACAATAATTTTAACAACAACAATGGTAGTGTCAGTATGAATCTCCACGAATATCAAGGTAAGCAACTGTTTGCTGAGTATGGGCTGCCTGTATCTAAGGGTATCGCCGCCGACACGCCGAAAGAGGCTGTGGCTGCAGCAGACATAATTGGTGGCGA
This sequence comes from Endozoicomonas euniceicola, assembly GCF_025562755.1. Lineage (GTDB taxonomy): Bacteria > Pseudomonadota > Gammaproteobacteria > Pseudomonadales > Endozoicomonadaceae > Endozoicomonas_A > Endozoicomonas_A euniceicola. Next base: position 5,299,181 of record NZ_CP103300.1, read on the forward strand.
CAAGTGGGTTGTCAAAGCTCAGGTTCATGCCGGCGGTCGTGGCAAAGCGGGCGGCGTAAAGCTGGTAAGTAGCCGGGATGAAATCCGGGCATTTGCAGAACAGTGGCTGGGTAAGAATCTTGTCACCTACCAGACCGATGAAAACGGTCAGCCGGTCAGTAGAATTCTGGTAGAAAGCTGTACCGATATTGATCAGGAACTGTACCTGGGTGCAGTGGTTGATCGTTCCAGCCGTCGTATTGTTTTTATGGCCTCCACTGAGGGTGGCGTTGAAATTGAGAAGGTAGCCGCTGAAACTCCTGAAAAAATTCTCAAGGCGGTTATTGATCCGCTGGCTGGTGCGCAGCCTTACCAGGGGCGTGAGTTAGCTTTCAAACTTGGTCTTAAAGGTGATCAGGTTAAGCAGTTCACCAAAATCTTTCTCGGACTGGCCCGGTTATTCCAGGAAAACGACCTGGCACTGCTCGAAATTAATCCGCTGGTGATTACATCCGAAGGTAATCTTCACTGTCTTGATGCGAAAGTGGTGATTGACGGTAATGCCATGTATCGGCAGCCCAAGCTGAAAACCTTTCATGACCCTTCTCAGGAAGACCCCAGAGAAGCCCATGCTGCCCAGTGGGAATTAAACTATGTTGCCCTGGAAGGCAATATTGGTTGCATGGTCAATGGTGCAGGGCTGGCCATGGGCACCATGGATATTGTTAAGCTGCATGGTGGCGCTCCGGCAAACTTCCTTGATGTTGGTGGTGGTGCGACTAAGGAACGAGTCAGTGAAGCGTTCAAGATTATTCTTTCAGACGATAGTGTAAAAGCGGTTCTGGTCAACATTTTTGGTGGCATCGTTCGCTGCGATCTGATTGCGGATGGCATTATTGGTGCGGTTAAGGAAGTCGGTGTTGATGTGCCCGTGGTGGTTCGGCTAGAGGGTAACAATGCCGGGCTGGGCGCGCAGAAGCTGGCTGACAGTGGTCTGGACATTATTGCGGCAACCAGTTTAACAGAGGCTGCTCAGCAGGTTGTTACAGCAGCGGAGGGTAAGTAATGAGCATCCTGATTAATAAAGACACAAAAGTTATCTGCCAGGGATTTACGGGCTCTCAGGGTACCTTCCATTCTGAACAGGCCATTGCTTACGGCACAAAAATGGTGGGTGGTGTCACCCCCGGTAAGGGGGGACAGACTCATCTTGACCTGCCCGTATTTAATACCGTGGCTGAGGCAGTGAATAGCACCGGAGCTGAGGCATCAGTGATTTATGTACCTGCTCCTTTCTGTAAGGACTCTATCCTTGAGGCAGCAAATTCAGGTATTCGTTTGATTGTCTGTATCACGGAAGGTATTCCAACATTGGATATGCTGGAGTGTAAGGTTCGTTGTGATGAACTTGGGGTTCAGTTGGTTGGGCCTAACTGCCCCGGGGTTATTACTCCGGGAGAGTGCAAGATTGGTATTATGCCGGGTCATATTCACAAGCCAGGCAAAGTCGGTATCGTTTCTCGTTCAGGTACGCTGACCTATGAAGCGGTTAAGCAGACAACTGACTATGGTTTTGGGCAGTCTACCTGTGTTGGCATCGGTGGCGATCCGATTCCCGGATCTAACTTTATTGATATTCTGGAGAAGTTCGAGAAAGACACTCAGACAGAAGCCATTGTCATGATAGGTGAGATTGGCGGCACTGCTGAAGAAGAAGCGGCGGCCTTTATCAAGGATCATGTGACTAAGCCGGTGGTTTCTTATATTGCAGGAGTTACTGCCCCTCCGGGTAAGCGAATGGGGCATGCAGGCGCTATCATCTCTGGCGGTAAGGGAACTGCTGATGAAAAATTTGCAGCGCTTGAAGCAGCTGGTGTCCGAACCGTTAGAAGCCTTGCTGATATTGGTGAAGCACTTAAAGATGTAACAGGCTGGTAATTCTTCGACCACTCTTCCCTATAAATTCCATTGCCCTGTCAATCATCTTGTCAATAACAATACCCCCGACTTGCTTAGGTCGGGGTTTTCTTCTGCCAGCCCTTAAAGAGTGAGCCATTGCAGGCTCTGGGTTTGCCGTTGCAACCTGTCTGGTGTTGTGTTCTAGTAGCGCACGACTGATGTTCACCATTTGCAATGGCCCGCGAGATACCAGTCTTTATTCATTTCATAGCTGTCAGGGATTAGCCTGTGGGTACGCCTTACCTGAATCCAGATAAATACCGTTTTATTCGAGCGCTGCGACCATTCTCTTATTCTGTTGCGTTAATTACCTGTGGCCTTGGCGTAACCTTGTCGTTTGTCCATGATCATGGTGACTCCCTGAGAGGGGTTCTGGTCATTCTGGCTGGTGTGCTGTTGCAGGCTGCCAGTAATCTGGCCAATGATCATGCAGACCTGGCTTTGTGGAAAAATCGTACGGGCAGTATGGCAGAACTGGCAGTTCGCCGTATTCGGTTTAACTTTCTGATAGCAGGTGTGCTTACCCTGACTGCCTCTTTGATGGGCGTTTATCTGGTTATAGATGTTGGCTGGCAGCTGCTGGCTTTTGGGGTTTCAGGTATTATTGCCGGTTATTTTTATACGGGTGGGCCCATTCATTACAAGAGTCGAGGTCTGGGAGTTCCAGCGGTTTTCCTGCTGACAGGGGTTCTTATGGTCAGTGGCTCTTATTATGCGGTGTCCGGGGAGTGGAGTAATCAGGTTGTATTGACTTCTCTGCCCGTTAGTCTGTTAGCATCGGCTTTACTGTTGGCTAATGAGCTGAGAGATTATCTTGATGATAAAGCGCACAAAATTGGTACTCTGACTGTAAAGGTTGGCTTTAATAACTCTAAAGCGCTGTATACGCTGTGCCTTTTATTAACTTACCCATTGAGTTTTTATCTGTTTATTATTGGCGCGATAGAAAATCCTTTATTTTTACTGTTTTCTTTGGTTTTTGTCTGGCAACCGCTTCGATTGCTGATGTGTGAAGCAGGGGATGTTCATTTAGCGCGCTTGCCGCCATTGACGGGTCGGTATTTTGTAGTTTTTGGGCTGACTTACATTTTCAGTGTGATGTAAAAAAGGGCTGAAACCAGCCCTTTTTAAATGGTATTTTTTAGTCCTTTGATTGCCAGGGAGTCCGATCCTGTTTTCGAAGATCAAAGGCTTCAGCTTCAAAGAGTGAATCCAGGTTGTTCGGCAGGGTGTTAGGTTTTCCCGGTGCGCTTTGCAGAATCTTAAGTTTAGAGAAACGATCCTGTGTCGCTTTCGCTAGAGTTTCAGAGTTTCGCATAATGGTTGGGCGAATAAAGAGCATCAGGTTTCGCTTTTTATTCGTTACATTTGTACTCCGGAAGAGTTGCCCTAGTAGAGGAATATCACCGAGCAAAGGTACTTTTGACCTACTGGCTCCTGATTCATCTTCAATCAAACCACCAATCACGATAGTCTGACTGTCATCAACCAATACTGTTGTTTTAAGGGTTCGGGTGTTAAATACAAAATCGCCTTCTATGACAACGGTTTGGTCAAGAGTTGATATTTCTTGCTCTAACTCAAGCCTAATGCTGTTACCTTCATTGATATGAGGCGTTATTTTTAGTTTGACACCAATATCTTTACGTTCTGTGGTAGTAAATGGGTTGCTGGATGAACCCTGACTGCCAGTTTGATAAGAGCCAGTTTTTATTGGTACATTTTTGCCAACCTGAAATTCTGCTTCTTCATTATCAAGCGTCAGCATGCTTGGGGTAGAGAGTATGTTGCTATTGGCTTTTTTGCTCAATGCAGTGACGAGCACACCAAAGTTTCCGCCTCTGAGTGCGAGTGTCCCGATTGGAATATTTTTTGCGTTATTCTCCAAAGGACTGCCAATGACAGAACTAATGTTGGCGTCGCCTTTTTCTCCCCTTGAAGATATGGTTTTGGTCCCATCAATACCCCACTGAACCCCCAGGGCATCACCGATATCACCGGACACTTCAACAATAGCGCCTTCAAGCAAAACCTGAGCCCTTGGCACATCCAGCTGTCGGACAATGTGTTCCATCTCTGTCAGGGTCTCTGGATCAGCAATCAGTATCAATGCATTCTGGGTTTCATCCGCTTTTACAAAAACATTCTGGGCTTTGCTCTTACCGCTTTTACCGGGTTGTCCTTTCGGCTGAATTTTTGATATGGCAGAGGCTGACTGTGGAGCTGTGACAGCGGCTGGTTTGCCTTTTTTTTCCTGACTGTCTTGAATAGTGCCAGATGCTTCAGAGAGGATTTCAGCCAGGTTTTTTGAGTCGGCATAACTCAGGAACATCACCTTGGTGGTGGATTTTCGTATGCCTTCTTTATCGAGGGTTTCAACCAGCTTTCGAACCCGGATTCGCTTGCTGGAATTGCCTTTGATCACCAGGCGGTTGCTGCGTTCATCAGCAATGACCTGTAGTCCGCTGGGCAGCTGGCCTTTGGCGGTGGTCAGGGTGTCCTGAATAATTTTGGCAATATCACCAACCCAGGCGTGTTTCAGCTGAATCACCTCATAATCATTATTGCCCGCTTCATCCAGTTCTCTAACCAGCTTGGCAATACGCTCAACGTTATCGGCAAGATCGCTGACGATAACGGCATTGCTGGAAGCAGAAGCGGCAGCATGACCGTATTGAGCAATAAGCGGCCTGATAATAGGTATCAGCTCGATGGAGGAAACGCTATGCAGTTCAATGACCCTTGTGGTCATGACTGCATCACGTGGTTTCTGGGTTCCCTGATTCGGGCTGCTGGTTTTTGCAGTTGTGCTAGGGACAATATTGATGATGTTGCCTTTGGGAATGGCGGCATAGCCATTGGCTGAGAGCACTTCCAGAAACACATCGTATACTTCATCACCGCTGAGTGGTTTAGATGAAATCACTGAGACGGTATTGCCGCCTTTTATTCGAGGGTCAATAACAAACGTTTCACCGGTTATTTTGGCAATTTGCGCGATGAACTCGCGAATGTCAGCATTTTGTTGATTCAGGCTCCATTTTTTTTCTGATGACTTTTTTGATGAAGCATCGGAGGTTGAATTGACTCCTGCTTTAGGTGTCTGACGCATTAATGGCGTTTTAGCCGATGTGCGGTCTGAAATTTGTACATTTGTTTCAGTTGATACCGGAGCGGCATTCAGGCTTCCCTGCAATGAAAATAACAGCAAACACGCAAGAAGCGATTTGGGTGCAAAATTAGCTGTGTAGCACTCTTTCATTTTCATCACTTAACCATTGAATAAGTTGTAATTTTTTTATTGAATCCCTTGATTAGCCTGCTGTAACTTGTCTCTAAGTTCCTGCATCCGCTGTTCAAGTGATTTGTCATCCGGTTGTTGAGTAAAACCGGGGCGTTCAATTGCCTGTTCCGCAGCATCCGGTGCGGTGCTTCGGTATTCCTGCACGGCTCGCGAGTCTTTATCAGAATCGGGGAAAAAGAGCTTTTCCAGCTGTCCATTGCGACTCAGAATGACATGATCCGGGTGGATTTCCTTCAGAGTGACTCCCCCGGGCAACAAGTCGCCAGGGGAGTAGAGTTTATCCTGACTGCTGCCCTGGATGATGGCGCTGGAGTCTTCAGTATTTGAGCCAACATCAGCCAGAGCGCCCCTGAGAATTAAATTAAGTTTTGTTTTGGGAATGTCAGTTGGCTTATTCCGGGCTTCATTCCGGTTATTAAATCCAAACAGCAGTTCAAAGTCTTTAGCCGATAAAGTCTTAGCTTCCTGAGTTAATTCTGACTTTGGTTCCATATCTGTATCGGGTGTATCCTGAAAAATTTTGAAAAGTTGTAAACCCTGAATTCCAAGACTGATAAACATGGCAATGCAAAGCAATATTGTTATCAGGATTCTGTTTTTGCGCTGGCCCCATTTAAAATAGGTGGCCATGACCTCTTGATTCATAATGTTCTCTGATAGTTGGATAAAGTATTTGGGTCATGGACTGTCTAATAGTCTAAATAAAGCATAAGGATTCCGTTTTTTAAAGCTGGTTTCCTGATTATGGGAAATCATTTTCTATTTTGAAGTTGTAAAATGACAATATTGCATCACAATTTCACTATTGTCTGATCAAGAATAATTCAAATTCAGATTTTAGTGATAAAATTGTGAGCGAAAATTCAAAAAAATGCTCATTCTTTATAGAAACCTTTTCTATAAATAATTATTGATTTAAAGAAGGAGTAGCTCTTGTCCACCCCAACCGACACTCTAGCAGCTGACGTTATAGAAGAGAGCGAAGATCGTGATCCTGCCCATCTGCGTCTGCCATTTTCATTTGCCAAACGTCATGGTGTTGTGCTGGTCTGGGACCTGGAAAGGCCTGTCGTTTATTTTACGGTGTCTCCTTCTCCCCATATTTTTGCTGAAATTGTCCGCCTTGCCGGTCAGTCACCTGTTTATCGTAATGTGAGTAACGACCAGCTGGCTGAGGCGCTTTCACAGTGCTATCACAATGACAGTTCCGAAGCATTGCAGGATGCCGCGGGAATTGGTGATGACATGGATTTGAGCAGTCTTGCTGAAGCCGTACCAGTGACAGAAGACCTGTTGGAACAAAGCGATGATGCTCCGGTTATTCGCCTTATTAACGCTTTGTTGACGGAGGCTATCAAGGAAGGTGCATCCGATGTTCACATTGAAACCTTTGAGTCCAACCTGGTGGTCAGGGTCAGGGTTGATGGTGTGCTCAGAGAAATTCTGCGTTTGCAGCGAACTCTCGCTTCATTGCTGGTATCCCGTATCAAGGTTATGGCAAGGCTGGATATTGCAGAGAAGCGTATCCCACAGGATGGACGTATTTCTCTGAAAGTGGCGGGTAAGGAAGTGGATGTGCGGGTCTCTACTCTGCCATCAAGTAATGGAGAACGGGTTGTGCTGCGTCTTCTCGACAAGGCTGCAGGTCGACTGGAGCTGAAACATCTTGGCATGGCTGAAAGGGATATGACGGAAGTATCAAAACTCCTTGGCCGCCCATACGGTATTATTCTTGTAACCGGACCAACCGGTTCCGGTAAGACCACCTCCCTGTATGCCAGCCTGACCACATTAAATGACAAGTGTCGAAACATCCTCACTGTTGAAGACCCCATTGAATACAACCTTGAAGGCATAGGTCAGACTCAGGTAAACACCAAGGTCGATATGACCTTTGCCCGGGGGCTACGTGCCATACTGCGACAAGATCCCGACGTCGTAATGGTGGGTGAGATACGGGATACCGAAACCGCAGAAATAGCCGTTCAGGCCAGCCTTACCGGTCACCTTGTGTTGTCGACGTTACATACCAATACCGCCATCGGAGCCCTGACTCGCTTGCAGGATATGGGAATTGAGCCATTCTTGTTGTCGTCCAGTTTACTGGGAGTCGTTGCTCAGCGACTGGTGCGAGTGCTGTGTGACAGGTGCAAACAGCCTTACACTCCAGACGCTGCTGAGTGTCAGGAGCTGGGGGTTACTGTGGACGATAACGTGACTTTGTACCATGCCGCAGGTTGCAAAGACTGTAATCAGAGTGGTTATCGTGGTCGCAGCGGTATTTACGAAGTGGTTATGCTGGATGAAAGCATGCGCAGAATGATTCACTCCGGTGAGAGTGAGCAGTCTATCAACGAATATGTTCGTCGTACTTGTCCCAGTATCCGTGACGATGGCAGTCGCAAGGTGCTGGCGGGTGTTACAACCCTGGAAGAAGTGTTGCGGGTAACCCAGAAAGATTGATCCGTATCGGAGGCGGATAAACTACGATCATGGCTGCATTTGAATACATAGCCCTCGATCCAGAGGGAAAGCAACACCGGGGTACACTTGAGGCCGACAGTAATCGTCAGGTTCGACAGATTTTGCGTGATCGCCAGTGGACCCCTCTGTCTGTAGATGCCGTTGACGAACAGAAAAAAAATAAAGCCGGAAGTCTGCCCTCGTTGTTTCAGCGAGGGGTGTCTGCAGTCGAGCTGGCAACGATCACCAGGCAACTGGCTACGTTGATACAGGCCGCTATGCCGGTGGAAGAAGCCCTGCAAGGGGTGGCCTCACAGCAGGAAAAAAGACGACTGAAGAATATCCTGCTGGCTATTCGCTCAAGGGTTTTGGAAGGTTATACGTTGGCTCAAAGTCTTGAAGGTTTCCCACAGATTTTCCCGCAGATGTATCGGGCAACAGTGGCGGCAGGGGAGCATGCAGGCTATCTGGACAAAGTGTTAAATCGCCTGGCGGACTACACAGAAGCTCGTATGCAATCTATGCAGAAGGTGCAGCAGGCATTACTCTACCCGGTTATTTTAATGGTAGCTGCGGTGGGTATTGTCAGCTTTTTGTTGGGCTATGTAGTACCTGATGTGGTCAAAGTGTTTGTTGACACAGGGCAGGATCTGCCTGGCATCACCGTCGCATTGATTGCTGCCAGTGAAGGCTTTCAGTCTTATTGGCTGGCGCTGTTTAGCCTGATTGGCCTGACCGTTTTTATTTCTCGTCAGGCACTTAAAAGGCCAACCGTCCGGCTGTCCTGGGATCAGCTTTTTCTGCGGCTGCCTGTGCTGGGGCGTTTCAGTCGCAGCCTGAGTGCGGCAAGGTTTGCCAGTACATTGAGTATTCTGACTCGCTCTGGCGTGTCTCTGGTTGAAGCATTGATGATTGCTGCGCAGGTGGTGGAAAACCGGGCTATCCGGGGCGCAGTCATTGATGCTGCAAAAAAAGTCAGTGAAGGATCCAGTCTGAATAAGGCGCTATCAGGTGCGGGCTACTTTCCTCCACTGATGCTGCATATGATCAGCAGTGGGGAATCTACCGGCGAGCTGGATGAGATGTTGGATCGAACTGCGCAAAACCAGCAAATGGAACTGGATGGTCGTATCGCTATGCTATTGGGATTGTTTGAACCCCTGATGCTGGTGGTGATGGGAGGGGTGGTGATGGTGATTGTATTGGCAATCCTTCTTCCTATTCTCAATATGAACCAATTGCTGAACTAATCGTCAGTCATATAGAGCGATTAAGAATGGAGCGATTAACAAATGACGGTGTCAGGGAATTCATTAATGAGGTCAGTGAATAATGAAACTACATATACGAGAAGAACGATATAACAAACGATCAGGGGTTCGTCAGGCTGGTTTCACGCTGATCGAGATTATGGTAGTCGTGGTCATTCTGGGAATTCTGGCGGCAATGGTGGCACCAAAAATTCTCAGTCGTCCTGATCAGGCCAAAGTGACGGTAGCTCGTTCGGATATAGAAACGGTTTCTCAGGCGCTGGAGCTGTTCAGGCTTGATAATGGTTTTTACCCAAGTACTGATCAGGGGCTGGATGCTCTGGTTAAGAAACCTACTGTTGCGCCAGAGCCCAGAAACTGGAACCCGGAAGGCTATCTAAAGCGGATGCCGGTTGACCCTTGGGGAAACCCTTACCTGTATCTGCAACCGGGCAACCATGGTAAGTATGATCTCTATTCGCAAGGTGCTGATGGACGAGAAGGCGGTGACGAACTGGATGCTGATATCACCAACTGGGACGATCCTGATTCGTGAAATTAAAGTTGCAACAGGGTTTCACTCTGGTAGAGCTGCTGGTCGTCCTTCTGATCATTGGAATACTGCTGGGGATTACTCTGCTGAGTCCAGTTACAGGAAGTGTTCAGAAAACTACTCAGCAGCAGGCAGGGCGTTTACAGGTGCTGTTTGAACAGATACGGGACAAAGCTTTACTGGAAAATGCGGAATATGGTTTTTCCATTGACGAGAATGGTTCTTATCGCTGGTGGGTTCTGCCTTTGGAGGGTAGAGAATGGTTGTCTATCAATGAAACGCCCTTTCAGCCCTATCATCCTCCCGCCTCCATAAAATTGGTATTGAATACCACAGATGTGGCCCTGCCTGCTTTGGATATCAATGAAGAAGGGCCTTCAGTCGTATTTTACTCTGACCGACAGGTTACGCCTTTTGCGCTGTCCGTCAGTCCCGTTGAAAACAAAAAACAAACGGTGGTTTTGCAAACCGATGGCTTGTCGGATATTAATATTACCCGCTGACCACAGCAGAGGGTTTACGCTGATTGAAGTGATGGTAGCGCTGGCTGTTTTTGCGGTGGCGGCTGCCATGCTGATGCTGTCGGATGGTAACAGTATTCGCCAGACAAGGTATATGCAGGAAAAAGTTCTGGCTGCTCAGGTTGCCGATCATTACATGAGTCGCTTACAGGCTGAAAAAGTATGGCCGGACAAAGGTGTCAAGGGTAAAAACGACACCTATGCCGGTTATGACTGGTATATACGGCAGGTGACCCGAACCACCAGTTTTCCTGGTTTCAGAAAAGTGGTGGTAGAAGTGTTTGTCGGCCGAGCCAAGCCAGAGGACGATGAGACGGCCCTGTATTCATTAACTTCGTATTTCAGGAAGCTCAAGAAAAAATGAAGCAGAGCCGGGGCTTTACACTGATTGAGCTAATGATTGCGATACTGATTTTTGCCATGATCAGCACCGCAGCCTATAAATTGTTTGATTCCGTCAGTCGGGCTCAACAGGTAACAGACGGCATTCTGGATCGTCTTGATGGGCTGCAGAGAGCCATGATTGTGATTGAGAAAGATCTGTTTCAAGTCGCTCCCAGACCCATTCGAGACGAGTTCGGAGACCGCCAAAAAGCCATGCAAGCCCCCGGAAAAAATGGAGAACTGCTGGAGTTTACCCGGTTTGGCTGGCGTAACCCGATTCAGGAAATCCGGAGTAATATGCAAAGGGTCGCCTACAGTCTGGAGGAGGGTGAGTTAGTCAGGTATTACTGGCTAATGCTGGACAGGGCGCCAGACCCGGTAATGATTCGGCAAGTGCTGATGAGTGGTGTGACAGGTGCCCGGCTAAAGTTTATGGATGAAAAAAAACGTTGGCAACCCTCATGGCCACCAAAGGATAAGGGCCAACCGGTTACTCAACCCGCCGCAGCTGGTGCCAGGAAAGCAGTAGGGGATGAGCGCCCGCAAATGCCCCATGCGATTGAGTTGACACTTCAGCACAGGGATTACGGCGTATTAACGACGACGTTGCCGTTGCTGACTTATAAGTCGTCTGAAGCTAAAAATCCAAAGCTTGACGATGAAAAAGGTAAGGCTGAAAGCAAAAATAAAAAAGACCAGGCTCTACAAATAGAAGAGGAGTCTGATGAAAATGATGAGTGAGGCTTCAATGAATCAGCAAAGGGGCATAGCCCTGATCTATGTACTACTTATATTTGCCATGATCACTCTGATGGCTTCTCAAATGGTGACCAGCCTCTGGCTACATACTGAAAAAAATACTCGGTTTCTTGAGCGAATTCAGGCTAAACATCACGCCCTTTCCGCAGAGCAGTATGTTGCTTTGCTACTGGAGCAGGATTTTGAAGAGGATAAAAAGAAGAAGCGACAGGTGGATCACGAGGGTGAACGCTGGAATGTTAAAACCGTGGGATACCCTGTTGAACAGGGGGACATCGAAGTGCAGATTGTTGATGAGAATGGCCGTTTCAATCTTAACTGGTTGACTGCCGAAGCGCTGGATGGCAAACGGTATGCATCACAATTTGAAAGGATCCTGAAGAACCTTGACATTGATACACAGCTGACGTACACCATCAAAGACTGGATAGACAGTGCACAGGAACCGTCAGAGACCGGAGCTGAGGATAACCACTATCTCGTTCTTGATCCCCCCCGGAGGACTGCGGACTTTCCGCTGGTTTCGCTGTCAGAGTTACGCTTGATTCAGGGGGTAGGCAAGGAAGAGTTTGAGTTATTGGCTCCCCTGATGACCACCTTGCCAAAAGAATCCAAGGTTAATGTCAACAGTGCATCGCCAGAAGTGCTGCGCTCATTGTCTGATAAAATTACAGAAGGGGATGCGCAGACTATTATTGATTCCCGTACCGGCGAAGGCTTTGCCAAACTGGAAGATATGACAAAGTTGCCAGCCCTTAAAGATAAGACCGCAGAATTAAAAGCAGCGGGATTTGAGTTTAGTAGTAGTTATTTCAACGTTTATATAAAAGCGACGTACCGTGACACCGTTTTCTATATGAGAACGTTACTGGTTCGTAATGCTGATGGACAGGTTCAAGTCGCAGGACGTGAAATTGGACCGAACGACTATTGGGTGACAGCCAATAAGGAATCCTGAGGTCTAACAATGAAAAGCATTCTGTTAATACGAATTCATCCACCCTCAGCTGTAATCAGTGACAGTACGCTGATTCAGTGGGGAATATTTTCCGGGCATGGTGAACTTCAGGGAGATGTCCATGTTTCGGAACTGGGTAATATCAAAAGAGACTATCTTGCAGTCAGGGGAATTGAGACTGGGCAGAGTGCTCAGGTAGAGGAAGATCACCTTCCTGATCAGGTGACTTTGCTACTGCCCGGGACGCTGGCTTTTCACAGACAGCTGCCTATCAATAGCGGACAACGCAAGCACCTGAACACGGCTCTACCTTATATGCTGGAGGAGGACCTTGCAGCAGATGTCGATACTCTGCATTTGGCCAGTCAGCTGTCTTCAGATAAAGAGAATGTTTCCGTATCTGGTTTTTCCCATAAGCAGTTTCAGGCTTTACTGGCTGTTATTGATGGACAGGGGCTGAGTGTTGATAATGCGCTGGCTGAAACCCAGCTCCTTGAAACCGAAGCGGGTCAGGTGTTGATCCTGATGGAGAGTCGGTCCGCTAACGTCAGGATTCCCGGTCAGAGTGCCAATCATCTGGACTATGATGCTTTGCGTTTTGTTCTGGAGGGGTTGAACCGTTCAGACAGTGAAGATGATATTGTTCAGAACCCTGATCTTGAAGCAGACTTACTTGCGATAACCAGTATAAAACTACAGTTTCCAGAAGGTGCTTTCTCCCTTGATGATGACAAAATTGAGCAGGTACGCTCCTGGCTGGCGGAGCAGGGGTGGCTGGTTGAAGAGAAAGGTGTTGATGGATCTGTATTTGAATATTTTGCGAGCCTCTACTTTTCACGGCGTAAAAACCTCCGCTCGGCGCTGGTGGACTTACGTTCGGGAGCCTATCAGTGTCCCAGGCGTGCCAGTCGACGCTTACGTAAGTGGAAACCTATTGCACTGGTTGCCAGCCTCTGGTTGATGCTGGAGATTGGACTGATGGTTGGGGAAGGTATGACTTTGCAACATCAGGCAGGCCAGTTCTGGGATCAAAGCGCAGCCCTGTACCTTGAAGTTTTTCCTCAGGATCAGCAGGTCAGGGATGCTATGGAGAGTGAACATCGATCTATCAATGTTAAAAGTCGAATGGAAAGCCGACTGAAAACATCAGGTAGTCAGCCTGGCGGCAAGCCATTCCTGCCTTTGCTGCAAAAGGTATCCGCTGTGTCTGCTTCTTTACCTGAAGCTAAAATCAAGCCCGTCAGCATGGACTTTAACGATACAACGGGCAACCTTGTACTGGAGCTAAGAGCAGAAAGCCTTGAATCTGTCGACAAGCTGCTTGCTGCGACCAAATCAGCGGGACTGATGGCAAAGTTGGATAGTGCTAATCAGGAAAAAAGCGGTGTTAACGCAAGAATGACCATCAGCAGGTGATTTATGGGAATGCAAAAGTTAATGGCTGAAATGCAGGAAAACCCTTTGTGGCAGCAATTACAGGCTCGATATGAGCTTCTGTCATCAAGGGATCGACAGGCTTTGCAGTGGCTGTCGGCGTTTTTGGCAGCTGCACTGCTTTATTTGTTCATCTGGGAACCGTTAAGTAGCTGGAATAGCAGTCAGAAAGAGGATTATGAAAGACAGCAGGTTGTTCTGCAATGGATGAATGACAATTACCAATCCGCCAAAGATCAACAACGAAAACAGAAAACGGCTGGTGGACAACGAGAGATTTCATCTATTGTTTCCGGTACTGCAAAGCAGGCAGGTGTTACCCTAAGTCGCGTACAGCCGGACAGGAAAGGGCTGGGGGTTTGGATTGAAGATGCGGCGTACCAGAAATTTCTCAGCTGGCTGGTTGTACTCAATACCAAGTTTAATCTGACAGTTCAGCAGGTCAGGCTGGATAAAGGTAAAGAAGAAGGACGGGTGAAAATTTATCTCCACCTGTCTAACTGACTTTATTGTCACGATAAAAAAATTGTTGACTCCTTTCACTCAATCCGTAAAATGCGAATCCGCTGACAGGGTGATTAGCTCAGCTGGGAGAGCATCTGCCTTACAAGCAGAGGGTCGGCGGTTCGATCCCGTCATCACCCACCATCTAGAAACTAGTGTCTTGAAACTAGAAGCTAGCATGCGGACCGGTAGTTCAGCTGGTTAGAATGCCGGCCTGTCACGCCGGAGGTCGCGGGTTCGAGTCCCGTCCGGTCCGCCATTATTGCTGAAACCCGAAGTCATAAGGCTTCGGGTTTTTGTCGTCTATAGGCCTGTGTTTCGGGGCTTTTTGAGTATTTTCCTGTTTTCCAAACACTACTCCCCACCAGGTTTTACCCCCCCTGTTTTTTCTCTGTTTTTCTCTCTTGGTGCGAGCGAGCGCTTCGTCATCAAACTCCTCGATGGTTGCTAGCAGCTCTTCATCAAAAACATCGCTGATCCGTTTAAAGAACAGGATAGGGAAGATATAGGTTTTGTAGTCTAAAGCATCAATGGGACCGGTGATGATATGGGCCGCCATCCAGAGGTGATGCTCCAGTTGGTCGAGGGTGAGGTTGGTCATAGAAGCGGTAACCTGGCTTACAAGATGCGGGTATTTTATAGAATTAGACGGCTATGCTCTATGATCTCTAAGCTGTTCTTTTAGATTGGAGAAAGCGTTTCGTGTGACTAAACAGTAACTGATAGTATGCTTTCTATTTCTTTGGTATGGCGGTCGGAACGCTGAAGTCTAACCGCCAGTTGACGAATTTACAGGCAGGCTTAGGATAAACTCGATGAGGAATTAAACTTCTCTGGGTGCTTCTCCCTTGCGGTTGATTACGGTGATGGTGTCTGCTTGTTCATCAAGGCCGTCTTTTATGTCCAGAATAAATTCCCAGGGATCGTTGAGATCGTAAAGAAAGCGGAGCTGATCTCCTGGAGCAGGTTGAAGGTCTTTCAGGCTGGTGTCGTCAGCGTAATCATTGTAACGGGGTTTCAGATGCGGGTCGGCAACCTTGTATATATCACCGTAACAGTCTTCATAGACAAAATGATACAGGTGCTGATAGCCGAATGAAAAAGCGCTCAGAACTGATTTTGCCAGTTTTTCAAAACTTGTGCCCAGAGGTACCATGAGGGTTCTTCGACATTTGTAGGCGGGCATTGATACATCAATGATATAGCTGTCTTTTAGTTTTTGCTCAATTGGAAGCAGAAGCTGTTTAATGTCATTTCGCCATTGTCGAACTACTTTCTGCATACCGCCAATTTCATAGAGTATGTCCTTACAACCAGAGGGCAGGAAAAGCCCGTGCAGGTCAATGGATTTCTGGAAGGCATTAAACAGGGTGACACCCAGAGGAGTAAATTGAAGGTGACCGAGCTGATTGTTTTCTTGCCATCGGATATTGGCGAGACCAAAAAGATTCAGCAGTGCAACGTTGTAAGCCCCCAGGCTGTGAGGCAGTACTTCAAGAGTTGCTTCTGAAATGGGCTCCTCAGTAAAGTCTGACGTTCTGAGAAAATTAGTGCCACTGCAGCCTAGTATGCAGTGGCTGCGCCCTGACAGTTTCTCACCGATAATGTCTGAGACTCCTCTTGTTAGCCACGCGTCCAGCAGGCTGAAGTATTGTTCAACGGTTGTTAGCTGTTGCCACTGAGCTAGCATATTTTCGTGGATGATGAGCTGAAATTTGTTGGCTCCCGCTACAATAAACCGCCCAAGTCCGGATGCGCGAACCAGTAGGTACAAACCTAATGTTGATGGGTAATGGATGGTCAGAGGTCGCTTGAGTTCAGGCTTGTCGGGATTGGTTAATTCTTCATCCAGAAGTGCAGTCCATTTCTGGACAGGCTGCCGTTTGCCTTTACTCAGTGGAACCGGCTTTTCGATGAGCCGGTTCAGAAAACGATTGAAATCTTTGACTACAGAGCCCGGCTCCGAGTCTGTGAAGGCTTGAGACTGAATGATTTTCAGTGAATCGCTTGAGAGGTTGATGAGTTTCATTTTACTTCAGTTAGCCCAGATAGGTTTCATAGGTTTCTGACAGGGTGTCATGGAACCCCCAGCCCATTTTCGAGGTCTTGTCTAATAGGTCACATAGCCGGTCATCGAATATTTGGACTAACCCCTCTTTTTTAATGAACTTGACAGCCGTTTCATACATACTTTCCATGCTGCTGTAAAACGGCTCGTCAATATCGCCATACTCTCTGGTGCACCAGACTCCTGATTCAACAAAAGTTAGCATGATATCGGCAAGGCCTGTACTGGAACTGGAGACTTTTTTGTAATCTGAAATGGCTTTTTTGGCGACAGATGCCCGCATGCGCGGGAACTGTCGCCGTCCAGAAGGGATGTATTCATCCCTGACGATTTTTTTGTACTTTTCCAGCACGGCAGAATCGTCATCAAAGAAAGAAGCCTGGTAGAACTCTTTTACATTGCTAAATCGTTTATAAAGGTGGGCAATTTCCTCAACCAGTTCGTTTTGGGTCTTTTTTCTCAACTGTTTTTTCAGTTCAGTCAGGTTGGGTTTTCTGGACATGATTTCGATTTACCTACAGGAAATTATGAAGGGATTGCTGGTGTACAAAGGCATTAGTTTCAGGCAGGAAGGCCTTTACTCCCTGCCTGCCTGATTTTTTCAGGATGTTGTTACCTTGTCTTGTAATGGGTGGCTGGTACTGGCTACGCTCAGTTCTTCTGAGGAAATTACATCTTTCACTACTCTTTCACCCTCTGCGATTAACTTCTGAATTTCGCCACAAAAATACCGAACATTCTCAGAGCGGATTGTGTTCTGGTGATCCAGACGTTGTTGGAAACTAATCCTGTATTCCGGGCGTACGTCATAGTCGGCGATCACGGCTGGTTTGAAATCCAGATCATCAAGCTTTAGCAAATCGTGAATCGAAGCCCACTGCTCTTCCTCGCGCAATTTGAGCAGTGGGTTGATGATATAGTGACCCCGTTTAATGCGTTTAAAGAGTTTGCGGTTATAAGGTGAATCCCTTTCAACCTCATTACCGGATAGAATGCTGCTGATGTAAGACTGGCGTTTCCGTCGCTCAGGGAGGACAGAGTCCGGCAATTGCTGTACCCGTTCGGTAATTTCTTTGGCTGTGAATCCACAGTTGATACTCAGGACATTGCCGAGAGTTCGGTAAAACAGGGCGAACATCAGATTGAGTATAAACAGACCCATCAGTTTTTTGTCGAGTTTGATCAGGCGCCCCTCGGCCTGAATGGAAAGGCTGTCTGGTTCTAGTAATTGATAAATGTCAGGCAGTTTGTTTTTAGCGTACTTTTCGTCGAACAGTGCCATTTCCATAGCCAGTTGCAGCGCATTGAGTCCGTTGCTGCCGGTTTTATTCGGGTTTGCTCCCCGCTCAACCAGTTCTTTAACCAGTCCTGCATTGCCAATACGAGAGGCGACCATCAACGGTGTAAGGTTGAAAATTGTTCTGTGATCAATGCCATACTGCTCGGTATCCCGCAACACTGAGCCGGGATTTTTTAAATCGTAGGTCATGTAGTGTTTACGATACAGCTGAGTCAGTGACTTGCTTTCAGGTTGAGACGCAGCTTTTACGCCAGCTTTGACCAGGGCATTCAGGGTCGGACGATGGTGGTAAACAAGGGCGTATTCCAGCGCCAGAATGCGCTTTTTCTTATTAGTACCAGCCAGGGCTTCTTCCTGCAGAGCGGTAAAGGCATTTTGATCGAGTACAGGCCAGGGCACAGGTTTCTGTTTAAGGATTCTGTCACGAATATCATCAGCTTGTTCCTGCTTTCCCTGCAGTTCGAGTTTTCGGGCTTCTTTTTGCCATTCATCCAGACTGGAATCCTGTTTATCGAGGGAAAGGTCACTGCTGTACTGATCCATATCCAGCAGACGAATCATGGGGTGCTTCTGACGTTCTTCCACAAGGAATAAATTACTGACAGCCCGGGTCATGGCGACATAAAGCGCATTGATATAGAACTTGTAGACTTCCAGGGATTTGTCGCTTTTATCCTTTGCGCGAGCGTAGTTCAGGGTATCACCCTCAAGCGCTTTAGGGTCTACACCCGAAGCGATGTCCCGAAATGCTTTTTCCTCATCGCTGATAAAGTTGTAAAGGATGATGTTGTCATATTCCAGCCCTTTGGCTTCCTGAATTGAAAAGACCAAAGGCGTTTTGAACCATTTACTGGCTTTCGCTTTCTGGTCAGGGTGCATAACCAGAACGGCAAATTTTGTGGAGTGGGAGGTTTTTGCGTTCAGGTCTTTTTTGACTTTATCGCTGTCGTTCAGTAATTGCAGGCTTCCACGTTGCCCCCCAATACTGTCAACCAGGTAGTTACTCTCTTTATCGATGGAGCCAAAACGGGCATGTTTTAGCTTCAGGATACGATTGGCAATATGGGTGACGACCGGAGAGTTTCTGTAGTTTGACTGCAATACCCGGACAACTTCACTATGACCGGTGAGTGTTTTCTGTTCAAAGAATAACGACTTTACTTTT
Source organism: Endozoicomonas euniceicola (assembly GCF_025562755.1). GTDB lineage: Bacteria > Pseudomonadota > Gammaproteobacteria > Pseudomonadales > Endozoicomonadaceae > Endozoicomonas_A > Endozoicomonas_A euniceicola. The sequence continues at coordinate 5,317,782 of NZ_CP103300.1, forward strand.
GACCATGAGAAGAAGTTGGGATGTACAATCTGGTTCGAGTCACCACAAAGGATAAAGTGACCCGCATTGCGTAACGTTTTAAGAATCAGGTATAGCTGGATATTGGTAATATCCTGAACTTCATCGACCACGATGAAATCGTAGCGGGCAGAGGCTTTGGAGAGGTATTCATGGCTGACGATATTGGTATCGTAAAGCTGATTTGATTTCAGGTGGCTGAGATACTTTTCAAACAGATCGTAAACACCTGAACGCTCTTCCTCGCTGTATATAGACTGCTTGATACCCAGCTTAAGGTACTCACTCCGTGATAACCAGGCGGATTCTGTTGATGGGCCTGTGAGCACCCCTCTGAACTCTTCAAACAGCTTGTGAGGGTCTTTCAGTTTGCTTTGGCCTTTATGTCTCTGGAACCAGGCTGAAAAATCCCTTAGCTTGATTTCGTTGCCATCAGGCACTCTGATGCTTTCGATAAACTCATGAAATGACAGAAAGTCAACTTCCTGATTTTCATTTTCATAACCGTTAGCGTAATAGAGATTACGGGCATTTTGCACCAGAAAAGGCGATAGACTGACATACAGAACATCGCCAGAAGCCTGTTTCATTTTCTCCAGAGTGAGGGCGGTTTTACCACTACCGGCGCTGCCAATGATGACCAGGGGCGGGGGGAGTTTGTAGATAGATTGCTGAGCATCATCAAAAGATATGATTTTATCCAGCAGGTTAAAGCGGTCGCTGCCCGTATTGAGATAGACCAGCTCTTTGGATTCAGTAATGTCCGTACTACTTATTACCGGAATTTTATTCTCATCGATGACCACGCCCCGGCTTAAAAAACGGGACTTTTCATAGGCATGGCTGAGTACGTGCTCCAGAATAAGGCAGTACGGCTCACCTTGAAAGCGGTACAATGAAAACAGTATTCGATCACTACGGTTTAGTCTTGCACGGTAAAGGTTAGTATCAATCTTACGGACATCAGCCTGAGTGAAATTGCCTGCTTCCAGCGCTTTCTGAACTTTGGTCAAACCCGGAATGTTCTTGGGGTTCAGGTCGTTGTAAAAAAGTACATTCATGATATTTAGAAGTTGAGCATTGCAATGCCTGCTGCTCATGATCCTGCTTATGTTGGTAGGTGCGAAGTAGGCGGTATTATAGTTCAGGTTGTAAACCGGATACTATGTAAAATGATGGTTCAGATTTGGCGAGTATCAGCATATTCTGAAATGGGTTCCCTTTCTGCCGCATTGTTGCTGGAACCCGAAGTCATAAGGCTTCGGGTTTTTGTCGTCTATAGGCCTGTGTTTCTGGGCTTTTTGAGTATTTTTCTGTTTTCCAGGCACTACCCACCGGATTTTACCCCTGTTTTTTCTCTCCGTCGTGAAGTGCTTCTTTCTTCAGACAGTCGAAGCAACAAGATAATGATTAAGAAGGTGGTGGTCTGAGGTAACTTGTTCCTTGTGCCTCATGGAGCGCCTATGGCAAATCGCAACGGTTTTCAAAATATTCCCGGGCATCGCAGGTGCGACCACGCCGGGTACAGCTACCCGTTTCCTGAGGTGTATTGCTATTTAAGCCAGCCGCATAGCGACCGCCAGTGATTGCACAGTACTGAGCCGCTTCTGTAGCGTATCCTGTTATTTTAAAGCCCCCTTTTCTACAAAGCCCTTTTGCCAGGGCTTTAAGCTCGCATTGACGATTGTCCTCGTAAATGCAGACATCATAAATGCTCTGATCCCCTCGTTGTTTCGTGATTAATGAACCACCTTGAATAAGGCAGAGTTTTTTTTCTTTTTCAATTTCGTTGTAAGTCGGTTGTTTTGAGCAAGCTGTCAGGGAGCTGGCGAGTAAGACCAGCACGACAGGAGTGAATAAACGCATACAGCAAAACCCTGTTTTCGCTAAAAAATTAAACATAGGACTCTATGGAATGACCATCAACAACGACGATGTAAAAAACAGGATAAATAAACATCGTTATTCCAGCGAAGGCGGGAGCCCGCCACGCACAGTGGATTCCTCCTCGGCAGGGATGACGGTTCAAAGTTTATTTCGTACTTTTTCACCTTTTTGCGACAGCCTCTGAACTCTACGGAGGCTGTTACACTGGTATCATTGCCAAACCCGCGGGAAGCGGCCACGATGCAAGGGTAATCCTCCCGAAAGCAAACATGTAATCGGGAAGTATTTCACTCAAGTCAGGGGTCTTACGGCGAAAATGCTGAAGGCGGAGCTCTTTGTGCTAGTGGTAACAATAAAAATTGGTTTATACTGATTGCCGATAGCTTGAAGCCATGTAAAAATGGACGCCACGTTATAAGTGTGTTTGATTCTTTATGTATAGATTTAGTGTTCCGAGAGTAGTATCTCGTCCTGTTCTGCCATAAGTAAAACAAATCTTCTAGCTTGACCGTCATTCGTGCCATAGGGGCTGAATGGCTTACTTCGCTTAAATACAGGATATGATTATGTCTACTACTACCGGTACCGTTAAGTGGTTCAACGAAGAGAAAGGTTTTGGTTTCATCGCTCAGGATAATGGTCCTGATGTGTTTGCCCATTTCCGTCAGATCGTTGGTGACGGCTTCAAAACTCTGAAAGAAGGCCAGCAGGTTGAATTTCGAGTGACTCAGGGTCAGAAAGGCCCTCAGGCTGAAGATATTCGTCCTCTGTAAGGACTGAATTGCATCATTGACGATGCGGTTTCTTACTTCACGTCAGTGAAGAAAAAAAAGGCAATGCCTCAGGGTGTTGCCTTTTTTGTAGAGCCTCCAATTAATGGTCAAGTTCACAGGGCAACCAATAGAATTTATCTGAACCAACGACCCAGTCAGTATCCAGCTCAAACTGATCCACATCGGTTACTTTTGATTTTTGTTCCAGCCATGACTTGGCAACAGTGTCCAATTGTGGGAAATGCCTGCACACCATTTGCACAACCCGTCGACAAATATAGCCATAGCATTTTTCAGGTAGCTTTTGCCACGCTGTATCATAAATACCCATAGAGTGTCTTATGGTTTTAAAAACAGCACGCTGTCGAACCAGAGTATAAGTTTCTTGAAATTCATCAGGGTATGTTGCTTTTGCAACATCAAGCCAGTCCTGGTAGGAAAGGACATGGGGAATGATGATTTTGTTATCGTTATTCACCAGAATTTTTACTGAACCATTAATAAACGGTACTATGGATTCAAGGTCAAAATTCGCTTTGATAAGAGGGAAAAGCCCTGTTTTTTCCAGATTTGCCATATTTTTTTCGATATATTTCTCTCTTAATCCTGTTGCTTTTTTCTTTGCCTGAAGACCCATAATATTTTTAAGCAGTAAAGGGTGTTTTTCAGAAATCAGGAAGTCAACTTTCAAACGGTAAGGGTCTTTTGTCGCCAGCCCAATGCAGTGCTCATTGAACTGATCTGCCATTTTCTTATTGCACACAATGCTTCTGATCATTCGAAGTTTTTGTTCTTTTTCGAATAAGGATGCGTACATGCATTTATCAATAAAATATTGGTTCATAGGGTGCTCCCTTACCCAGCTATGATGGGTTCAGAAGTTTGGATTAATTTATGAGATAAAAGTTCCTTTCATTACAGGTGGCTATTGATATTGAGGGATATATGGGAAAGGCGTAATGAAACGCTGTTTTGAGGGATTTAATGAGGATTTATAAGAGTTTCATCAGTTTTAAGGTTTCAGGGATGAGAGCGGCAGTTTGCAATTTAAGTGTGCAAACTGCCGCAATGGTTGGTAACAATCTCTGAAAGTCACGCAGCCTGAGCCGGTTTTGTCGCCTGTTTTTTCAGACGGATCAGATCGTTCAGAATGGCACCTGCTTCCATAACGAAGGCGTCAGCTTCTTTCTTTTTATCCTTGTTGTCGGCATTAGCCTGTTCGGCTTCTTCAAGCTCGTCCAGGTTGTTGAGTAGTTCTTCCCCTTTGGCTTTTCTCAGCCGGTTTTCGATAGCCAGGCGTTGACTGCGCATGGACTGGATTTCAAGACGGCGTTTCTCTTCATTAAGGGAAACTTTGGTCTTGTTTTCGTAGCGGGAGAGATAATCCTTCATTTCGTTCAGATAGACAAAATCCGGATTATTCTTTGTGCGCTGCTTATGTTTTTTATCCAGTTGCGGGAAAAATGCACTCAGGTCGCCAAAGCGCTGGAATTTCACTGGGTTAATGGTGTCCCAGGGCAGGGCGTCGGGCAGTTTGTTCTCGCCAATATCCCGGGTTTCGTACAGAGATGGGTAGCTGATGTCAGGCAGTACGCCCTGATTCTGCGTGCTTTGACCGGATACCCGGTAGAACTTGGCAAGCGTTAACTTTAGCTGACCGTGGTTAAGAGGCTGAATGCTCTGTACAGTGCCTTTGCCATAGGTTTGGCTGCCAATAACAATGCCGCGACCGTAGTCCTGAATAGCTCCGGCAAAAATTTCGGAGGCGGAAGCGCTGAGGCGATCGACCATTACGGCCAGTGGTCCGTCGTAAAGCAGTTTGGGGTCGGGGTCTTCCTGTTTCTCCATTCTGCCCCGGCTGTCGCGAACCACAACGGTTGGGCCTTTGCCGATAAACAGCCCGGTCAGCTCATTGGCTTCCTGTAGTGAACCGCCACCGTTGGCACGCAAGTCGATGACCAGGCCGTCGATTTTCTCTTTTTTCAGTGCTGCAATCAGCTTCCTTACATCTCGTGTGGTGCTTTTGTAATTGGGGTCGCCAGCTTGTGCGGCACGGAAATCAATGTAAAAGGTAGGGATTTCTATGATACCTATTTTTCGGGTAACCCCTTTGTCTTTGACTTCAATGATTTTGCTGCTGGCGTCCTGCTCTTCCAGTTTGACCTTGTCGCGAACAATTTCATAAACCCTTGTCGTCTGACTCTTGCTGGCACCGGGAATCACTTCCAGACGTACCAGGGTTTTCTTTTTGCCGCGAATCAGTTTGACCACGTCGTCCAGTCGCATGCCGACCACGTCTTCAAGCTTACCCTTGCCCTGGGCAACGCTGACGATTTTATCACCGGGTTTCAGCTGTCCGGCCAGATCAGCCGGGCCACCGGGTACGACACTGACGACTTTGGTGTATTCATCTTCAGATTGCAGAACGGCACCAATGCCTTCCAGAGACAGGCTCATGTTGATATCAAAGTTCTCTGCTGTCTGGGGAGAGAAGTACTGGGTATGTGGGTCAAAGATGCTGGTGAAGGCGTTGATGTAAGTCTGGAACGCGTCTTCACTCTTGCTCTGGTGCAAACGGCGCAGCAGGTTGGTGTTGCGACGCTTGAGCTGTTCAATGACTTCCTCATCTGTTTTGTTGTTGAGTTTGAGCGACAGAATGCTGTCTTTCAGTTGCAGATCCCATAATTCACGCTGGGCCTTTTCATCGGGCAGCCAGGGTGAGTCTTTCCGGTCAATTACCAGTTCAGCATCGGTTTTGAGGTTTATGCCACCAATCCCTTTGTCAACTCTTGCGAGCAGGTATCGAGCCCGGTCACCTGCTCGCTTGCGGTAGCGATTGAATATTTCAAAGGCTGGTTTCAGATCGCCGCTTTTCAGGGAGCTGGCCAGCTTTTCACGATAGCGTTGAAATTCGTCAATGTCTTTCTTCAGGAAAAAGCTACGGTTAGGATCCAGCCGGTCCAGATAGCGTTGGAAAACCTTATCGGCATGTTTCTGATCCAGAGGCAGTTTCCGGTAATGGTTTTTGGACAGAGACTGGTAAATATTCACACTGGCAATAGCCTGTTGGAGTGTGGGGGAGAGATCCTCCAGTTTTCGTTCCAGATTCTGGTCAGCAGCGAAAGCGGAGAAGATCGCCAGGCTGATCGCAGTGAACAGTGCAATGAAAACCGATGTGTATTTCCTTGCAAGTCGCAGGGTCGGTATCATGGATTATGAAGCTCCGTGTCTATTGTCGGTATCAGTTAAACCGCTGAGTGCTTAAACATACTACAGCCTGAAAGACCTTGCAGACAGATGGGGGAGTCCTTCTGAAAATTTCCTGCAATGGCCGGACTGAAGTATTGGGTAAATGGTTATCGGCAAATTCCGCTGTTAATGATCACTGCAGGAATAATCGACCGCTTACAGAAACAGAATACAGGTATGCCTCGGGAATGGGCAACTTGCTTTCGTAAGAAGTTGGTAAGGAATGGGAAGAGTGGCGGTTTAAGGTAGTATTCTGCACGACGGGTAAGGTATTGACCTCACCCATTTATAGCAGAGTTATGCCTGAGTTTCAGTTATACCCGCGGACAAAGCAGGTAGAGTCATCCTGTTGCTTAGCAGGAATGCTTGATGAGGCTTTCAGCAGCGGTTTCAGCTTTTGATGCTGTTCGCCTTGACCGCCCTTAGTAGTGGTCGGGTGAGTATTTTTGGGGTGATGCTGAGTTGGGATTCTGTGCTGGTGTTTCATAATTAGTTCCGCTGTGCGCACTTTCGTTTCAGTTACTGTGCAGTTTTTAGATTAGCAGGCTCACAGGGGCTTCTGAACTCTGGATTTGTACTTAATATGAATATCTCGATTATGTTCTGCAAGGCAATGTAATCAGGATGTTTGTTTTGTATCTGAACTGCAACCCGGCGCAGATCGCAGATACCTTTTGCACCGGGTCGGGTCAGTCAGTAATCAGGCGAATGGCAGTCTGTTTTTTGCGAAGAAGCGCTGCAGAACCCGGGTTAACTGGAAGGCATCTCTGGTGCCGGCGGTCTCCCTGATAGAGTGCATACCGAAGGTTGGCAGGCCTATATCCAGTGTTCGAATGCCCAGCTCGCCGGCTGTTAACGGGCCGATGGTGCTGCCACAGGCAAGATCGGTGCGGGTGACGAAATACTGATAATCGGCACCCGCTTCACGGCACAGCATGCCAAACAGGGAGCAGGTTTCATCGTTGGAGGCATAACGCTGGTTGGCGTTGATTTTCAATACCGCGCCTTTATTCAGGAGAGGCTGATGATTGCCTTCATGACGATCTGCAAAGTTCGGGTGAACGCCGTGGGCATTGTCGGCTGAAATAATCATGGACTGGCTGATGGCCCGGGCCAGGGCTTCAGTCGAGCCGGCAATCCGGTGCAGGATAGTTTTCAGCATGGGGCCCTGAGCGCCGGTGGCAGATTTGCTGCCGCACTCTTCATGGTCATTGCACACCAGAACCATAGGGGCGGTGCTGTTTTCCAGTGACTCGATCATGGCCGTCATGCCCACATAGCAACTAAGCAGGTTGTCCAGCGCCGTGCTGACGATAAACTCGTCTTTCAAACCGATAATGGCTGCGCCCTGGGTGTCGTAGAAGCTCAGATCGTATTCCAGCACTTCCTGAACATTAGTGACACCTTCCGCAGCCAGTTGTTCTTTCAGCAGGGCGCGGAAATCAGCTTTTTCATTCTTGTCCAGCTGGCACAGAATGGGCGGGATATCGGTTTGCGGATTAATACTGCGGTTCTTGTTCGCTTCGCGGTCCAGGTGAATAGCCAGGCTGGGGATGTAGGCGATGGCTTTGCGGTAGTTGATCAGGCTGGATTTCAATGCACCGGCAGTATCGAGATAAAAGACGCGTCCGGCAATGGACAGGTCACGATCAAACCAGGGGTTCAGCAAGGCGCCACCGTAAACCTCAACAGCCAGTTGCAGGTACTGGTGTTTGTGAAGCTCTGGTTGAGGCTTGACTTTCAGGCAGGGAAAATCGGTATGCCCACCCACCATACGAAAGCCCTGCTGGTGATCGCCATTGGTAAAGGCAACAATGGATGAGTCGTTACGGGTGACATAATAGCGACCATTGTCTTTCAGTTGCCAAGCCTCAGACTCGTGCAGTTGCTGAAAGCCGTGTTGCTCCAGCCTGGCCACCATGTTTTTAACAGCGTGATAAGGGGTGGGGGACTCTCGCAGAAACTCCAACAGGTTCTGGTTAAAGTTCTGCTGGAGGGTTGATACTTGACTCATGAATTCTCCTGATTTCAGCCGGTTTACCAGCGAACCTGTTATTATTCATGAAAAGTCTATTGGTGTCTTCTGGTCAGGCGTTGTTTTAGAGAGTAAATCTCTATTGGCACTGAAACTTTACGGTATATTTATACCCTGAACCGATGGCGTCGTCTGCAATGGCTCCACCCGCTGCGGTAGCCATTCCGGTGTCTTCTCCTTCTTCATCCTTTGACAGCGCCCAGACCGTCTGGCCGACATTTCTGGCAACTTTGGCCGCTGCCTTAAGTGCCAGGTAATCACTTTCACTCATAGTGCCTGTATAGTGATACTCTTCGCTTAAAATGTAAGTCGTTTTATGCTGCTTGCCACAGAAGTTGTCTGCCTGAAACTTGGCTTCCCGATAGCCGGAAGTGCGATCGTCGGTGTTCAGGATAATCGTGTGGGTGCCTGAGGCACCAGGTCTCACATCCTGGTGATGATTCCAGAACGAGCATCCTGATAAGAAGCTTCCTATAACGATGATTCGTATAAATTGCATCGCTTGTCCTCTCTGTGAGTAAACCTTCAATGGATGACTACTGAGACAATAGCCGCCCATTGAAGTTCAATGAAGCGATGTAACGGAATGTTTAGAGGTGTAAGGAGAAACCTTGAGTATCAAAGTCCGGGGAGAAGGTCGCTCTGACCCTTATGCTTCAGGCAGTTGGACATTGACTTCCAGTACTGAGTAATCGCCTTCCCGGTCCAGCTTGATGGAGATGTCCTCCTCGCTGACTTCAATGTATTTACGAACGACATCAAGAATGTCTTTCTGCATGGCTGGCAGAACATTTTTGGTTGAACGGCTCATACGTTCATGGGCGACAATAATCTGTAAACGTTCCTTGGCAGTGACTGCGCTGTTATCTTCTTTGTTGCTGCGGAAAAGCTGAAGTAAGCTCATGTATTAGCCCCCAAACATCCTTTGTAAAAAGCCTTTTTTAGGTGCTTCCAGAAAGCGATGAGGGATGTCTGTCCCGAGGAAGCGTTCGGTCATGTCTTTGTAGGCCTGACCAGCGTCACTGTTTTTCTGGTGAATAACAGGGATGCCCTGGTTGGAAGCTTTAAGGACTGACTGAGATTCCGGTATCACTCCCAGCAGGGGAATGGCAAGAATGTCTTTGACGTCTTCAACATTGAGCATTTCACCCCGCTCCACCCTCTCCGGATTGTAACGGGTCAGCAGAAGCTGTTCCTTGACCGGTTCCAGGTTTTGCTCAGCGCGGCGGGAGCGGCTCTGCAGAATACCCAGTATGCGGTCCGAATCCCTGACAGAAGAGACTTCCGGGTTGGTGGTGATAATGGCTTCGTCGGCAAAATAGAGTGCCATCAGAGCACCGTGCTCAATGCCGGCAGGGGAGTCGCAGACGATATACTCAAAGTCTTTGGCCAGTTCATCAAGAACCGCTTGCACTCCGTCTCTGGTGAGTGCTTCTTTGTCACGGGTCTGGGAGGCGGGAAGGACTGCCAGGTTTTCTGTGCGTTTGTCACGGATCAACGCCTGGTGCAGGGCTGCTTCACCATTGATAACATTCACCAGATCGTAGACGACGCGTCGTTCACAGCCCATGACCAGGTCAAGATTTCTCAGACCTACGTCAAAATCAATAACGACAGTGCGATGCCCTTGTAATGCCAGGCCGGTGGCGAATGAGGCGCTGGTCGTTGTTTTACCAACCCCTCCTTTTCCTGAGGTAACAACGATAATTCGGGCCAAGTTAAACTTCCTGAATACCTGATTAACTGGAGGCCCCAGTATTTATGAAAGCGCAGCTATGTGCAAGTGATCATCGTCAAGGAATATCTGTGCGTTCAAACCCCAGCGATGACTCCAGAGGCTGCTCTGGTCTTTACTGGTTAATTTGTACTGTCCACTGATTGATACCAGCTCTGCCTCAAATTGATTGCAGAAAATACGGGCCTTTTTGTCGCCGGTAATACCTGCAAGGGCGCGCCCCCGGAATGGACCATAGATGTGAATATGTCCTCCGGCCAGAAGTTCTGCGCCTTCACTGACCTGTCCCAGTACAATAAGGTCGCCATCAGAATGGATCTGCTGTCCGGATCGAACCGGACGACTGATAATGGTGGCCTCTGCCCGAACGGGGGTGGTTTTAGGTTTTTCTACAGGAATACTTGAGTCTGGCTGACTCAGCATGATCACGTTGCTGTTTGGTGGTGCGGAATGCCTTTTTTGCTTCTGGTGGGGTAGCCAGGCAACGCCTGCCATCCGGGCTGTTTCTTTATGATGCTCAGTGCCGCCGCGCAGTGCGACAAGAACCATGCCGGTGTGATGAAGAAGGTGTCGTATGCTGATCAGATTTAGCTCTTCACTGCCGTTTTCCAGCTTATCCAGATCCAGAACGACAGGTGTCTGCTGGAAAAAATTTGGAGCCTTGCTGGTCATACCTTCCAGTTGTTGTTTCAGTCGCCTGTGGCTGGTGGTATGCAGTTCCAGGGTGGTCAGTGTGTAGAGGCTACCTTTTAGCTGAAAGGCGGGCGAACTTTTGGGGTTAATGATGGAGGCCATGACTGCAACCAGAATCTCTGAAGCCTAGAGTTAAGTTGAGAGTAATAGGCTGGGTGTCAAATCACAAGTACTTTCAAAGTGGATGACTTTTATTTGCCCGTTTTTAAAGGTTTTTTTGACGAGGGTTTTGTTTTGGTCAGTGACAATTCTCTGGTTTTCGCTTATTAATGGCTCTGCTCGTTTAATTTAGTTGTTTCAGGTAGTTATTTCAGGACTTATGTCGAAAAAAATGACAAACAAAACAGAGGCTGACCAGTTTCGCTGGTCTTTTCTTCACCCCCGTTACTGGCTGACGTGGCTTGGTCTGGGGCTGACGATTCTGCCTTCCTGGTTACCCTACCCGGTGCTGGTGCGATTGGGTAGCTGGATTGGCAGAAAGCTTTATCATCGCGGCGGTAAGCGTGTGGATATCGCCAGGGTGAATCTTGATAAGTGCTTTCCCGAGAAGACCGCTCGAGAGCGTGAGGCTCTGCTGAAAGCCAACTTTGAGTCAGTGGGTATCGGTTTGATGGAAGTGGTCATTGCCTGGTGGTGGCCGCGGTCAAGGCTGGAAAAACTGGTTCGCTTTAAAGGTCTGGAACACCTTGATTCATCCCAGGGGAAATTGTTGCTGATCATGCACTTTACCACCATTGAAATTACCGGTGCTTTTATCGCCCTGCGGCATAGCCTTGACGCCACTTACAGAGAACACAAAAACCCTGTGTTTGAATACATGCAGAGAAAGCAGCGTCTGCGTTATGACCGGCGTAGTCGTTTGCTGGGCAGAAGGGATGTGCGGGGGATGCTGAAATCACTGCGGGGAGGGCGTACCGTCTGGTACTCGCCTGATCAGGATTACGGCCCTAAGCAAAGTGTGTTTGTTCCTTTTTTCGGAGTGCAGGCGGCGACTGTCACCGGCACATCGAGAATGGCAAAAATGGGCAGGGCGCAAGTGGTACCCATGATGCTGACCCGTTTGCCTAATGCTGAAGGTTATGAGCTGGAAGTGTTTGAGGGCTGGAGCGATTTTCCTGAAGGTGATGACCATAAGGATGCTCAGGCGGTGAATTGTTTTATTGAAGCCCAGGTGAGAAAACGTCCTGAGCAGTATATGTGGTTGCACAGGCGTTTTAAGACTCGCCCTGAAGGAGAAGCTGGTTTTTATTAATAGCCAAGTTTTTTTCACAGTTACCAAACAAGCCCTTACAGGGCTTGTTTGGTATGAGGGTAATGGGTTCAGTTTATTTAGCAACTAATAGTTCAGGCAGCAGGTTATTCAACGGACTCCGGCTTGCTTAACAAGTAGTAGTTAGTAGTGTGTTTAAGCCCTTTGACCGTAGCAGGCAAAGGGCTTAGCTTTTAGAGACAGGGTCAGCCTGCAATCATCAATCGCAAACCATCCAACCTCAGCATGGCATTCTGCAAACACTGATGTCCAATAGCTGCCTGATTCTTGAGATGTTCTATCTCCTCATCACGAACGTTAGGGTTAACCGCTTTCAGGGCTGCCAGACGTTTGATCTCTTCCGTTACAGCGGCCAACAGAGCCGAGCAGGCTTCTGACACAATGGGCTGTACAGCGTCCTTGGCGTAACCTTCCGCACGTTCCAGCAGCTTGAGAATTGGCTCACGCTGGGCTTTTACCAGTTTTTTTGCCATACCCTTTTTGATGGGCTGTAACTGGGCGTTCAACGTATCAAAGGCTACTTTGGAGGCCAGATTGTTCATGCCCGGATCAATCAGGCAGCGAATCGGTGTCGCTGGCAGATAACGATCCAGCTGCAAACGCCGGTCACCGCTGCTTTCAACCACGTAAATCGCTTCCAGCAACATAGTGCCAGGCTTCAGAGCTTTGTTCTTCAGCAATGCCACCGATGTGTTACCCATATCGCTGGTCAGCAGCATCTCCATACTGTCGCTAACCATTGGGTGTTCCCAGGTCAGGAAGTGCATGTCTTCCCGTGACAGAGCCATTTCCCGGTCAAAGGTAACGGTCATGCCATCGGCAGAGAGCATTGGGAACGATGTCACCATGTGACTGCCGGGACGAATCACCAGGCAGTGTTTGGAATGGTCTTCCGATTCCACGCCAAAACCTTCGAACAGCTTTTCCATGTAACGCTTCAGCTGGCGAGGTTCTTCCTGCTCTTCAATATCGTTGATCATGTCTTCACTGGAAGACAGTCCACGGGAGTTGATTTCAAGCAGGCGGTCACGACCGTTATGCAGGTGCTCTTTTACCTCTGAATTCAATGCGGCTGTTTCACTGATCAGTGGCTCGATATCTTTCAGAGTTGCATTGCTTTCAGGTTGTAGCAGGGCCTGCAACTGTTCGCCATGCTTTTCAAACACCATGCTGCCCGATGGGCAGGTGTCCGCAAAGGCATTCAGACCACGATCGTACCAGTGGAACAACAGTTCCTGACTGGTATCTGTGATGTAAGGCACATGGATCTTGATGGTTTCAGTCTGACCAATACGGTCCAGTCGACCGATACGCTGTTCCAGCAGGTCTGGATGAGCTGGCAGGTCAAACAGCACCAGGTGGTGCGCGAACTGGAAGTTCCGGCCTTCGCTGCCTATCTCGGAACAGATCAGTACCTGGGCACCATATTCTTCATCGGCAAACCAGGCGGCTGCACGGTCGCGCTCAACAATGCTCATGTTTTCATGGAAAACCGCCGCAGGGATGCCGGATGTGATGCGCATGGCATCTTCCAGATCCAGTGCAGTATTGGCATTGGCACAGATTACCAGCACTTTTTGCTTTTTAAGCAGCTTGAGCAGGTTGATCAACCAGTCAGTCCGGGGATCGACTTTCCACCAGGGATCCATATCATCCACAGTGATGTGGGACTGATAGGCCAGTTCCGGGTAGAGGCTGCAGCGAGTCTCCGTCTCTTCTTCCAGAGCGATCTGGTAAAGTTCCGGCAATGGCTGGGGGTAACCCTGAACCACACGACCAGGGAAGCCTCCGACAGCGGCCCGGGTGTTGCGGAACAGAATGCGTCCAGTGCCATGGCGATCCAGCAGACTGCGCAGCAGACGGTTACGGGAAGAACTTCTCAGTTCCTCGTCGCCCATATTGATGTTATCAATCAGGTTCTGACAGTCCTCGCCCAGGAAGCTGATCAGATGTTTCTGAGCCGCTTCCGGAAGACGGTCGTTTTCCAGCAACTCCTGAACCGCCTCAGCCACAGGCTCATAGGTTTTTTCTTCATCCTGATAAGTCTTGAGATCGTGGAAGCGATCCGGGTCCAGCAGACGAAGACGGGCGAAGTGGCTTTCAGGTCCCATCTGCTCCGGGGTTGCGGTGAGCAGCAGCAAGCCAGGAATATGGCGGGAGAGCTGTTCGACCGTGCAGTACTCTGCACTCGGGCTTTCTTCATCCCAGACCAGGTGGTGCGCTTCATCAACGATGAGCAGGTCCCAGTCGGTCTGCATGGCCTGCTCAAAACGCTCAGCGTTATTGCTGAGGAAGTCCAGGCTGCACAGAATCAACTGTTCAGTATTGAACGGATTGTCATCATCGGCGTTACGGCAGCGTTCTTCATCAAACAGGCTGAAATGCAGGTTGAAACGACGGAGCATTTCTACCAGCCATTGATGCTGAAGGCTTTCCGGTACCAGAATCAGTATCCGGCTGGCCCGGCCCGTCACCAGCTGTTGATGCAGTATCAAACCTGCCTCAATGGTTTTACCCATACCCACTTCGTCAGCCAGCATGACCCGTGGGGCATGACGGCTGGATACTTCCCGGGCAATGTGCAGCTGGTGGGGTATCAGGCTGGTGCGTGCACCAACCAGCCCCCGAAGTGGGGAACGTTTCAGCTTGTGGTTGTGCTGCAGGGTTTTATAACGCAGGGAGAAATTGCTGTTCTGGTCAATCTGACCAGCCAGCATCCGGTCCTGCGGTTTGTTAAAGCGAATAAAGTTGCCCAGACCGGATTCGGGCAACACTTCAGTCTGACCTTCAGACGGACCGCCTGAGATCATACCTTCGTAAGTTAACAGGCCATTACTTTCAATGACGTCTGTCACCGTCATGATCCAGCCCTCGTGACTTTCTACTTTGTCACCAGGGTTGAACTGCACGCGCGTTAACGGGCAATTGTTGACGGAATAAAGCCGGGTTTCACCGGTAGCGGGGAACAGTAGGGTGACCATCCGACCGTCGAGAGTAAGCACAGTGCCTAAACCCTGTTCGGTTTCGGTGTCACTAATCCAACGTTGTCCAGGAACGAAGCTCGTCATGTCGTGACTACATACCTTGCCAGACAAAAAAGGGCGCTATATTAGCGGAATTACTTCTATAAGCAACCAGTACAAGTGCTAGATTTGTTGCCTTTTTACGTTTAAACGTTGTGCATGTAAGTACTGTACCAGTGCGCAGAGCCTATGAATTATAGACAGAAACCGAAGTGGAGTGGACCCAGCTTCGGTGGTTGGGGTAATAAAGGCAGAATTATTATGGATCAGGCGACTTCGGACTCAGCTGTTTTTTCTTCAGAGTCTTTGCCAATTTTAAGCACCAGGTCAGGCTTGCCCTTGAACGCTTTGGACAGTACATCCTTGTTACGAGACAGCAGCAGGCCGATTTCTTCTGCCAGCTGTTCGTCGATGGTAAAGTGGTTTTCCAGCAGCGTGGTCAGGTTAGCTGCCAGTTCCAGCATGCGGTCATGTTCTTCAGCGGCTTTTTTGTCTGTAAACATACTCCCGTCCCGATCAACTCGCCACATAGGGGTAATTGACATGGCCCTCTCCTGTTTGGCATGGGGGTTACTATTAATTTAACGGATACTGTATATAAATACAGTCATTATGTCCAGCTAATTAAAATGTCCCGCCTTTTGAATATTCAAACTACCAAAGCAGTCCGGGTTATCGATACTGTCGTTGCCGCCAGTAGACTGGACTGCTTCCTGCCATCATGGTTAGTGTGTGAGTTGTAATGTTTCGTCTACAGAAGCTGGGCAAACGGAAGTTTCGCTCTCACTACTCCGCAAATGGTTATCGGTATCAAGAGGGGGGAAGGGATCATATCTGTGATCAAATTGCCCCGACCTGTATGCTATGTCCAGTTGAACGTCACCTTGCAGAATATGAAATGATCTCAAATTATGCGTTATGTCATCTATCCGATGTGTATCGATAGTCATACGCAAAGAACTAACTTGATGTTCCGGGTTGTCAGGTATGCTGTTGATATATATAGCTGTGGGGTAATCCCCTTCACCTATCGAATAGGTTCTCAGTCTTATCTCACACCAAACTGGCTGAGAAGTAATTCCGGGGATAAAGACGTATCGCTGATGGGTGGACTGCGTATCCTCGGGTGGCCTGAGTTCATTAAACCATTGCCCTAAAGAAGTACCAAAAGGCCAGATTATTAGCGTATTTCCGGGATTAGTTACACGCTCGTATCCATAGGTTTGATGTCGATTTCGGTAATGAATAGAATGCTGGTTCACATGTGGTGGCAAAGAGCCTGGAGTTGCATTGCGTTGAGCCTGCCTTCTGTCTGGCCACATTGGGCATGCCAGTTCTTCGTCACAGCAGAGGCAGTAGGCGAAAAATATAGGGCAAAACAGAAGTTGAAGTCCATAGCAGGTGTAGCGTTCGCAATTCGGAGACGTTCTCCCTCTGAAAATGCGGGTCAGTCTGGATCGGTAGGTGTTAGAGGCAGGCTGAAAGGCACTTTGTCGACTGGATTCTGAATTTCTTTGGAATATCCGAAAAACAGGTGGTATATCTCCTGAAACCTCTGCATTGTCATGTGTAACCGTTATTGTTGTATCGGTTTGCACGGAAGTATACTCGTACTCGCTCTCGCCATAACTCGCAGTATCACCATGCCGCCAAAGTGCGGCTCTAGCACTTGTGTAAGGCTCACTTCTTCTGCAACGGCTGCCTACTTTAATTGTGCCTGTTGCAGCAGGAGCGCCCTTTTTTTCAAGTTTCCACTTAAAAGTCTTTTCAACCGCTATGGCATCGAAGGTAGTGCCAGTCGTGAACAGTAAAATCAGGAACTGAATAGCGAGCCTGATAAATGATTTCTGTAAGTGTGGGGTACTTTTCTGAAATAAAGGCCATGGCGCAATCAGTGCTCTAGCTGTCATCAGCGGCATGTGTTGTTTCATTATTTCTACCATGATTATTGTTGGTGAGCGCAATGACTCAATTTCTATTTATTTGGAATTTATGACTGAACTACTGACGAATAGCTCAACTCAGGTTGTAAAGTCTGCCGGGCTTTTCCACATGAGTTCAGTGGCTAGCCCGGCAAGCTTATGGAGAATAGAACAGACAGGTGATTCCGACAGCGTAAAAACGGCTGTCGGCTCGGGGAGGGAGTTTATCAGGAAAAGCGATTACGCTTGTGTGGGGCGGCTTTTTTGTGCGGGGACGGGCGTTTCTTGCCCTTCTTCAGAGGGGCGGTTCTGCCACGAGAGCCTTTCAGGCCAGTGCTGGTGGTACGGGCCTGTTTGCGAACGGTCGGCAGCGGGGCTGGGGTCAGGTCAACGTTAGCGGCCAGGGCGTCGATGGTGTCTTTGTCCAGCTCTTCCCACTGACCCATACGCAGGTGGTCCGGAATAATGACATTGGCAAAGCGGACACGTTTCAGACGGCTGACAGTCAGTTCCTGAGACTCCCACAGACGGCGCACTTCACGGTTACGGCCCTCCATAACGCAGACGTGGAACCAGCGGTTAATGCCTGCACCACCGGAATCAACGATATCGGTGAAGCGTGCCGGGCCGTCTTCCAGCTCAACGCCTTCAAACAGGTTTTTAACCTTTTGTTCGGTCACATTACCCATAACACGTACGGCGTATTCACGCTCAATTTCATGGGACGGGTGCATCAGACGGCTGGCGAGTTCGCCATCGGTGGTGAACAGAATCAGGCCGGAGGTGTTCAGGTCAAGACGGCCAACGGCAATCCAGCGTTCACCGCTCAGCCTGGGCAGACGGTCAAAGACCGTTGGGCGACCTTCCGGATCAGAACGGCTGCAAATTTCACCTTCCGGTTTGTTGTAGGCAATCACGCGACGAACCCTGGAGGCGTAGTTGTCGAGTTTTACCGGGCGACCGTCCACGGAAATGCGGTCTGTTGCCAAAGCGCGATCACCCAGTGAGGCCTTTTCACCGTTGACGGCTACACGACCTTCGCTGATCCAGCGTTCCATCTCACGGCGCGAGCCGATGCCAGCGCCCGCCAGGATTTTTTGCAGTTTCTCACCCTGGGGAGGAGTTGTTTCAGTAGTCATTGCTCTATACCAGGTGGCATTGCCACCTCATTCTTTGGGGAAAATTGTCGAAAGGCGGGGAGTATAAATAAGGCCGGCAGAAGATTCTATAGAGAATCTTCCGGGCTTTCGTTGGTGGATGTGCTGGTGGATTTGTCGGTGGATTCGTCCAGCTCTTCGTCCAGCTCTTCGTCCAGCTCCAGGGCTTCAACTTTCTGCTTTTTGATCAGGTCATCAAAATTATCCGGCAGGTCGGCTTCCATTTCATCCAGTTCGGCAAACAGGGCTGCGGCAGACTGTTCTTTCACTTCAATGACCTCATGCACTTCATCGGCATCCGTTGTCTCGGTTGTCTCAGCGGTTTCGACATCCAGAGAACCTTGTTCCGGAGCTTCATTCAACTGCTTTGCCATCTCCTCAAGATCCCGGATTTCGGACAGTGGTGGCAGTTCCGTAAGGTTTTGCAGGTTGAAGTAGTCCAGAAACTGCCGGGTGGTGGCAAACATGGCGGGACGTCCCGGCACATCGCGATGACCAACCACCCGAATCCATTCCCGCTCCTGCAGGGTTCGGATAATGTTACTGCTGACGCTGACCCCGCGAATCTCTTCAATCTCACCCCGGGTAATGGGTTGGCGGTAGGCAATCAGAGCCAGTGTTTCCAGCATGGCCCGGGTGTAACGCTGGGGTTTTTCTTCCCATAAACGTCCCACCCAGGAAGCCAGTTCCTGACGCACCTGAAAACGGTAGCCGGAAGCCACCTGCTTCAGTTCAAACCCGCGCCCTTCACAGCTCTCGGACAGAGCGACCAGAGCTTCGCGAAACATATTGGCGTCGGGGGCTTCCTCTTCCGATATGTTTTCTTTCGAAAAGAGTGCCATCATCTGCTCCAGTGTGAGGGGCTTGTTGCTGGCCAGCAGGGCGCCTTCCAGAATGCGTTGCAGTTGTTCAATTTCCATAAGCGGGTCTGTTTGTCAGTCAATCCTGGCCTTCACGTGAATCGGGCCGTAAGGTTCATTTTGTATCAGTTCGATCAGGGATTCCTTGATCAGTTCCATCACTGCCATAAAGGTTACGACAACCCCCAGCCGTCCTTCATCCACCCGGAACAGGGCGACAAAGGGGGTAAAGCGGTCAGAAGACAGCTGTGACAACACCTGGCTCATACGTTCGCGGGTCGACAGGGCTTCCTGCTCGATCTGGTGGTGTTCGTACATATCCGCCCGGCGCAGCACTTCGCCCAGAGCCAGCATGATCTCTTTCAGGTCCACGTCGGGATTCGGACGTTCCAGATCAACATTAGGTGGCTCGGCGCTGGCGAGATAGATGTTACGATTCAGTCTTGGCAGGTCATCAATATCTTCCGCTGCCTGCTTGAAACGTTCGTACTCTTGCAGCCTCCGGATCAGTTCCGCCCTGGGGTCTTCCTCTTCTTCCTCATCCTCAGTGACACGAGGTAACAGCATTCTGGATTTGATTTCAGCCAGGGTGGCTGCCATCACCAGGTATTCTGCCGCCAGCTCAAACTGTGACGATTCCATCAGCTCAACGTATTTCATGTACTGCTGGGTAATGGTGTAGACCTGAATATTGAGAATATCCATGTTGTTGCGTTTGATCAGGTACAGCAACAGGTCTAGCGGTCCTTCAAAGGCATCCAGAAATACTTCCAGCGCTTCAGGAGGTATGTAGAGGTCGTCAGGCAGTTTGGCCATGGGCTGCCCCATGACCATAATACGGTGTTCCAGAGCGGCTTCTGATGCTTCATTCAAATCAAGGGCATCAGTCTGCGCCGGTGGTTGATTGTCCGGCGTCGTATTGTCTGGCATTGAGCTGTCTGGTGTTGAATTGTCAGCCACGGTTTCCGTCGTGGTCATCGGACTATCACCTTTTCGGGCTCCTCTCATTGAAAATACCCTTTCCATCATGGATGGAAAGGGTACTGCCAATATCAGGGTTACTAATAATGTCTTATATTGCTGGTCAGGAATCAACCATCAGGAGGGGTTGAAACGATCAGCGATAATCCAGGCCAATGGCTTCGCGCACGTCACGCAGGGTATCCTGTGCTTCGTCTCTGGCCTGCTCGCAACCTTCGGCAATGATGTTTTTTACGACATCCCGATTGCGTTCAAGTTCCATGGCTTCCATACGAATCGGTTCCAGCTCTGCCTGGCAGGCTTCGATCACCGGTTTTTTGCAGTCGAGACAGCCGATGCCGGCATTGCGGCAACCTTCCTGAACCCACTCCTGTCGGGCGTCGTCAGAGTAGACCTTGTGCAGTTGCCACACCGGACATCTTTCCGGTTCGCCCGGATCGTTGCGGCGCTGACGTGCCGGATCGGTGGGCATCTTACGGATTTTACTGGCAATATCATCCGGGTCTTCACGCAGGGTGATGGTGTTGCCGAAGGAGCTGGACATTTTCTGCCCGTCCAGTCCCGGCATTTTTGGCTGTGGTGCCAGCAGCGCCTGAGGTTCCGGCAGGATCACCTTGCCGGTGCCTTCCAGATAACCAAACAGTCGCTCCTGATCGCCCAGGGTGATGTTGGACTGTTCTTTCAGCAGGGCTCTGGCGGTTTCAAGAGCTTCGTCATCGCCTTTTTCCAGATAGGCCCGGCGCAGTTTGCGGTACAGTGTGCCGGTTTTCTTGCCCATTTTGCGAATGGCGGCTTCAGCGTTATCTTCAAAACCGGGTTCCCGGCCGTAGAGATGGTTGAACCGCCGGGCGATTTCACGGGTGATTTCAATATGAGCTTCCTGATCCGCGCCTATCGGCACCAATCCGGCTCGGTAGAGCAGGATATCCGCGCTTTGCAGCAGAGGGTAGCCGAGAAAGCCGTGAGTGGAGAGATCCCGCTCGCGCAGTTTTTCCTGCTGGTCCTTATAACTGGGGACTCGCTCCAGCCAGGACAGAGGGGTAATCATCGACAGCAACAGGTTCAGCTCTGCATGTTCTGGTACCCTGGACTGAATAAACAGAGTCGCCGATCCCGGATTGACACCCGCTGCCAGCCAGTCGATTACCATTTCCCAGACATTTTCTTCAATCAGAGCCGGATTCTCGTAATGGGTGGTCAGAGCATGCCAGTCGGCTACAAAAAAGAAGCATTCATATTCATGCTGGAGGGTTAGCCAGTTTTTCAATACACCGTGGTAGTGGCCCAGATGCAGTCTGCCGGTGGGTCGCATCCCTGATAATATGCGCGACTGGGAATCTACTGCGCTCAAGAGTTTCTCCTGTGGAATTCCTGATCCGTCAGGTTACGATAGATGAGTGGCCGGTAAAAGTACTTTTGTTGCCATGCGTTGTGCTGGTAAATAATGCGCTGGTATCGGTCAGGCAGAAAACAGGGTGCTATCACCTTTACCTTCCCGCAAGATTTCAGGTGTGTCTTCTAACAGGCTGACCACAGTGGTTGGGATGCCGTCCCGGTAGCCGCCATCAATAACCAGGTCCAGCTGACTTTCCAGTAATTGACGAATGTCGTAAGCATCGGTCATGGGCTGATCATCTGCGGGCAGGTGCAGGGTGGTGCTCATGATGGGGGCGTCCAGTTCGGTTAGCAGTGCGTTGACGATTGCGCACTCTGGCACCCTGATACCAATGGTTCGTCGTTTGGGGTGCATCAGCCGTCGGGGAACTTCCCTGGAGCCTTTCAGGATAAACGTATAAGGCCCCGGCGTGGCACTTTTCAGTAATCGGTACTGACTGTTGTTGACCTGGGCATAAATAGCCAGCTCCGAGAGGTCGCGACAGACCAGTGTGAAGTTATGCTTGTCATGCAGGTGGCGAATGCTGCGAATCCGGTCAACGGCTTTCTTTTCGCCAATCAGGCAGCCCAGGGCATAAGCCGAATCGGTGGGGTATGCGATCACACCGCCGTTACGCATGATCTCAACCGCCTGACGAACCAGCCTCGGTTGCGGGTTGTCAGGGTGAATCTGAAAAAATTGACTCATGGTTATCCAAATCATGGTCCCTTGCGCCTTGAGCTTTTCTGACAGACAGATAAAGCAGGTGTCGGCAAGTTTCCGCTCAGGTGAAGACAGGGGGGCATCATACCATTGCACAGGAGGAGATCAACGACTTGCAATGGCCATGCTGCCCTACAATGCCGCGCTCGATAGCGCACAAGTCAAAACGTTGGAGTATTCCATCCTTACCCGATCTCTGAGCAAGGCTCCACTCTGACCATACGTTGCGCGATGCAACTGGTAATACACAGGGAAAAAAGAGAAAAAGTCCTGTTTACTCTCGAACCAGAACTCTCCGTAATTCGGTTCAAAAAAACAGACATCTCCCTTGACATAATCGGGGCCTCCAAGCCAGGCGGCAACAGCATGGAGTAGAGACGTCTTCCGGACGTAATCTCTCAGACCAAAAGAAATCAGGGCGTAGCAGTTATAATCCTTTGCAAGAGTAGTGATAATACGGTATTCACTATCCGGGCTGGCAGTAGCACCGTAACCTCTGTTCAGAAGTACCATGCCATGCATTTCTAACCATTTCATTGAACTGGCACGGGGTTTCTTTTCTTGTAGAGTGTTTTGCAAAAAAATCATATGCTGCACTACAAGATCATCCTGACTGTCAATATTGGATTGCTTTAGATGATTGGCCAGACTGTCGTTATGGGCATGATAGTTGATCCAGCTGATACTCAGGCTATTGCATAGACCGCGAGCCCCTTGTCTCCAGTATTGCTTTCGTAAACTACTTTGACTGAATTCCCAAACAGGAATGCCCTTAAACTGTTTGACCAGATCCTGCATTTTCATTTGAAACTACCTGCGCAAATCGGTTTAGTCTCTCCAGACTAGTACTGGCAAGCGTTAATATCCATACTGCAGTCATTCCCGCGCAGGCGGCACGCCTGGAACACCGGTCAGAGCCTGCTATGTACCTGACAATTCGAATCATAAAGCGGTTTGGTACTTATCAGTAAGAGCAAGTCAGGGAAGCAGAAGGTAAGAATATCCCTGTTTCCACTTCTTGCTTACAAAAAATGACTATTTTGAACGGCCGCTTACAGGTGGTGAATAAGTCGTAATGTGAACGGTTGCTGTTTAGATCGGAAGTTTTTGGGTTTTATCTTTTTTCGTAGAGTAGTAAAAGCATGCCAAGACTTGAAGCACCAAAAAGACAGCTTTCGTAATAGTGAGTGCAAACGGTTCAAAGCCAATATATGATTCAGACGATTTTTGATTATCAGGCTCAACTGGTTTCGCTGCGCCAAGGTTCGCAAGATCATAACGGTAGGTGAATAACACGATTTCTTTATCTCCCAGGTCAAGGGCCAGCTCATTTTTCCCGGGGTTGAATGCACCACTGCAGGAGCTTGTGTTTGAAGCTATGAAATCAGCTTGTTCTGCTTTTTTTGGGTCAGCGACATTATAAATAATGACTCCAGAGTCTTCACCAAGGGTTCCCATGGCCATCAGCTTCCCGTCACGACTAATATCAACAAAAGACACTGGTCCTTTAACTTCTTCCGGAACGGGTATCAGGGCTGGCTTTTCCGGGTGCTCCATATCATAAAGGAGGAGCGAATGATGCAATGCATAACCCGCCACGGCAAGCCATTTTGAGTCAGGGGCGATCGCCACACTAATAGACCTGTGACCAGGTTTATTCCCCGGCGTCTTTTCAGTAGCCAGAAGTTTGGGGTTGCCCAGGTCAGCCAGGTCATAGACCATAAGGCTGAAACCATTGCCGGTAAAAGCCACCCACTTCTCATCAGGGCTGATGGCGACATCGGTTAGTGTGAGGCCTGTTTCTATAGTTGACTGTTCTATTGGGTTTTTTGGGTCGGTGATATTATAAATCTTGATTAATCCGTCCCTTCCTCCTGCGACCATGAAGGTTCCGCTGTTACTAACTTCAACGCAGCTGGCCTGTCGAATTTTATTATCTGTAGCATCTTGCCATGGCAGTGACATGACATAAGCCGGGTGTTTCATGTCTTCTACGTTTTCAATAACAATCTGACCATTGACGTCAACTCTTACCAGGTGCCGCCCATCGGGTGTGAAGCTGTTGTCGTAATTAAAGACGGCTGTTTTCTCAACTTCGACAGGCTGGTTGAGCTGGCTGATATCGTAGGTGATGTACTCGCCACCGTACTGAATGTCGTGCGGTTTCCCTCCATCTCTTACCACTTTGTCGCTTTCTTTTGTTGTAAACCGAATCCCGGTGTTGATATACCGGCCATCCGGGGAAAATGTCATCGCTCTAACGTGGTTATAAGGTGGCAGGTCGATGCCACTGCTAAAGTCAATTTTGCCTTTTTTCGTCAGAACGAGGCCGGTTGAAGGTGGGGTCTCTGTAGGGAGCGGAATTATTTGAGAGGCTGGTTTTGCCTGAGAGCCAGTTGCTATGGCTCCAAGCAACAAAAAAGCTCCCACCATCATAGGCATGCTCATAACAGACTGTCCTGCACCCAAAAGTCAGGCCAGCCAGTAAAGACCAGAAAATGCAGTTTTTCTATTTTTAGTCTTCTCCAATATGTAATGAGCCTAAAGGAACCCTGTAATTCAAATGCCTTGCACAACTCGACAAACTGTTCGGTTTGCCCCGGCACATTGACGCCACCCACCACCGCTTTGCCACCCAGCGCACGCAGCCAGGCCGCTGCCTGACTCATGGGTGGCCAGAACTGGCGAAGGTTGCCGGGCTTTTTGTCATTCAGATAGTGATCGAAAGCTGCGTTAGCGTCTTTGACGTAACCTTTATTAACCAGCCACTGCGCAAAATGCGGACGACCGGTCTGGACGGTTTCTTTTGTCAGGGTGAAGCCATCACTGGTGTTTTTCTGGCGCAATAGTGCGATATCAACCACCTCGGAAAATAGTTGATCTTCCTTAATGGTCAGCTGTAAGAGTTTGACCAGTTTTTTCGCAATGTGCAGTGACCGCTGTCGACGGGCGTTGCTGCGAAAAGCGCTGCTGCGGAAAGCGCTGCTGCGAAAAATGCTGCCGCAAAACCAGCCTGGCGCTGCCCTACAATGCAGTGCTCGATAGCGCACAAATCACAACGCTGGAGTATTCCATCTTTACCCGATCTCTGAGCAAGACTCCACTCTGACCATGCGTTGTGCGATGCAACTGGTAATACACAGGGAAAAAAGAGAAAAAGTCCTGTTTACTTTCGAACCAGAACTCTCCGTAATTCGGTTCAAAAAAACAGACATCTCCCTTGACAGGATCAGGGCCTCCAAGCCAGGCGGCAACAGCATGGAGTTTAGACCTCTTCCGGGCGTAATCTTTCAGACCAAAAGAAATCAGGGCGTAGCAGTTATATTCCTTTGCAAGAGTGGTGATAATACGGTATTCACTATCCGGGCTGTCAGTAGCACCGTAACCTATGTTCAGAAGTACCATGCCATGCATTACTAACCATACCATTGAGCTATCAAGGGGGCCCTTTTTTTGTAAAGTGTCCTGCAAAAAAATCATATGCTGTAGTACAAGATAATCCTGACTATTAATATCCGGTTGCTTCAGATGATTGGCCAGACTGTCGTTATGGGCATGATAGTTTATCCAGCTGATACTCAGGCTATTGCATAGACCGCCGACCCCTTGTTTCCGGAAGTGTTCTCGTAAACTACTTTGACTGAATTCCCAAACAGGAATGCCCTTAAACTGTCTGACCAGATCCTGCATTTTCATTTAAAACTACCTGCGCAAATCGGTTTAGCCTGGTCCAGACTAGTACTGGCAAGCGTTAATATCCATACTGCGGTCATTCCCGCACAGGCGGCACGCCTGGAACATCGATCAGAGTCTGCTATGTAACTGGCAATTCGAATCATCAAGCGGTTTGGTACTTATCAGTAAGAGCAAGTCAGGGAAGCAGAAGGCAAGAATATCCCTGTTTCCACTTCTTGCCTGCAAAAAAGGACTATTTTGAACGGCTGCTTACAGGCGGTGAATAAAGCCGTATTTTGAATGGTCGCTATTTAGAGCGGAAGTTTTTTGAGTTTATTTCTTGTCGCGAAATGGTGTATGGCAATGCCTGTCACGGTTAATAGCACAGCAGCGGCAACAGACATAATAACGATTACAGACTCTTGGAAGATAGCATATGATTTAGATAAATGTGGATTGTCAGGCTCAACAGGCTTCTCTGCGCCAAGACTCGAAAGATCATAACGGTAGGTGAATAACCCGATTTCTTTATCTCCCAGGTCAAGGGCCAGCTCATTTTTCCCGGGGTTGAATGCACCACTGCAGGAGCCTGTGTTTGCAGCTATAAAATCAGCTTTCTTTACTTCTTTCGGGTCAGCGACATTATAAATAGTGACTCCAGAGTCTTTACCAAGGGTTCCCAACGCCATCAGCTTCCCGTCACGACTAATATCAACGAAAGACACTGGTCTTGTTATTTCTTCCGGAACGGTTGTCAGAACTGGCTTTTGGGGATGCTGCATATCGTAGAGGAGGAGCGAATGACGAAATGTATAACCCGCCACGGCAAGCCATTTTGAGTCAGGGGCGATAGCCACACTGATAGACCAGTGACCAGGTTTATCTCCCGGCATCTTTTCAGTAGCCAGAAGTTTTGGGTTGCTCAGGTCAGCCAGGTCATAGACCATAAGCCTGAAGCCATTACCGGTAAAAGCCATCCACTTTTCATCAGGGCTGATGGCGACATCCGTCAGTGTGTAGTCTGTTTCTATAACTGACTGTTTTATTGGTTTTTTTGGGTCGCTGATATTATAAATCTGGATTAATCCGTCCCTTCCTCCTGCGACCATGAAGGTTCCGCTGCTGCTGACTTTAACGCAACTGGCTTGTGTGGTTTTATTATCATCTATTGAATTTTGCCATGGCAGTGTCATGACATGGGCCGGGTGTTTTATGTCTTCTACGTTATGAATAACAATTTGACCGACTTCGTCAATTCTTACCAGATGCCGTCCATCGGGTGTAAAGCTGTTGTCGTAATTAAAACTATGTCTGATGGCTGTTTTTTCAACTTCGACGGGGTGGTTGATCTGGCCGATGTCGTAGGTGATGTAGCGACCCCCGTACTCAAAATGGTACGGTTTCTCTCCGCCTTTTGCCACTTTGTCACTTTCTTTTGTTGAAAACCGAATTCCGGTGTTGAGATACCGGCTATCCGGGGAAAACGTCATCGCTTTAACGTAGCTATAAGATGGAAGCTTGATGTCATCACTAAAGTCAATTTTGCCTTTTTCCTCCAGACTGAAGCCGGTTGAAGGGGATGCCTTTGTGGGGAGCAGAGTTCTTTGAGAGGCTGGGTTTGCCTGAGAGCCAGTTGTTATGGCTCCAAGCAACAAAAAAGCTCCCATGATCATAGGCATGCTCATAATAGACTGTCCTGCACTCAGTAATGAGGTTAATCAGTAAAGACCAGGGAATGCAGTTTTGCTATTTTTGGCTTGTTATTGTCAGTCATCCCAGACACTTTTTATTTGCCCGGCAACAGGGTGCAGCCTGCCCAGTTAATAGTAAGGACAAGTCAGGGAAGCAGAAGGCAGGGATATCCCTGCTTCCACTCCCTGTCTGAATGGTTGCCGTTCAGATAGGAGCAATTTTCCTGAGTTCATATTCTTCTTTCGAAGACCAGTATTGACAGCCAACTGAGATAATTGAGGAAACAAGGCCAACAACGTACAAAAGAGCAACAATATTCCAATCTACAGCGAAAGGGGATTCTGTTCGATTTTGAGGATAAGGCTTAATGTAATTCGGCCTCGGCCTCGCTTCGGCAGGACCCGCAGGGCTAGAACTGTAGGTAAATAACACGATCTCCTGATCACCCAAATCAAGAGTTAGCTGGTCTTTCACAGGGCTGAATGCCCCACCGTAAGAGTTTGTTTTTGCAGCTATAAAATAAACTTCCTTTGCTTTTTTCGGGTCAGCGACATTATAAATAGTGACTCCAGCGCCTTCACCAAGGGTTCCCATGGCCATCAACTTCCCGTCACGACTAATGTCAACAAAAGACACTGGTCTTTTAACTTCTTCTGGAACGGGTATCAGAACTGGCTTTTCCGGGTGCTCCATATCATAAAGGAGGAGCGAATGATGCAATGCATAACCCGCCACAGCAAGCCATTTTGAGTCAGGGGCGATAGCTACACTAATAGACCTGTGACCAGGTTTATTCCCCGGCATCTTTTCAGTAGCCAGAAGTTTGGGGTTGCTCAGGTCAGCCAGGTCATAGACCATAAGGCTGAAACCATTGCCGGTAAAAGCCACCCACTTCTCATCAGGGCTGATGGCGACATCCGTCAGTGTGTAGTCTGTTTCTATAACTGACTGTTTTATTGGTTTTTTTGGGTCGCTGATATTATAAATCTGGATTAATCCGTCCCTTCCTCCTGCGACCATGAAGGTTCCGCTGCTGCTGACTTTAACGCAGCTGGCTTGTCGAATTTTATTCTCTGTAGCATCTTGCCATGGCAGTGACATGACATAAGACGGGTGTTTCATGCCTTCTACGTTTTCAATAACAATCTGACCATTGACGTCAATTCTTACCAGGTGCCGCCCATCGGATGTGAAGCTGTTGTCGTAATTAAAATTATGCCTGACGGCTGTTTTCTCAGCTTGTACAGGCTGGTTGAGCTGACTGATATCGTAGGTGATGTACTCGCTACCGTACTGAATGTCGTGCAGTTCCTCTGCGTCTCTTACCACTTTGTTGCTTTCTTTTGTTGTAAACCGAACCCCGGTGTTGATATATCGGCCATCCGGGGAAAATGTCATCGCTCTAACGTGTTCATAAGGTGGCAGGTCGAGGTCGATGTCACTACTAAAGTTGATTTTGCCTTGTTTCGTCAGTATGAAGGCGGTTGAAGGGGGTGTCTCTGCAGAAAGCGGAGTTGTTTGAGAGGCTGGTTTTGCCTGAGAGCCAGTTGTTATGGCTCCAAGCAACAAAAATGCTCCCATCATCATAGGCATGCTCATAATAGACTGTCCTGTACTCAGTAATGAGGTCAACCAGTAAAGACCAGGGAATGCAGCTTTGCTATTTTTTGCTTGTTATTGTCAGTCATCCCAGGCACTTTTTATTTGCCCGGCAACAGGGTGCAGCCTGCCCAGTTAATAGTAAGGGCAAGTCAGGGAAGCAGAAGACAGTAATATCCCTGTTTCCACTTCCTGTCTGAATGGTTGCCGTTCAGATAGGAGCAATTTTCCTGAGTTGACGTTTTTTCTCGTAGTCACCATGGAGTAGAAAGCCAATTGTAGTAATTACGAGACCAAAGCCAACAGCCGGTATAATTATTATAATTGTAAGATTTTCTATATATGAAGGGGATTCAGTTGGATTTTGAGGATAAGGCTTAATGTAATTCGGCCTCGGCCTCGGCCTCGCTACGGCAGGACTCGCGGGGCTATGACTGTAGGTAAATAACCGGATCTCCTGATCACCCAAATCAAGAGCCAGCTGATCTTTCACAGGGCTGAATGCACCGCCGTAAGATTCTGTTTTTGCAGCTATAAAATAAACTTCCTTTGCTTTTTTCGGGTCAGCGACATTATAAATAGTGACTCCAGCGCCTTCACCAAGGGTTCCCATAGCCATCAACTTTCCGTCACGACTAATGTCAACAAAGGACACTGGTCTTTTAACTTCTTCTGGAACGGGTATCAGAACTGGCTTTTCCGGGTGCTCCATATCATAAAGGAGGAGCGAATGATGCAATGCATAACCCGCCACGGCAAGCCATTTTGAGTCAGGGGCGATAGCCACACTAATAGACCTGTGACCAGGTTTATTCCCCGGCATCTTTTCAGTAGTCAGAAGTTTAGGGTTGCTCAGGTCAGCCAGGTCATAGACCATAAGGCTGAAACCATTGCCGGTAAAAGCCACCCACTTCTCATCAGGGCTGATGGCGACATCGGTTAGTGTGAGGCCTGTTTCTATAGTTGACTGTTCTATTGGGTTTTTTGGGTCGGTGATATTATAAATCTTGATTAATCCGTCCCTTCCTCCTGCGACCATGAAGGTTCCGCTGTTACTAACTTCAACGCAGCTGGCCTGTCGAATTTTATTATCTGTAGCATCTTGCCATGGCAGTGACATGACATAAGCCGGGTGTTTCATGTCTTCTACGTTTTCAATAACAATCTGACCATTGACGTCAACTCTTACCAGGTGCCGCCCATCGGGTGTGAAGCTGTTGTCGTAATTAAAGACGGCTGTTTTCTCAACTTCGACAGGCTGGTTGAGCTGGCTGATATCGTAGGTGATGTACTCGCCACCGTACTGAATGTCGTGCAGTTTCCCTCCATCTCTTACCACTTTGTCGCTTTCTTTTGTTGTAAACCGAATCCCGGTGTTGATATACCGGCCATCCGGGGAAAATGTCATCGCTCTAACGTGGCTGTAAGGGGGCAGGTCGATGTCACTGCTAAAGTTAATTTGGCCTTTTTTCTCCAGAATGGAGCCGGCTGAGGAGGATATCTGTGTGGGGGAGGGAGTTTTTTGGTTGATGTTATTACTAAAATTAAATTTGCCTTTTTCCTCCAGGCTGAAGCCAGTTGAAGGGGATGTCTCTGTAGAGAGCGGAGTTGTTTGAGAGGCTGGGTTTGCCTGAGAGCCAGTTGTTATGGCTCCAAGCAACAAAAATGCTCCCATCATCATAGGCATGCTCATAATAGGCTGTCTCGCACTTAAAAGTCAGGCCAGCCAGTAAAGACCAGAAAATGCAGTTTTGCTATTTTTTGTCTGTTATTGCCAGTCATCCCTGACACTTTTTATTTGCCCGGTAACAGGGCGCAGCCTGCCCAGTTAATAGTAAGGGCAAGTCAGGGAAGCAGAAGACAGTAATATCCCTGTTTCCACTTCCTGTCTGAATGGTTGCTGCTTAGCAAAATCGTCGTAAACCCTCGCCCAATGCGGGCGGGGATATAAGACGGGAAGGCGCAGAGCCTTCCGCCATCAATCAGGTGTACTCTGGCTATTAACGTAGTCCTTCAGAGTCTCGATAGTTGCACCGCCAGCACTGCAAGCAAAGTAAGACCTTGACCACATTAAGCCTGCTTTGCTCTGAGCAGTAAGGTGGGTATTCAGCATTCGCAACCGTCTTGATGATGTTGATTTGAGATTATTTACCATGACACTGATAGCCAGTTTTGGTGGGTAGGCCACCAACAGGTGTACGTGATCTTTTTCGCCATCCATTTCAAGTAACTGGCATTCCAGTTTTTCACATGCACTCTCGAACGACTCCCGTAACTGCTTGATCATATAGCCATCAAAAAGCTTTCGCCTGTACTTTGTCGTGAACACCAAATGAACAACCAGCTTGGTAACGCTATGTCGTTTGCGAAGATACCCTTTAAGCAAATCTTTATTGTGTGCGCTCACTTGAAAACCTCTTTCAAATACCTATAATATAAATTTTATATTAATGAGCACTGAAATAACGTTCCATGCTGAGAGCCACCAAAGTACGAATCTATCCAACATCAGAGCAGGCGGAATTTCTCGACCGTCAGTTTGATGCTGTGCGGTTCGTATGGAACAAGGCCCTGGCTATTAAGGTTCATTATTACAAGGTTCGTGGGCAGAGCCTTTCTCCCAAAAAACACCTGAAGCCCTTGCTGGCAAAAGCCAAGAAAAGCCGAAAGTACTCATGGCTGAAAAACGCTGACTCTATTGCACTGCAACAGGCCACTATCAATCTGGATACGGCCTTTCAAAACTTTTTCAATCCCAAATTGCAGGCAAGATTTCCTCGCTTCAAGAAAAAGCATGGCAAGCAAAGTAGCTACCATTGTACGTCTGTCTCTGTGGGCGATAACTGGATAAAAATCCCCAAGTGCAAGCCCATAAGGGCTAAAGTGCATCGTGAAATAGTGGGTAAGGTGAAGTCTGTCACCCTGAGCAGAACGCTAACCGGCAAGTATTTTGCCTCCATATTGGCTGATGATACCCAGGAACAACCAAAACAGATTGATAATCTTGAAGCTAATCAGGTTGTCGGTGTTGATATGGGGATTACTGGTCTGGCTATCACCAGTACCGGCCATAAGACTGGCAATCCTCGCTTTCTG
Source organism: Endozoicomonas euniceicola (assembly GCF_025562755.1). GTDB lineage: Bacteria > Pseudomonadota > Gammaproteobacteria > Pseudomonadales > Endozoicomonadaceae > Endozoicomonas_A > Endozoicomonas_A euniceicola. The sequence continues at coordinate 5,349,545 of NZ_CP103300.1, forward strand.
AAAAAAGCACAACGTAACCTGAAAAGAAAACAACAGGCTCTATCTCGCTGCAAGAAAGGCTCAAAAGGTAGGCACAAAGCCCGTTTATTGGTGGCAAAGGCGCATGAGCGTGTAGCCTTTGCCCGTAATGATTTTCAGCATAAGCTATCAAAACAACTCATCGACGAAAACCAAGCGGTGATTGTGGAGGCACTGAAAGTTAAAAACATGCTCAAGAACAAGCGTCTTGCTCGTTCTATTGCTGATGCTGGCTGGCATTCACTGATAACCAAACTCGAATACAAGGCAAAGCAGGAAGGTAAACATCTGGTGAAGATAGACCAGTGGTTTGCATCCTCTAAAACTTGCTCAGTCTGCGATTTGAAACAGGAAAAAATGCCATTGAGAATCCGATCATGGGAGTGTAGCTGTGGTGCTATCCATGACCGGGATATTAATGCAGCTCGCAATATCAAGAAGCAAGGCATATTGAAATTAAAGGCGGAAGGACTGTCCGTTTCTGCTGATGGAGGCTTGCGTAAATCCGGCAGACTGTCGGTTGCTGCCTAAGAAATCAGAAGCCTCACCCGATAGGGTGGGGAGCAGTCACGTAGGAGTAGCTTTTCTGTCGGGGAGATCAACGATTTGTATCAAGGTGTTCTTCATCTTCACTTATAGCTGTTTCAGGCGTAGAACCTGGCTGCCTGAAAGCGCCTGAATCTGGTTGCACGGCAAGTCGTCCAGGTGCAGGGACTCCATACGCAGTCGTTGCAGGTCAATCACCCGATAACCCAGTGCTTTGCTCATACGACGAATCTGTCGGTTCATGCCCTGGGTCAGGGTAATCAGGAATACATTGTCTGATTGTCGTTTAACCTGACAGGGCAGGGTGGTGACGTTTTTGCCAGAAGTGCTGTAGGAGACACCGAGGGACATCGTTCCCAGAAAATGTTCAGTCACTGGCTTATCGACAGTGACCCGGTACTCTTTTTCATGGTAATAGTCCGGGTGCAGCAACCGCTGGCAAAGCTCACCGTCGTTGGTCAGTAACATGAGTCCATGGGAGTCTTTGTCCAGTCGTCCAACCGGAAATACCCGAACCGGTATGTTGATCTGATGAAGAATGCTGTCGGCATCCTGAGGGTTGCAGACACAATCAATGCCAATGGGCTTGTTATACAGGTAGTAGTGATACTCTGCGGGTGGGTCAATGGTTTTGCCATTGACGACAATAGTGTCGTTATCGCTGACACGATCAGTGTGTAGGGCTGCTCTGTCGTTTAGCTGAACCTGTCCCGACTCAATCAGACGGCAGGCGGCACGTCTGGAACACAGACCGGAGTCTGCTATGTACTTGGCAATTCGAATCATAAAGCGGTTTGGTACTTATCAGTAAGAGCAAGTCAGGGAAGCAAAAAGCAAGAATATCCCTGTTTCCACTTTTTGCCTACAAAAAAGGACTGTTTTGAACGACCGCTTTCAGGTGGTGATTAATGCCGTACTTTGAACGGTTACAGCTTAGCAAAATCGCCGTAGACCCTCGCTCAATGCGAGGGTTTTGCGACACCCTCGATAAGGCGAGGAGTGTCACATCAAATACTTTTGTTTTTATATGCTTTGAGATGGCATATTACAATGCACGTTATGACAAAACTCACACTAAAGACAAAACCCAAAGTAGCGGCAAGCGCAGCGGCGACTTCAACTATTTTATAAGAAACATTTTTAAGTACTTTTTGAAGATCAGGTTCAACCGGCTTCGCTGTGCCGGGACTCGAAGGATCGTAACGATAGGTGAATAACCCGATTTCTTTATCTCCCAGATCAAGAGCGAGTTCATTTTTCCCGGGGTTGAATGCACCACTGCAGGATCTTGTGTTTGAAGCTATGAAATTAGCTTGTTCTGCTTTTTTTGGGTCAGCGACATTATAAATAGTGACTCCAGCGCCTTCACCAAGGGTTCCCATGGCCATCAGCTTCCCGTCACGACTAATGTCAACAAAGGACACTGGTTCTTTAACTTCTTCCGGAACGGGTATCAGGGCTGGCTTTTCCGGGTGCTCCATATCATAGAGGAGGAGCGAATGATGCAATGTATAACCCGCCACGGCAAGCCATTTTGAGTCAGGGGCGATAGTCACACCAATAGACCTGTGACCAGGTTTGTCTCCCGGCGTCTTTTCAGTAGCCAGAAGCTTGGGGTTGCTCAGGTCAGCCAGGTCATAGACCATAAGGCTGAAACCATTGCCGGTAAAAGCCACCCACTTCTCATCAGGGCTGATGGCGACATCGGTTAGTGTGAGGCCTGTTTCTATAGTTGACTGTTCTATTGGTTTTTTTGGGTCGGTGATATTATAAATCTTGATTAATCCGTCCCTTCCTCCTGCGACCATGAAGGTTCCGCTGTTGCTAACTTCAACGCAGCTGGCTTGTCGAATTTTATTATCTGTAGCATCTTGCCATGGCAGTGACATGACATAAGCCGGGTGTTTCATGTCCTCTACGTTTTCAATAACAATCTGACCATTGACGTCAACTCTCACCAGGTGCCGCCCATCGGGTGTGAAGCTGTTGTCGTAATTAAAGACGGCTGTTTTCTCAACTTCGACAGGCTGGTTGAACTGGCTGATATCGTAGGTGATGTACTCGCCACCGTACTGAATGTCGTGCAGTTCCTCTCCATCTCTTACCGCTTTGTTGCTTTCTTCTATCGTAAACCGAACCCCGGTGTTGATATACCGGCCATCCGGGGAAAATGTCATCGCTCTAACGTGGTTATAAGGTGGCAGGTCGATGCCACTGCTAAAGTTAATTTTGCCTTTTTTCGTCAGAACGAGGCCGGTTGAAGGTGGGGTCTCTGTAGAGAGCGGAATTATTTGAGAGGCTGGCTTTGCCTGAGAGCCAGTTGCTATGGCTCCAAGCAACAAAAGAGCTCCCATCATCATTGTTATTTTCATAACAGGCTGTCCTGCATTCAAAAGTCAGGCCAGCCAGTAAAGACCAGAAAATGCAGTTTTTCTATTTTTTTGTCTGTTATTGCCAGTCTTCCCAGACACTTGTTATTTGCCCGGGAACAGGGCGCAGCCTGCCCAGCTCGACCCAGCGATAATCCGGTGAATGAAAGTCGCTGCCTCTGGAACCCTGTAATTCAAAAGCCTGGCACAACTCGACAAACTGTTCAGTTTGCCCCGGCACATTGACGCCACCCACCACTTCCAGTGCATGACCGCCCGCCAGTTTGAAGTCTTTGACCAGCGCCCGGAGCTTGGTTCGGGTCATTTTATATTTCCCCGGATGAGCCAGCACCGCTTTACCACCCAGCGCACGCAGCCAGGCCACTGCCTGGCTCATGGGTGGCCAGAACTGCCGAAGGTTGCCGAGCTTTTTGTCATTCAGATAGTGATCGAAAGCTGCGTTAGCGTCTTTGACGTAACCTTTATTAACCAGCCACTGCGCAAAATGCGGACGACCGGTCTGGACGGTTTCTTTTGTCAGGGTGAAGCCATCACTGGTGTTTTTCTGGCGCGATAGTGCGATATCAAGCACCTCGGAAAACAGTTGATCTTCCTTAATGGTCAGCTGTAACAGTTTGACCAGTTTTTTCGCAATGTGCAGTGACCGCTGTCGACGGGCGTTGTCCTGATGTTCGATGATGCGTTCGAGGTCCGGATGATCCAGGGGAAAATTCAGCCCGACAATATGAATCTCAACACCGGACCAGGTGGTAGACAGTTCGATACCGGAAATCAGGCGTGGCCCGTCCGGTGAGCGCTGCTGCGAAAAGCGCTGCTGCGAAAAGCGCTGCTGCGAAAAATGCTGCCGCAAAAAATGATGGGCAGCCACCGAGTCATGGTCGGTGATGGCGAGCAGCTCAACGCCCTGGTCTGTCGCCCGGCGGTATAGCTCCAGTGGACCAAGGGTACCGTCTGAAGCGGTAGTATGACAGTGAAGGTCCGCATTAATACTCATCGTTATTCAAAAATCTCTCGGGTCTGATTACACTTTCTGTATCGTCTGGCTGTTTAAGTACCTGATCATACCTTTGTAACGACTGATTTTTTCGTCAGTGTTGTGTAATTCAGGTTCTGCCAGAATGGTAAAAACAGCCATCTCCTTATATGGTTTTATCACCAGAACGGTAATCTGACTGCTTAAATATGAAACAATTGATTGATTTTATTCCTCTGATTGTCTTTTTTACAATCTATAAAATGGACCCTCGTACAATGGAGTTTGCAGGGCAGAGCTTTGAACTGGGTGGGCCATTCAGTGCAACACTGGTGTTGATGGTCACTTCTGTCATTGTCTACGGTGGTATGTACCTCAAGTCCCGTCATCTGGAAAAGAGCCAGATGATTACACTGGGTGCCGTTATTTTGTTTGGTGGCATGACACTGGCTTTTCATGATGAAATGTTTCTGAAATGGAAAGCACCCATTGTTAACTGGATCTTTGCCATCGCGTTTCTGGGCAGTCAGTTTATCGGTAGCAAGACGCTGGTTCAGCGTATGATGGGGCACGTGATGACCCTGCCTGAAGCTATCTGGGCCCGACTGAATATGAGCTGGGTCATATTCTTTACCCTGCTCGGCGCAGCCAACCTGTTTGTAGCCTTCACTTTCCACGACATCTGGGTAGACTTTAAAGTCTTTGGCAGTTTGATTCTTACTTTCGGTTTTGTCATCCTTCAGTTCGTATTTCTGTCTAAGTACATTAAAGCCGACGCTGTTGCCAATGGTGCTGATAGCGGAATAGAAAGCGGTGGAATAAAAAGCCCAGAGGAAAAATGAATGCTGTACGCAGTAATCAGTGAAGATGTTGATAACAGCCTGTCTTTACGCAAAGATACCCGGCCTGCTCATCTGGCACGTCTGGAACAGCTAAAAGAGCAGGGGCGTCTGGTGCTGGCCGGGCCTCTGCCAGCCATTGACAGTAATGATCCCGGTGAGGCCGGATTTACCGGCAGCCTGGTGGTTGCTGAATTTGATTCTCTGACAGCCGCCCAGTCCTGGGCTGACGCCGATCCATACAGTGAAGCCGGTGTCTACCGGAGTGTTGTGGTAAAACCTTTTAAGAAAGTACTGCCCTGAGGCAGTACGCAGATAGTTGTATTAAGCGCATGAAGCTGATTGTAAAAACCATGATGTTTGCACTGGCTGCAGTATGGCTCTCGGGCACTGCCGCACAGGTGCATGCAGCTGATAAGTATGTTACCGATGTTGTCTATGTTCCCCTGCGGGCAGGGCCGGGAAATAAGTACCGGATTCTGCATCAGGGTTTAAAAACCGGTGCCCGGATGACAGTACTGGAAGAAAACGCCGGAGAGGGTTTCACCAGGGTCCGGATGTCCAACGGTACCGAAGGTTTTATTCGAACCCAATACCTTATGGATTCGCAGCCAGCCCGTGACCAGTTGCCAAAAGAACAGAAGAAAAACCAGCAGCTGTCGGCACAGTTGAAACAACTTCAGGCTGAGCTGCAACAACAGGAAGCCGAGTTGCAGTCGGCCAGAAACAACCTGAAAAACACGTCAACCATGTTGGATGAAAAAACCACCGAACTGGTGAGTTTGCGGGAAGCGACGGCTGAACCTCTGGCACTTGATCGTCGTAACAAACAGCTGATGGAAGAAAACCTGCGATATAAAAACCGGGTAGAAGTGGTTGAGGCTGAAAATGCCCAGCTGGTCAGAAATAACAGTATCCGCTGGTATCTGTATGGTGGTGGCACCATTCTGATTGGCATTCTGTTAGGTCTGTTCCTGCCTATGGTGAAGCTGCGTAAGAAGCCTTCGTCTGACTGGGTGTGAGTCAGCGGTTTGAATGTTTGAGAATTAAGGTAGAGCAATGACGGATATCGTCACTCCGGAGCTGGAGCAGTATTGTCATGAGATGACCGGGCAGGAGTCGGCTGCATTGCAGGCTCTGGCGCAGGCCACCCGTGACCGGACCCGCTACCCGGATAATATGTCCGGTCGCCTGGTGGGGCAGACGCTGAAAATGCTGGCAGCGCTCAGTAACGCCCGGCGGGTTTTGGAAATTGGGATGTTTACCGGTTATGCCGCGCTGTCGATTGCTGAAGCACTGCCCGAAGACGGCGAAATTATGTGCTGCGAAAGTAACCCGAGAGCCATCGCTATTGCTGAGGAGTTTTTTGCACAGGCGGGGTTATCGCACAAACTGAACGTCTTGTTTGGCATGGCTTTGGAGACTATTCCCTCCATTGAAGGAGAGCTCGATATGGTGTTCATTGATGCCGACAAGAAAAAGTATCAGGACTATCTTGAAATGACGTTGCCCATGGTGCGCCAGGGTGGGCTGATCATTATTGATGACGCCCTCTGGAAAGGAAAGGTTCTGACCCCTCAGGATGAACGAGCGCAGGCCATTGCCGACCTGAATCAACATATTTGTCAGCGCAACGATGTAGAGAATGTGTTGCTACCAGTCCGGCATGGCCTGAATATTATCCGGAAGCGGTAGCATTGTGTTGTATCAATTGATCAAGCCTTAAGTCTGACAGGCCCATGGGAGGAATGATGATCTACGAAGTGAACTGCATGATTCCCCAGTCCCGGCAGGATGAATTTCTTGTCTGGCTGGAGCTGCACGTCAAGCAGCTACTCAAAATTGGTGGATTTGAAGACGCCACTATTTCCCGACTGCAGGAGGATGATCGTCTGCCTGAAGCTCACGTGGGTTTCTGTGTGCAGTATTTTCTGGAAGATCAGTCTGTTTTTGATCGTTACATAGCGGATTATGCGCCAGCCATGAGAGAAGACGGCGCAAACCGTTTTGGTGACGATCTGAAAATTTACCGTCGCCTGATGTCCAGGCCCGTGTTTTCCAGTTAACCCCCATTGTCACCCAAGTCTGCGTTGAATTTAGCAGTCTCATCCATTAAGTTAAAGCAACCTGTGAAAGCATGTTTTTTGCCGGAACTTTCGCAGGATGAGTGACGCATTTCCGGCCTGTGACGCAACAGAACAATAAGCAAACAGCGGATAAAAAAATGGAACAAATAACTACTATTGTGAACGCCATTAACGGGGTCGTCTGGGGACCGTTAATGCTTGTTCTTATTCTGGGGGTGGGGCTATTCCTCATGTTGGGTCTGCGGCTGATGCCACTGCTCAAACTGGGAACCGGTTTCAAGTTACTATGGAGTGGTCGTACACCGGCAGATGGTGAAGACAAGGCTGGGGAAATCTCACCCTTTCAGGCGCTGATGACCGCTCTGTCAGCAACCGTTGGCACTGGTAATATTGCTGGTGTTGCCACCGCTGTCTTTCTTGGTGGCCCCGGTGCCCTGTTCTGGATGTGGTGTACAGCGCTGGTGGGTATGGCCACCAAGTTTGCAGAAGCCGTACTGGCGGTAAAGTTCCGGGAAGTAGACGACAAAGGCAATCATTACGGCGGCCCCATGTACTACATCAAGAACGGTCTGGGTTCCCGCTGGGCGTGGCTTGGCACACTGTTTGCCCTGTTCGGTGCTATCGCAGGCTTTGGTATCGGTAATACGGTACAATCCAACTCGGTCGCTGCGGTTCTGGAAGCTAACTTCAGTCTGCCTACCTGGATAACCGGTGTCGTCCTGATGGTTCTGGTGGGTCTGGTACTGATTGGCGGCGTCCGTCGTATTGGTCAGGTGGCAGGTACACTGGTGCCTTTTATGGCGATTAGTTATCTGTTAGCCGGACTGGGGGTGCTGGTGATTAATGCCGCTGCCATTCCTGAAGCTCTGTCCCTGGTCTTCACCTATGCCTTCTCACCGGTTGCCGCAACAGGTGGCTTTGCCGGTGCAGCTGTGTGGGCAGCCATTCGTTTCGGTGTTGCCCGTGGTGTTTTCTCCAACGAAGCGGGTCTGGGCTCTGCTCCCATTGCCCACGCTGCCGCCAAAACCAAAGACCCGGTTCGTCAGGGCATGATTGCCATGCTGGGTACTTTTATCGATACCATTATTATCTGTACCATTACTGGTCTGGTAATTATCACCTCTGGTCTCTGGACTTCCGGAGAATCCGGTGCGGCACTCACTTCCATGGCCTTTGCTAAAGCCATGCCGGGTGTTGGTAACTACATCGTGACGTTCTCGCTGGCGATCTTTGCCTTTACCACCACGCTGGGGTGGAGCTTTTACGGTGAACGCTGCCTCGTATACCTGTTTGGCCCACGTTCTGTGAAGCCTTACCGGATTCTGTGGATCATTGCTCTGCCGGTTGGTGCGACTATGAACCTGAACTTTATCTGGCTGCTGGCTGATACCCTGAATGCCATGATGGCAATACCTAACCTGGTCGCTCTTGTGCTGTTGAGTCCAGTGGTATTCAAACTGGTGCGCGACTACCTGGCAAAAGAAGCCGCCGAAAAAGAAGGCAAAACCATTGCTGAATAATCGTTGATACGTCCGTAGCAGAAAAGACCATGAATCCAGAAATATTTATGGTCTTTTTTTTGTCCTGATGGGAATGGCTGTTGTCACAATCAGAGTAGCAACTATTTTTAAAACAACTATATTCACGCAACGACAAGTAAACACGTATTTTTGACATCCTCCTCGCCGTAAACGACGAGGATTCCTACAGCTAGACGGCAATGCCCTGCCGCAGTGCATCCCTTACCAGTAGCGGGACACACCTTATTCGCTTTCTTGCCCTACGGTTAAGATTGTCGAGTAAACGACACGGGCAAAAAACGGAGGTAATTTAGTTTTTTACTTTCCTGTCTTGGCAGCGTAATCGCTAAAACATCCAAGACAAAAAAAGATAGTGCAGAGAGCTTGCTTTGCAAGCTGAACTTACATCCCCTCACTAAAAGTAAGGGGTTTTACGTTTGAAGTGATAAGTTGGTTGCGATGAAAGATTCCTTATTAATCTCCTTCATAATACGAGCACTGACGTTAATTATTTTGTTTTTCTCTTTATCGGGCACTGCACAGCAGCTACCCCGGAAGCATACGCAAACGCCCAACACTTCGAACGAGGCTCAAACATTAGATGATTTGTGCAACTCTTCTATAGAAAGTGGGGGAAGACTGAATGAATCAATTCAAACGGCTGCGGCGACAATATTAAACAACATTCAAAAGCAATTCCCATTCAATCAGATATCCCGATGCGTAATGCTTTTCCCTGATGGAAAGCCTATTGATGAAACTATCGGAGAATACAACCGTAACCGGATACCTGAAGATAAAAAGAATACGGTCTTCCTCATGGTTGGCCCCGGCGTCAGAACGGAACTGACTAATCCCGCCCACCGGGACCAGGGGCTGATCATGGTTGACGCGAGGGGAGCCCGTCGTACTCTCCAGGCTCATTGGCAAAAAAGCTATAAAGTCAACCAAACCATCACTTTGGAAAAAGGTCAAAAATTAGTCGGGATTCCATTAACCACTGATGCAAAGCTGGCAAATGATTTTTATATTGGTTTGGAACGCATGTGGGAAAACAGTGAATCCGACACATCCAAAAAAGATAGCCTCATAGATTCAAATGCAACAGGTATATTGATTTCGGGCTTGTCCAACGCACCTGCTTTTTTATCAACGCCATATGAGCTAAAACCCAGTGAGCAAGCAACAAAATCAATCTCTGCATCTTCTTCATTACTGAGTTTTGAGATAAAGCAAAATTCAGACAAGCTCGATATTCAACCGGAAAAAAACATCATAAATATTTTTAATAGTGAGCTGGTTCAGCCAGCAGGGCAAAGCATCAATATTTTCGCAACTGAAAATTTTTTATTCCATGAAAAAAAATACGATCAGGCGCTGTTTAATATTAAAGGCAGTCATTTTTTTTCATATGGTCAGTCAGTCACTGATAACCCTGTCTTTCTCACAACTGACACACATACCAGTAATTCTGAATATAATCAGAAAGTTGGCACTTACCTTAAATTAGAAAACAATCACTTTTTTGGAGAGTGCAAAAGAAATATTGTCAGTCGAGTCGACAATATCAAAAACTACGTAGCTTACAACAACCGGTTCATATGCTGGATAAACGGGGATAACCCCGCTGACTTAAAGCTGAAGAACAATTTCATGGCAACTGATTTCCTGACTTATGGCTCCAGCAACCCTGTTACCCGCTATATCAGCTATGAGGATGGAAACAGGTTTAAAGGGGCAATCTATTTACCTGATGTAATCCCTCTGTCTGGATCTGGGCATTCGGATGCAAAACACCATCGCCGAAGATTTGTCAGAGAAACCGGGCAGCGTGATAATGAAAAAACGGATACCTCTCACAACACCCAAGCATCGAATAATAATCAGAAGACCGTCGTTTATATTAGCCTTGGCATTGCGGTATTGAGTCTGGGGGTAGCCACCATATCTATGACTTACAGCTTTTTGAACAGGGTAAAAATCCGTTCATTGGAGAATGCACTCAGACCTCCCCCCGCGTCTCATGTTCCTCAGGTTCCGGGACAACATAGATACCAGCTGGTTCATAACCCTCCCGGACATGGAAATGACTGCCAGCAAGTAATGATGTCACCTGCTCATGATCCGTTAGTGGTGCGCCCAAATACTCCCGTAAGAACTCTTCCCGTAAGGACTAGAAACTCTCTCATCTCTCACAGTGGGGCATCTAGATCCCGTAAAAAGAAAAGTATTCAAATGAGTGATGCTAGTTTTGATGACGTTTTCGACTAAAGCACTGTACAAAAAGAACAATAAGTTTGGCTTACTCCTAAGCTCACAGGATTTGCGGCCTTTTCTTTATCATGGGTATAACAGCAACGTGATGTATAAAAATACCGGTAATATTGGCTGCCAGCGCCACCATGCCGCTATTGATACCATAAACAGAGCGAACCCCCAGAGCCAGCTCGGTGATCAGCACCACCAGACCTGTAGCCAGCCCCAGAAACACGGAAGACGCCCTGAGAGAAGGTCGGTGTAATGCCAGCGCAAACCCCGGAAAACATTGCACCAGCAGTTCCAGCTTGAGTTCAAGCAGGCGCCACAGGGTAATATCCCGGTAAAGCGCTGCAAGAGAGCAGAGTGTCATGACCACAAACGCAATCAGATAATCCTGTCGAAGACTGGTTCGGGCAGAAGTTTGAGTAAAGTCGTGTTTTATAATGGACACCAGTGACAGCAACACTGAATCAGCGGTTGACATAATCGCTGCCATTACAGCCATCAGCACCAGGGAAGCGCCGAAATAGTTGATAGCACTGCTGGCAGCCCACTGCTTTAATGCGACGGTCAACACCTGATCTTCGCTGATGCTGGCACCGCCAAGCAGTGACAGAGACGACCAGCCTGTGAGAATAAGAACCAGCCCGCAGATAACAAGCACCATATTGGACAGTGCCAGCGAGCGATAGAGTACCCGGGTGGATGATGCCGCAAAAACACGCTGTAGCGCCTGTGGATACACACAGACCGCTAACCCTCCCATTAACATCAGGCTGAACCAGCGAGCCTGAAAGGTGTAGTCGGGAACTCTGGCGCTTTCAGGTCTGTGCTCAGCGACACCGGCAATGATTTGCTGCAAACCACCAAAGTGACTGGTAATCCAGTAGCACAGGCAGGCAACCCCGGCAATGGTCACCAGCCCCTGAATCACATCAGTCCAGGCTACAGCGCGCAAACCGCCTACCGAGTCATAGAGCAGAATAACCAGGGCAAACAGAGGAACAGCAAGGTGATAGGGAACCTTGCTGTCAGTCAGCACCACCACAATTTCACCCACCGCTTTGAGCTGAGCAAACAGATAGTTAGTCAGACAGAGGCAGAAACAGAGTGTAAGCAACTGCCTCAGTGGGACAGCCCAGGGCTGGGCAGGAAACCGGAACCGGATCCAGTCTCCGGGAGTGACAAAATGGTTCGTCAGCGCAATGGGTCTTAGTTTTGGAACAATCCAGCGATAACTTACGCTGATCGTAGTCCACAACCCCATCGCCATGATCCAGTGGTAGCCAAGCCGATAAGCCTGTCCGGTATTAGCCAGCAGCGTATGCCCACTGGCTATGGTGGCAAAGAGTGTCAGGGACAAGACAAACATCCCCAGGGAGCGGTCTGCCAGATAGTGGTCTGATGCCGTATTTTTGGTGCTGGACTGTTTAGCTTTCAGGCAGACAGGTAGAAGCAAAAGGAAATAAACGATAATCAGTCCCAGTTGAAGCGTCACTTTGCCGGACTCTCCGCATACCATAGCCAGACATTGATGCCGGTGACTATGGCGTAACAGAGCAGTGCTGTAAGTACCCAGTCAGGAAAGCTTTCAAGGGTCGAGGAAAACTGCCCGGGGGGTCTGTACCAGGGAATGGATACAAGCAACAGGGAATACATGGCTGACTTAAAAAACATCCTGACAGGCCGGAATTTGTGTTTTATCATCGCAGTTATAGACTATCGGCTGATAAGCTGTTGGCAGCTTAGCAAAGTAACCCTGATAGTATGCAACCAGCAGGACAGCCTGAAGTTTAACAGGCCGCCATACCCCTTTCGTGGAACTGGTTAAGGCAGGGTTAGCACGATTTAAGATTTTCTTTGAGACTATCTATTTCTTCTTTCAGCTGATCTGTTTGTTTCTCATGGTCAGCATTTTTCTTTTTGCATTCCTGTAAATTGATTTGAGTTGCCTTCAGATCCGGCTCGGTTTTTGATACTTTCTTCTCATATTCTTCTTCCTCGTCTATTTCCTCTTTGGTTTTTTCCTTTACTTCGGCATGCCAGAGATCATTAACTAATGAGTGGATTGACTTTGCATACTGATTATATTTTTTTGCAGTGTATCTTGTACCATACATGTAATAGCTGGCAGGAGGCAAACGATCAAAAAAATCAATACCAGGTTCTGAATTGTATTTCTTCCTGAAGGCGAAATAAGAAAGAATGCTAATGATATCCGATGAATTTTCATCCTGACCATAAAACAGAACCCTGGAAGGCAATGGTAACTCTTTAACATACTTACAATCTAATAATAATTCACTATTCAGTAAGCCTGAATTGTCAGAATGGGTATTTCGATATTTACAGTTGTACTCATAATAAGTTCGGATGCTGTCGCCACTATCAACAATAAGGTTAACGCCTTCGGAAGCTCTATAGTCCAATAGCTCATTTATTGTGCAGTTCGCTCTTTCATCAGAGCTAGTACAATTATCTACATTGACTGATTTATTTTTGCCTGCTTCCAGAGCAAATGCTCTATGCTTATACAGTGTTTGATTATCCGCTGTGGCAGATGCTAGCAGAAATTCATACCCCTCTGCTAATAATTTATTGTTACTTTCGTCTCTAAATTCTACCTTGCCGTAAAGTATTGCAGGCTGGATTATTACTCTTTGTCGTATTTCTCCATCGATCCCAAAGAAATGGGCTGATTTAACTTTTCTTGTAACATTAGGAGTCTCAGTGTTAATAACCGCAGAAGTGTCAGCACTAATATTCGCAGGAGTGCTAGCATTTGATTTATTATCTGTGATAATGAGGGTGAAAATAATTACAGTGAAAAAAAGGAGTATTTTATTTGATTTCATGTTTGTTAATATCTGTGATAGCTGTAAATCAATCTTTATTTTATTTTTTTGGTGATGCTACTAACATGCCTTAAGCTCTTTTTCTAATCCCTCCATCTCCTGAAGTAGTTGAAGATTAATAACTTCATTATCCATGTTCTTATTTTTACAATTGCCCAAATCAAATCTTGTTTTTTTTAAATTTTTTTCCATTTGTTCTAATTTCTCATAATCCAACTCAGGTGCTTCTGTCAGAATTTGCAGATTTTTTAATTGTTCCCGAGCCTTACTTACCGGATTATTTGGTTGGCTGGTTTGATCTGCCCCAATATGCGTGGCAGCAGCAAGCAATAGCATCAGAGGTAATGACGTAGTACAAATTAATAATTTTTTTATATTTTTCAGCATCTTACACACCTTTAATAATCTTGGGTATTACGCAGGCGAACAGAGAGCAGCAAGCGTATAAAAACTAATATGAAGGCTGAGACTAGTATTGTTTTCCTCCTTTGCAAGTTATTCCGACAAACAGTCATCCTGGTGGGAAGCCAACCAGGAAACGGGTCAGTCTGTTTGCTCTGACAGTGAATGAAAAGAAATAAATGATAATCAGTCCCAGTTGAAGCGTCACTTTGCCGGACTCTCCGCATACCATAGCCAGACATTGATGCCGGTGACTATGGCGTAACAGAGCAGTGCTGTAAGTACCCAGTCAGGAAAGCTTTCAAGGGTCGGGGAAAGCTGTCCGGGGGGCCTGTACCAGGGGATTGATATAAGCAACAGAGAATACATAATTGCTTTCAGAAGAGTCTGACGAATTTTCCGGAAATTGTGTCTTAACATCACCGCTACTCAACATCGTCTGAATTAACTTCATACCCGCCCTTTATGGCAGGTATGAAGTCAGGGAAGCCGGAGTTTAGGGTATATTTCTGGTTGTTACCGCCCTTAGCTCAGATTTTGGTATTAAAGTTTATAGTTCGTTACGAGAATCAGATTGTTTTGATTCCGCAGAGGGGGTGACAAAAGGTTTAAACAATACACCTAACGACCAGTCTGATTTATAGTCAATACTTGAAGTCGTTTTAATAGGGAGCCCCGCGAGCTCTAACCGATAGCCAAGCGTCAGCAAGTCACTTTCCAGCGCAGCATCAAAGCAGATATGCCATAGAAAAGGTGACGGCAGATAGGAAGTTTCTCCAATCTTTAAGTCTTCCCAGATTTGCTTGCAAAAGTTCTCACCTTGCTCACCCAGTTTTTTTATGGAATAGTTTTTGGTAATATTTAGCTCTTTTGCCGTATAGTAAAACCCTGAAATGACAATAAAACTGTGCGTATTGACAACTGGGTGTAATGAAAGATAGCTGGAAACTTTTTGCACATCTGTAATTAACGGTCGAATAGCTTTACTGCAGACTTCAAAGTCACCGGTTCCTTTTTTTCCATTAGGCAAAGGGAAACCTTTAGGGAAGCATGCTGCCTGATTCAGGTACTGGGTTATTGCCAGATCAAGCCCTAAACCCAGAAAACTTTTTGTTTCAAGGCTGTAAGTTTTGTTGCTTATCTTAACGGTGTAGCTTCCTTTATTCTTAACTTCATAAGCGATTTGTGTAGATCCACCGCCCATATCAAGTACTCCCTGTGTATCTCCCTGTAAAGCTAAGAACTTGTTGTCATAATTTAATGCCAGCCAGGCATACAGGGCCTCTTGTTGGCCTGTTATTGTTTGAACGTCAATGTCTGATGAAGGGAATTTTTCTTTTAACCATTTTTCAATGCCTGTATTTATTGATGCTCTTTGGTCAGGTTTGATTTTCCGCATGCCAGCGGTTGAATAAAAGTAAATATTATTAATATTTTCTTTTTCAACTTTGCTAAACAGTGCTTGCAGATATTGATCCAGATTACTTACATCAACGTCTTGAATGCCTCCGTTTTGTATGTTCTGCGTATCCTCCTTAATATCAGGAAGCCCCATTTTAGGGTCTGACGAATGCTGGTAGATAAAGAGCCTTGAGCCGGAACTGCCCGCATTCACTACGGCAGCCTTTTTTTTCTCAACGGCATCATAATCAGCCATTGCTATTGAGCATGTCACTGCAAAAATACTGGCGAACTTAGTTGATAACATGATGGTCACATTCACCTTATACGTCTGTAACACCCACTGCCATTAAACAACTTCGCGGGGGAAGGGCAGGGGGAAGAGAAGGTGCCAGGTGCCTGTTATTTCAAGCTAAGGAGCGTTGATTCTGATTAATAAAGCGATAGTGCAGGCAATGGCAGAATAGGAGCTGAACAGTATGAACTCACCTATATTAGCAGAGTTTCGGCAACTGTCTGCAATCACAGCGCCGGCAAGCAACACTGAAAAACGGATGACGGGTATTATATTTAAGGGCGTTCCCTGTAAGACACATTCATCTTGATATGAAACAGGGCGGTTGTTACCCTTCCGGCATACTTTCCCGACCCGGTTGAGTGATGCAACCGTTGATAAAAAGTCTTTGCGATAAGGACAAGCAGTGGAACCTGATGGAGTGAACCCATGGGCCTGAGTATCTTTGACCTGTTCAAAATTGGCGTTGGGCCTTCCTCATCCCACACCGTTGGGCCGATGGTGGCTGCCAACCGCTTTCTTGGCGAACTGTCAGATAAACAGCTACTGAACCAGGTCGCCAGTATCAAGATCGATCTGTTCGGCGCACTGGCGATGACGGGTTCAGGCCATGCCACCGATACAGCCGTACTTCTGGGGTTACTGGGCGAACAGCCTGACCGTCTTGACCCGGATCAGGCACCAGGGCTTCTTAAGACCATCGAAGACTCAGGACAGATTCGCCTTGCCGGACAGTATCCGGTTGCCTTCAGTCAGAAGCACCATCTACAGTTTCACTTCGGACAGTCGTTGCCAGCTCATCCCAATGGTATGACGCTGACCGTCAAGGATCATGCAGGCATTGTTCTGCACACCAATAATTACTATTCCGTTGGAGGTGGCTTTGTACTGGATGAACAGGAAGCCGCTCTCGACCACGCCACTACTGATCAGGCCTCTTCTGCCCAGCCCCGCACCATTCCCTTCCCCTTCGACAATGCCAGAGAGCTTCTGCAACGCTGCGAAGACAATAACCTGACGATTGCCGAAGTGGTGATGGCGAATGAACACCACCTTGCCCGCTACCCCGATATTGAGCAGCAGATTCTGCGTATCTGGCACGTTATGGAGCAATGCATTGAGCGGGGCTGTGCAGAAGATGGGGTATTGCCGGGTGGTTTACAGGTTGCCCGGCGGGCTCACGGTCTGCATCAGAAGCTGGTCAATCGTAAAGCTCATCAGAAAGACCAGCTGGAGCTGATGGACTGGGTCAGTCTGTTTGCTCTGGCGGTGAATGAAGAAAATGCCGTGGGTGGTCGCGTCGTCACAGCCCCCACCAACGGCGCTGCCGGTGTGATTCCTGCGGTTCTGGCTTACTACGTACGCTTTGTCGACAGCAGTAAAGAGCAGGATATTATCACCTTTATCGCCACAGCGGCTGCCATTGGCATGCTTTATAAAAAGAACGCTTCAATCTCAGCCGCTGAAGTCGGCTGTCAGGGTGAAATCGGCGTCGCCTGTTCCATGGCGGCCGGAGCCTTGTGTGCAGTTTTGGGTGGCTCACCGTTGCAGACTGAAAATGCGGCAGAAATCGGTATGGAACACAACCTCGGGCTGACCTGCGATCCTATCGGCGGGCTGGTTCAGGTTCCCTGTATCGAACGCAATACCATGGGTGCGGTCAAGGCGATCAATGCGGCTCGACTGGCCCTGATTGGTACCGGAGAACACCGGGTATCACTGGACGATGTGATTGAGACCATGCGCCAGACCGGACTGGATATGCAGGACAAATACAAAGAAACAGCCACCGGTGGGCTGGCTGTTAATGTGGTGATGTGCTGATCTTTCAGACACATCGGCACCTGAAAACAAGATTAATCATCCATACTTGAGTCACCTCCGTAAAGGATGCGGGTGACTGCCAGAAGAAAGGTAGAAACATGGTCGTTGAAAAACAGGCGCTTAAACAGCTGGAGCATAACGATGCATTTACCGGACGCCACATTGGCCCGGATACCGACGAACAACAGACTATGTTGAACCTGCTCGGCGCAGACTCATTGGAAACGCTGATCAAGGATACCGTCCCCGGGGCTATTCGCATGCAGCAGCCCCTGAACGTTAATGACAGCATGACTGAACAGCAGGCACTCAGTTGCCTGCGTTCTCTTGCAGACCAGAACAAGGTGTTCAAATCGTACCTTGGCATGGGCTATCACAACACCCATGTGCCGCCTGTTATTCAGCGTAATGTACTGGAAAATCCCGGTTGGTATACGGCCTATACGCCTTACCAGCCGGAAATATCCCAGGGGCGTCTGGAAGCCCTGCTGAACTATCAGCAGATGGTGATGGATCTGACCGGCATGGAAGTGGCGAATGCTTCGCTTCTGGATGAGTCAACGGCTGCCGCTGAAGCCATGGCACTGTGCCGCCGGTCGAATCGCAGCAAGCACCCGGTCTTCTTTGTTGCCGACGATGTTCATCCTCAAACCATTGACGTGATTCAGACCCGTGCAGCCCATATGGGTATTCAGGTGGTGGTCGGCAACCCTTCTACCGAACTTGATCAACACGAGGTCTTTGGCGTACAGCTGCAATACCCGGGTACTTACGGCGAAATAGGCGACATTGTCAGTATTATTAAACAGGCTCGGCAGCAAAAAGCCATGGTGTCGGTGGCTGCGGATCTGCTGGCGCTGGTGCTGCTGAAGTCACCGGGTGAGCTGGGTGCCGATATCGCCCTTGGCAACACCCAGCGTTTTGGGGTGCCTATGGGGTTTGGCGGCCCCCATGCTGCCTATTTTGCCACCAGTGCGAAACTGAAGCGCTCCATTCCCGGCCGGATTATTGGCGTTTCTGTCGACAGCCGGGGCAATCAGGCATTGCGTATGGCGATGCAAACCCGTGAGCAACATATACGACGGGAGAAGGCTACATCCAACATCTGTACGGCTCAGGCCCTGCTGGCGAATATGGCAGGTTTTTATGCGGTTTATCACGGTGCCAAAGGGTTGAAGGTTATTGCCGAACGCGTGCATCGCCTGACGGCTATTCTGGCAGAAGGGTTGACCACGCTTGGGGTAAAGTGCAATACCTCGTACTTCGACACGCTAACGATCACGGTGGGTAGCGAACAGAACGCTCTCTACAAAAAAGCGCTGGATTCAGGTTGCAACCTGCGAATGGTCGGCAGTGACCAGCTGGGCATCAGTCTGGACGAAACCACCACCCGTGAAGATATCAGTCAGTTGTTTGATATCATCCTGGGCGCAGACAACGATCTTGATATCGAACAGCTGCATGCCAGAATCAATGGCTCTGGCATTCAACCGGAGCAGCGTCGTACCGATGCTATTTTGACTCACCCGACCTTCAGCCGTTACCACTCAGAAACGAATATGCTGCGTTATCTGAAACAGCTGGAGAACAAAGACTACTCCCTGACCCACGGCATGATCCCCCTGGGCTCCTGCACCATGAAACTGAATGCTACGGCGGAAATGCTGCCGGTTTCATGGCCGGAATTTGCCGATATTCATCCCTTTGCCCCAAGGGATCAGGTGCCGGGTTATATGACCATGATTCGGGAACTGGAACAGGATCTGATCAGTGTTACGGGTTACGACGCACTGTCCATGCAGCCAAACTCTGGCGCCCAGGGCGAATACGCGGGTCTGCTGGCCATACGCAACTATCAGCAAGCCAATGGACAGGCACACCGCAATATCTGCCTGATTCCATCTTCTGCTCACGGTACCAACCCGGCTTCTGCCGTCATGTCAGGATTAGAAGTGGTGATTGTTAAGTGCGACAGTAACGGTAATGTGGATATTAACGACCTGCGAGCCAAAGCTGAACAGCACAGCGAACACCTGTCTGTTTTGATGATCACCTACCCGTCCACCCACGGTGTCTTTGAAGAAGAAGTTCGTACTATCTGCTCGATTATCCATGAGCACGGCGGACAGGTTTATATGGACGGTGCCAATATGAACGCACTGGTTGGCATTGCTCAGCCGGGGCAGTTTGGTTCCGATGTCTCGCACCTGAACCTGCATAAAACCTTTGCTATTCCGCACGGTGGGGGTGGGCCCGGCATGGGACCGATTGGTGTTAAACAACATCTGGCGCCTTATCTGCCCAACCATCGTGTCAGCCCAATAGAGGGAGAACATAAAGGCACAGGAGCCGTGGCAGCCGCACCGTTTGGCAGTTCATCCATTCTGCCAATCAGCTGGATGTACATCAAAATGTTGGGGCAGACGGGTTTAAAACAGTCGTCAGAAGTCGCCATTCTCAGCGCCAACTACATGGCCGAACGACTGTCAGAGCATTACAGCGTGCTTTACCGTGGTCGTAATAACCGTGTCGCCCATGAGTGCATTATTGATATTCGTCCCATAAAAGACGCCAGTGGCATTACAGAGGAAGACATTGCTAAACGACTGATGGATTACGGTTTCCATGCGCCCACCATGTCTTTTCCTGTGGCTGGCACATTGATGATTGAACCAACGGAGTCTGAATCCAGAGCTGAAATTGACCGCTTTGTGGATGCCCTGATTGCTATTCGTCAGGAGGTCATAAAAGTCGAGAACGGTGAATGGCCAGCCGACAACAACCCACTGGTGAATGCCCCGCATACTCAGGCCGATCTGGTTGACTCTGGCTGGGATCGCCCTTATTCAAGAGAAGATGCGGTATTCCCTGCCGGTAATCCACAGGGAGGCAAGTACTGGCCTGCCGTTAACCGGGTCGATAACGCTCACGGTGACAGGCATTTTATATGCAGTTGTCCTTCGACTGATTCCTACAGGTAACGTATTGGTTTTGTAAAAATTAAATAATTTCTGACAAAAAAAATAATTTCTGTCAAGAAAAAATAATTTCTGACAAAATGCCTCTGGAGTCCTAACCTTAATACTAAGGTAACAAGTTGACTTCAGAGGCTTTTTTATGAGGAAAAAGCGAACAGGGGTTACCCAGCAAGATGTTCAGAGATGGGTGAAAGCTTGGAAAAATGATTGTTTAAAGAAAAACAGGTCTTTCACTTCTATTGCGGATGTTCCATCCAGGGGAAGAGCCAGTGAAGGATCTGTTACAATTGAATGCGATAAAACAATCGTTAAGCATTCGGATTTAGAATATAATTTTTGCCTCTTAGTTAGATTCCATCCTCGCACCACCAATTTAGAAACACAAGTACCTCTTATTGATATGGATAATGAAGTCCTTCCACAAACCCCAACCATAGAAATAGAGAAAGCAATGGACATTAAAGAAGCTCGATTTAGAGGTTCTAAAACTAATTGGATCTATACCGAAGATGCTCTGATAACACAAAGCGATGATGGTCAGGATATAAAACTTGCAAGATCAATGAAGTACCTGAAAGATTTGGTTTTTTTTGAAAACGACAGTGACACAATAAAGCAAAATAAAAAAAGAACATGGGAGCTGCTAAACGTACAAAAAGTTTATTTCGAAAGCAAAGGAATTAATTGGAAAATCATTACAGAGAGATCAATAAATAGGAACGTTATCGACAATATCGAAAGATTTGACCGATACCTAGAGAAATCTACATATAGCAATGATGAGTTTGATTTGGCACTTACTTGCTTTGAAGCGGAATGTAAGAGAGCAAAACATAATGAAGAGTTACAAGAAATGTTATCTAATATTTCTGCCTACTCCGGAATTCCATATAAAGATACAGTATCAATATTTTGGCAGTTATGCTGGTACAAAAAAATTACTTTTGACTTAAGAAAGGAAAGGTTAGAAATGAATTCTATTATCAACCCTGCAACCTTTTTCAAAACCTGAAGAGTTAGAGCAATGCTTTACCAGAGCCAAGTACTTATTGGAAATGAAGATTGTGAACTGACGGGGGTTTACAGAATAGTTCTTGCTGAAGATAACAGCGACTTCATATGGCTATTAAAGCTAGATACAGATCCTGAACATCAAAGGAATAATTATCTACAAAATCCAAAAATATTTCCAAAAGAAAAAGTAAGAGAACTCATAACTAAAGATATTTTAACTGAAAGCACAGTAGATTTACCCCTAATATTTCAAATTGATGACGAGACATTAATAAAACAAGGACATAAAAAATGGATAGAAGAGAGAAATAAGCGACATACCATTATTAAAAAATTATGTGATGTAGCTTATGAGGAGATGATATTATGCCCTTATTCAAAAGAATGCAGAAAATTCACAAAAAACTGTGGTTATAGTCATAGAACCATAGTGAGATTATTTTTACGCTACATAGCATTCAATCAGAACCCTCAGTCACTAATTCCTTATCGATATTTCCAAGGTGGTCGAGGTGTATCAAAATCAGATTCAGGGAAGAAAAGGGGAAGACCCCATAATAAAGTCAAGAATAAAGAGGTTAGAAAATATGGGATAAATATTAAGAGCCATATAGCTTCTAAAATAATTCTTGCAAACAAAAAATTCCCAGGCCAGTACGCTGAAGGGCATAGATTTATAAAAGAAAACTATTTTAACATTGGATGGGAAATAAATCAGTACGGAGTTAAAACTCCTATATTAAAGCCCGACTCTGAAATAATAAAATATGGCCAATATTATTATCATGCTAAAAAACATGAAGAGTATGATCACACCCCTAAAAGAAGACTCACCACAGCAGAATACTATAACACCGTAAGGGCTAAAAAGGGACGATCAAGAGATAACATATATTTGCCAGCTCAATGCTATCAGATTGACGCCTGGAGAGTACCAGTTGAGTTGGTTTCATCATTTGATCGAAGTAAAAAGGTAGGAGTTGCTATTGTCTATGTCGCTATCGATGTATTTTCACATCAGTATGTTGGACTCTATGTAGATATAATAGAACCCTCATGGGAAGCAATAAGACAGTTATATTTCAATACATTCACAGACAAAGTCAAATATTGTAAAAGATATGATATATCAATAAAAAAAGAAGACTGGGATGCTGATATCATACCCTACAGCCTCTTTCTAGATCGAGGTTCTGAAATGATTGGAAGGTTAAAGAGAGAAGGTTTATTTCTTGCAGGAATAAAAGAAATAAAAACTGCCCCCCCAAGATTTGCAGCAGCAAAAGGTTTGGTTGAGTCATGCTTCAATACTCTAAACAAGGCACTAAAAAACGTATCAGGATCTTTTGAGAAAGGGTGCAGTTCACAAAAAAGGCGATTTGCAGCTTGGAATGCGGCATTGACTGTTGACGAATTAACAAAACTACTCATTAATGAAATTCTATTTCTTAACTCCTACGCCAAAAAAAGGCAATTGTTAAATCCAGCTATGGTAAAAGACAAAGTGCTGCCATACCCATCACACATTTGGAAATGGGGTTGTGACAATCTTTTAATCAAGGGACAGAAAAAATCAGAAAGAGAACTAAGAATTTATTTACTTCATCCTGAGCAAGCTACAATTACCAACTCCGGTGTCAGGTTCCGAAAACTTATGTACGACTCTCCACTACTTAGAGAGAAAGGGTGGTTTTTCAAAGCTAAAAAAGGAAGCTGGAAAGTTCCTATTAGGTTTTCAATTATAGATTCTGATTATATTTTCGTATATGACTCTGAAAACACTCCTTATGAGTGCAGACTTCAGGAGTCATATAAAGAATATAAAAATTCCAACTTTGTTGATTTACACATATATCAAAAAGAAGCGGATTTACTGACAAACAATACTAAATTGCAGGAGAACCGTGATCAATCAGAGGCTAGAAAAAAATCTGAACAAAAGAAAATAGCGTCAGAAGCAAAAAAAGCAACCAAAGCTGCAAATAAAACAAATACAGCTTCCAAAACAAAACAGCTTCAAGACAAGGGTCAAAATAGGATCAAAGAAAAGAATTTTAGAAATGCTTTACGAGCAAAGGAAGATAGACAGTTCCTTGATATAAAAAATAAAACTATTGCAAACAAAACGGACAAATCCGACAGAGAAAGAGACTTTGAAGAGTTATACGGTGACGATCATGAGTAAGACAAGCAGCATTCTCTCACATTATGAATCACAAAATTCCTTTCCTGACTATGTTTATGCGAAGTATAATGAAAATGAAGCAATTTTTTTACCAGAGGAGTATGGCAATCCACTAATAAGAGCCTTACCGGAACAACTTAAGCCTATAAAAATAAAAGAAAGAATCAATACAACAAAGCTTTACTATGAAGATACTCTAGAGTGGCCTATAGAGTTAAAAATAAGATCATTAAAAAAACGCTTTTCTTCTTTCTTTATGGTATTTCATGACTTCATATTTATAGGCAAAGAATTAAACGATATACTTTACAATGGTCTTACCGGAAGGTCTCCCATTATTACTGACAATATCAAAAAACTATATTATTTTGACGATACTGAATATGAGCTTTTACTAAAAAAGCTACAGACATCTGACAATGAGGACAATTTGATTTCAGGCTTTATGTCAGGGGTTAGCGGTACAGGTAAAAGTAGTATTATCAAAAAAAATCTATCTCTATATCCAAAAGCAATTATCCATCCGAGTAAATTTATGGGTATTAAGTTTCCAATTACTCCTTATATACAAATTGTGTATATCTATATAGCAATGCCGCCTCTATCCTCAAAACAATCCTTCTTCTTAGCATTTTTTAAGGCGCTAGACGAAATACTAGATAAAATACCTGGCTTACATGAATCTGAAAAAAACTGGCTATGTGCTGCTCAAAAAGCAAAAAATCATGCACAGTTGCAAGTTAAAATGCTTCAAGCATGCTCAAGATTTTCCATCGGCTGTATTGTTATTGATGAACTACAGAGAGTTTCACTTCAACGTAGCGGTGGCACAGATGAAATAACAGAGTTCTTTGTTTCGATTATGTCATCAGGAATACCTGTAATTCTTGTTGGTTTAACTCACGTTGAGAAGTTATTCAGCAATGATGTAACACTTGCAAGAAGGTGTACTACTTATTTCAGAAAAAAAATACGAATTTATAAAGAAAAAGATTCTGAGTGGCTATTGCTTGTAAATGAAATTTTTTCTCAAGATAATTTACACGAAATAGATATAAGGTGTGATATTGCATCAGAGATTCATAAATACACCAGAGGAATAGTATTCTTATTAGTCAAGTTTGCAAAGCATATTTACGAAATACTCATAACCAAGCAAGAGAAAATAATAACAGCTGAGTTAATAAAAGAAATATACATTGAAGAATTTTCATTACTTTCGGCTCCTCTTGCCATGTTAGATAAAGGTGATGAATCTTTGTTTTGTGAAGCCTTAGAGGCAATACTTGAAGAAAATAGTATTGAAAATTGTTTAGATCGAGGCTCTTTGAAAAAAGATGAAAGTGATTATGATATTAATGGAGTTTCTAAATCTTATGATTACTATATCAAAAACACCGGAATGATAATATGTGAATCTGAAGATGATTTACATGCCGCTTTATTAAAGAAAAATATCACTTATGACTCTGAAAAATTTAAACCGTTAGACGATATATAAGACTATCCTCATTAGATAATCAAGGATGATTTATGCCAGTAACACTACTCAAGGATGAACTACTATATAGCGCAATAGTAAGACAGTATCATCTTTCTTCAGAATTGAGCTGGCGTTGTTTTTTATCGACATTATTCGGTAATAGCTGTAACAGAGTATCACTACTATTACCCCAAAATATTAATAATGCTTCTGAATCATTCAATATCACTTCTCACGAGCTAATAACTAATCATTCAATACTTCCATATTTTAAAACATTCTCATACACAGAGAAATATTTAAACAATAAAGCCAAGCTCCTTAATGAAGATCAGATCAACTTGTTTCATGTATTTGGCATCAATAATGGAATATTATTCAATAAAAAGTATTGCACAATGTGCATTGAATCTGACATAAAGATGCACGGGGTAGCTTACTGGCATCGTTCTCACCATCTTCCATTTGTCACATGTTGTGCTGAGCACAACCTTTGTTTGATAGCTTCAAAACACCCACCAAAAAATTGCAAAACTACTCAAGCCTGGTTACCATTTACCGAAAAAACAGTAACTACTCATTCAGGAAAGTTTGAGCTATCATTCTCCAAGCTTAGTAGAGATATATTAAACTCTAACTTTATATTTGACCCTGTAAAAACCAAGAAACTTTTATTTTCTGAAATGCAGAATTTAAAGCTAACTCGTGGTTTTTTTCTTGATCGAGACAAGGTTAGGATTTATATCGAATCTACAATAAATGATTGCTCACCTACATTTTTCAAGTGGGTTTTATCAATAACACAGAAAGCAATAAATTCTGTTGCCGGGAAGAAAGAAATTAAAAATTATGCTTTTTTCCTTTTTTGGATTAGCGTTTTGTATTCAGACATACATACTTTCAAAAAAGAATATGACATGTTCAATAGCAAAAAAAATAATTCACCAACAAGTACTCCTATTTGTAAAAGCACCATCATATCATCATTTATTTCAAATACTCACTCTGCAAGAAAAACTGCTGAAGAATTAGGTGTTTCACCTAACTATATTCTAAATACAGTAAAGGCCGCAGGGTTAGCAGTATCATTAAGGCCTAAAAAAATAACACTATCCATGAAGCAACAAATACAAAGTGAATTGAGAGCTGGTAAAAAAACACAAGAGATAGCAAAAAAGTTTAATTTATCAACTGGCTCAATTGAGCAAATATTAACACAAAATCCAAGTATTAAGAAGCATCGCTTAGAAATTCGCCAGAAAGAAAAGCTAAAGAGACGACAATCAGAAAGGCTTAAGATAACGAGATACCTGAATAAATACAAAAATTCTTCACGCTCTGATGTAAAGCGTGTTTGCCGAATTTCTTATTACTGGTTATATAAACATGATAGAGAATGGTTGTCTTCAACCCTTCCTGACAAGCTTAAAAGATACCCTAGGAAAGACCAGGTCAACTGGAAAAAAAGAGATACTGAATACAAAAAAAAATTACTCGCAATTGTAAAAAACTGTATGGCAATCGAACCACCTAGGAGAATTACTATAGAGTGGCTGGCAAAAGAGCTTGGCACAGGTTCAGCTTTAAAAAATCAACTTCATAACCTTCCGTTAACTGAATCATATATCAATAATGTACGAGAAACCGTAGATATTTTTCAAGTCCGTCGTATTGCATGGGCGATCGAGAAAATTAAAGAAAATAACAGCACTGTAAACCGCCATCAAGTTTCAAAACTGACTACGATATCAAACCTTAGAGCTCTTGCAGAAGAGTATCTCAATTCACAAGTGAACTGATGACTTTGTTTGTTGCAAGATCGTTTGATCATGTCTATAACATCTCCATTGATACCTATTTTATGTAGTATCGGTCGAATGCCTGATAACAAGCTTTTCCACAAGCCCCTCAAAATAAGGGTGAGGGGAGAATTTGCATGTTTTACCCGGCCTGAGCTCTCTGTTGAGCGCTGCTCATATCCATTTATTACCCCCTCTGCAGCAAGAGGAATCTTAGAAACTGTTTACCACCATAAAGACTTTCGGTGGAGTATTTTCCAGATATCTCTACTTAAGCCCATATCCTGGTATAACTGCTCGACCAGTGAAGTAAGCCAGTGGATAAGGCCTAATCTAATCAAAACGGCCATAGAGAGCCATAGTTCTCTATGTACTGATACTTCAAAAATGAGGCAGATACGACATAACCGAATTTTATTTGATGTCGATTATGTAATTACTGCATACATGGCAATCAAACCATCTCACGTGAGACGCTTTAATGCACGACTAGACGAGCATATAAAAGAGTTCAGAGAGAGAGTCTCACTAGGCGACTGTATCCGACAACCTACTTTCGGTCAAAGTGATTATATTGCTTTTTTTGAAACAGTTAACCCCGCCATAAGGCCAATCCATGAAAACGCAGATTTTGGTTATGTATTACACGACTTTCAATTAATTAAGCATAAACGTATCCCTATTTTTTTTCACGCTGTCATGAAAGATGGCAAAATCAAAGTGCCTCCTTACCCTGGCCTGGAGAGTTAACGTTTTGGTTATCAAGTATCTTGTCGATTTTTACCAGCAGCGTCCATGGGCAATGCCAAATAGTGGCTGGTCTCTTCAAAACCTGAAGTGGATTATTGTTATCAATGAAAATGGTTTTTTTCATGAAGTTATACAGCATACATCAAAAGATGAACCGGCAGGTATTCCTCAGCTACTCCCGAGCCCAATAGCCAGATCTGGTATCAATAGTCATGAACATCCATTTCAACTTTGGGATCATGCCGGTTTTGTTACAGGACATTCTGAAAATAATCATAATCAAGCAAAAATGCAACATGAAAACTTCATTCGCCTTGTCCAGTGTATCTATAAAAACACATCTGATTTAGCTATTTTTGCTTTGATTCAATTTTTGACTATGCCAAAAGAAAAAAATAAACTCAAAAGTCATCGTTTATTTTCTAAAATGTTAAAATCTGGAAACATTACATTTCAGTTAAAAGGTGATTCTACGTTACTATGCCATCGCCCTGTAGTTTATAAATACCTTTCTGCACACCCTCTCAAGCCTTCAGGTCATGAAGGGCAGTGTCTAGTTTGTGGTCAATCGGGTACTATTATTAAAACACATGGTAAATTCAAAAATATTAAAGGAACCTCGGCATCTGGTGCTCCACTTATCACAGTTAATCACCATACTAATACAGCTTTTGGTGCTTATGCACTTGAAGCTGCATTTGGTGCTCCTACATGCGATAGTTGCCATTTCAAATACAGTAGTGCTCTTAGAGAACTTTTAAAAGGTGGCTCTCAGAACAAAATACAGTGGGGTGATTTTACGGTTTTATTCTGGAGCTCTTATAGTAAATTCGATCACATATTCAAAAAGCTACTTATCGGAAAACCTGAATATCCTCCAGAACCAATCCGATCTTTATCTGATCGGATATCTAAATTAAATAATAATGACGTATTCTACCTTTTAGTTCTTCATGGACGTGGTCGAAGAATTGTTTGCTGGTATGAAGGCAAGTATTCATTAGAGCAAGTAAAAAAACATTGCAATCATTGGCTCCAAGAATCAGCTCCAACAGAAACCTTTCCATTAATGGGTATTCAACCATTTATCGTCACTTTTTTTGGCTGCCAATATTCTAGCAACAAGAAACGGCACATTTTGCATCAAGTTAACAAATATATTTTAATTAATACTTTGTTATTATTAGTAGATAGGGTCTCTATCACTCTTCCTACTGAAAAAGTCAACAAGCGGTTAAACAAACAGGGAGCCACAAAACTAAACTCTCGACTATTATTATTCTTTCTTTATTGCTCCGGTGTGAAGGACAAAAAATTGAAAGAAAACATAGGTGAAGTATACGGAAAACTGGTTGCGTTGCTTGAATATTGCCAGAAAACATCTCGATCTCAAAGCAACACTATTCGCTGCTCGTCAGCAGTTATCGCATCACCACAACAGGCCTTACCTCTTTTTTGGCAGCTTAATCAACATCACCTCAATGTTATAGGCCTTTTCTCTCCCGGTCTGCGTGTTAACCTTGAAAAAATGATCACTGAAACAAGTACTCAACTTGGAATTCCCCCAGCCTCATTAAACTCTTATGAGCAGTTATTTTTTTGGGTTGGCTATCACAGCCAGAAGTGTATGCTGTACTCCAAGAAGTCCTTATGCGCCCCCTGAGTTGCCTTCAACTGTTATGGTGATGATATGCACACTACCGCCAGCTCTGTCCTACAGGAATCATATGATATCTTTTTTGTTTTCGATGTCTGCTGGGGGAACATCAATGGAGACCCAGATATGGCTGGAGCCCCAAGGTATCATCCGGAAACAATGAAAGCCGTTGTATCCTCTGTTAGACAGAAAAGATCTATCAGAAATTATATATCCGGGCCTACTGTTGATGATCCGCTTTCAATCTATTTTCAAAACGGTTCTGTCTTGAATAACCTGCATCAGGAGGTTTATGAAGACCTTGGCTATACACTACCAGAAAAAAATGAGAAAGTACCTGATCCAATTCAGGAATCTATTGCACAAAAGCTTTGTATTGAAAAAGCTGACATACGTATGATGGGGGCAGCACTTGGTGCTTCCAGGTTTCCTGCAAAATCGATCAGAGGTCCTGTACAGCTTTTTTGGCTTTCATCAATCAATACTGTGAGAATCATTAATAACTCAATTACTCGCTGCTGTGTTACGACTGAAGAAGATGAATTAAAAGCTCAAACAATTGGCAAGAATAGTAAGCTTAATTACGCTTTATTTTTAGGCATATGTACAATATCCAAGCATGACGCTGCTGTAACGGGAATGATGTACAAGGATCTTGATATGATTTTTGAAGCGTTGGACATGATGTTTGAGTATGAGCGTTCAGAAATGCGAGGACTCGTGACGACCCAAGGGGTTGTTGCTTTCAAGCATCAAAATGGCCGACGCAACAGGTATGCAAAACTTCAAGATATGAAAGACCGAGTTTGCATAACCAGCCTTCATGAGCCACCAGAAACTTTTAAGCACTATTCAGTCATTGTTGACGCAAGAGATTTACCAGATTCAGTTTCATTGATTCGCTCTGATTTCCCCGTAAAGTATTGGCATGGTCTATACTCTCCGTTTAGCAGTTTGCGGGCTGCTAAAAATGCAGAAAATCCAGTTCAAACTACTTAATTTATACGAATTTTCGGACTTAATATCCATTAATTTTTATATTTTTCAGGTTGATACAAGGCTTCTGCTGTGAACAGCCTTTGGCTGCAGGGTGATTACAAGTGGATAGTGCCAGACGAAGAACTATCAGAAGCTGTGAACAGCCTTTGGCTGCAGGGTGATTACAAGATGCTGCTACTTGCATGGAGAGCATCGTGGCTGTGAACAGCCTCTGATGATACTGACAACTTGTGGTGGCTAACAAATAGCCACTACTTCTTTAATCTGACCTGCTATTGAGTAGCTTACAGACTTTTTTAACGGATTTCCAAGAGCCAAAAAGTTCCACCATAATCAAAAGCTGTTCCGGTATATGTGCAAGTGTTGCGGTATTTAGAGATTCAACTACCCAAGGTCTGCTTTCCCCCTGTTCAAAATAAAGCCTAAGAGACAATTTATTTAAAATATCTAATGAGTGGCACTCTTCTATATGAGCTTGCAATAAATCACCTGCTACCGATTCAGACTGAGCATACTTAACATTCAATTCTCTTTTCATCACATAACAAAGCAATTCACGACTCATCCAGACAGGGTTAGCACTTTTTAAAATACTGTATGACATCTTAGCTATTTGTTGATTAGTTTTTAATACAGATTTGTTATTTTTATTCTCATTACTGTGCTTACATGGCAAAAAAAAGTTTTTTTTACCAGAATTCACTTCTATTAATGAGCAGTCATGTTTCCAGCAGCAAAATACAAATGGCAAAGCATGACTTCTGTGCCAATAAGCTACACCAAACTCTTCTGTATCACTTTCAATACACTCTGGGCAGAATTTTAAGCAATCGACCTTATTATCAGGATGATAAAATCCCTGATACAGTGCGTGCCGCTGCCCAGGGTAGTAGCTGGCAATGGTTTTAAACAGATAACCTTGATCCCGCTTTCTGGTGAAAATCCCATACAAGTTGTAAGCCGTCGTTGCCCGAACCATATCTTCTAACCGAGGCCAAAACTGCTTGCCCCCCTGCTCATGCAAATACGCCAAGGACCGCCCTAGAGATTCTGGCCCCGCCATGGCTTGTTCATGACCAAACAAAACCTTTGAGGCCCGGTACTTTACAGGGAATGTCAGCCTCAAATAGCGACAGACCAAACTGTAAATACTTTCATCAGGCAAAGGCGTTGGAAACATCAAAGCCATGGCTAAAACTCGACTCAGTTCACTCCCAAAGCCTTATACACCGCATCCACAGGATCAGCAAAAAAGCTGATCTGAAATTTAGCAAAAAGTTCAGGCGGAACAGTACTGATGTCAGCAGCAGAAGCCATTGGTAAGAGCACTTTGCTGGCACCGCAATCAAAAGCGAGCTGCAAAGATCCTGCAAGATCTTCTACCGGACTAATCACTCCGCCAAGTGTCATCTCACCCAAAATCATCATTTGCTCCTGAACCGGCTTACGCATGATCGCTGAGCAAAAAGCGACAAAAGCCGCCAGAGTAGTGTTATTGCAAGGACCAATATTCTGCATATCTACCGCATGCAGATGAAACTCATGATCGCTGAATTTCGCAGCCTGGCTGATTCTGGCAAGGTTCCCCTTAAAGTAATCAAACCCGACTTTAATGGCTTCCTTTGCCGCTGTATTTGAGCCAAAGCCAGAAGTAGTGTGTTTGCCATTCCCTGCCGTTATCTGGGTCTCAAAGCGATATAAACCAATATGCCCTGAGGCCGCTTTTCCGGAGAGGTAAACGACACCCGGCTTAGGAAGCCCTTCAGGGATTAGTTTTCCTCCTCCCTGTTCAGGCACATTGACAAAAAACTCTTCCAGTGAGTCATTGTCGATATAGCTGAAATGAACATCATAGAACTCCATGCCTCCAATTTTTTTCAGCTGTTCTTTGACACGTCGCCTTGAAGTCAGCGCGTATACCAGACACCGCCTTACCGCTTCCTTATCAAACATTTCATGAGGATAGAAAAGCTTTAACAGACCTGATGTGGTTCTTCTGACGGCGATAACATCCCGCTGGTTCAGGTTGTTTCCCAACTTAAAATATTTGTCGATCACATCTGCAAAGTTACGCTTTCGCATTTCACGCATAAACTCAGCAACATAATCCGTTATGAGCCCATAAGCATTGGTAAAAAACTCCGGCCTCATCTTCGGAATTTCCCATCCGGGAATATAAGCATGGAATCGGTCAAAAAAAGCCGAATCAATCATGGCTTCAGGAAACGGTGCTAACAGGTGGCTGGTTTTCACCAGTGTTTCTACGGACTGGTTAATATTACCCACAAACACCATGGAAGCTTTAGCCTCAATGGCATCACGACCACGAGCAAAAGAGCCGGATGCCATATAGTCCTTCATAATCTGGACACCGTCCTTGTCCTTAAAGCTAATGCCTGCAACTTCGTCAAAAGCTACTACATCCCACATTCCCACCAGGCCAACACGGCGAGAGCTCATGTTGTAAAACAGGTTGGCTACAGTGGTCTGTCCACCCGAAACAAGCAAACTGTTTGGGGAACACTCTTTGTAAACATGGCTCTTACCGGTCCCTCTGGGGCCGAGCTCACAAACATTAAAATTATTCTCAACAAAGGGAATTAACCGTGCGATAAGGTGCCACTTGGTATTTTCTTCCAGATTTGCAGGTTCCATCCCGACAGAGCGAAGCAAGCCGTCGATCCAAAGCTCATCAGAGAAATGCTGTCGGGCATTAAACAACTCATCCATATTCATGGATGGCATCTGTATGGGTTTCAGGGTAAAGATGGAAAACGGAGAAGTTTTCTGGCCCTCTTCATAGAAGTACTGAACCGTGATAATGCACCAGATTCCCCCTGTTAAAAGTTTCTCGTTTTCCTGAACGATTTTGCTGGGCACCAGGGCATCTTTGATACCAAGATTAGAAAGTCTGGCCTCATAGACATCCTTCCTTTGATTAAGCCGGACAGAAACCTTATCAATGATCTTGTAGGAGGTTTTCTCTCTGATAACAGACTTTATTTTTTCGGCTTCATCCGGGCGCACATAGTTTTCAGCAAGGATCTTCTTAACATTGGTTAACCCTTCACTCACAACCTCATCATCATCTGATGCGCAATACATGCCAAGCAGGTATTCCAGCACGTATACAGGCACATTAGCGCCTTCCTTAAGCTGTTTTGTCAGATCCTTACGGACAACCCGTCCTCGAAAATGTGTGGTCAGGAGGCTATCCAGATCAGCCTGAGATGAGCTGTCCAACTCAGTATCAGTATTCATAAAAAAGACATCCTCCTTAGAAAAAGTCGTCATGAAAAGCCAGGTCGATGCTAACACTATACTGGCTGTATTCAGTGCTGGTTTCAGCATCAAGCATTTTCAATGTGTACACGGCAGTCCGGTCAAACTCCGAGCCAATCAGCTTGAAGCGGGCTTCCCGTGTGCGTTCTCCCATCTGGTCCGACTCACTGTTGAAGACAAGGGTTTCCTCACTTGAAACGGTCTGTCCCCGGTGATCGACAATTTTGCAAATCAGGGTTCTTGGTACAAACCCTTCAGACACCGCGTCAGTCTGCAAAAACCGAACCTTGTCAATATTGTTCACCAGTTTGACTGGCTGGCTGGCTACCACCACGCCTACTTTCTGTTTCGTTTTCTTATCAGCCTGCTGCTTCTGCAAAGGACGCACTGTCATGACCGGTACACATACCTCCTGAGGCATAGCGCCGCCGTGAACAAACCGGGCACCACCAACAAAATGGAAGCGGTTCGCTCCCTTAGGTAAAAGGAATTCCGTATCACACTGACTTTCAGCAGAGTCAGCGACGCGCCCATGCCAGCAGTTTTCTTCTTTAGCTAAAGAGCTTCCCAGGATGTAACGCTTTTTCGCTTCAAAAGCATTTTCAGGTTTGTTATCAAGCCCGGTTTTATCTTCTGATGCCAAAGCCTGTTGCCTGAACAGGAAGCCATGATCTGCTGTTACCACAACCCGGCTGGCATTCAGTCGATTAATAATTCTTCCAACCAGATCTTCCAGTTCAGTAATGCCGTCACGACAGGCGGTCAGCGTCTTATCTTCCGTAGCCGCCTTATCACCAATGGCATCAATAGTGTCGTGGTAAATGTATACCACTTCTGCATCACGGATTTTCTCCCGTCCTTCCTGATTCGACCAGTTAAATAGCTCCTTGGCCGTCACAGCAACACCGTTATAGGGCTTAAGGATTTTTGCCCTGTTTTCCAGTCCAGAGGCTGACTGTCCATCAACCAGCACCACACCACTCAAATCTTCTTTGTAACCGAGACGGATATGTGGCAACAAAGAAGCCATGCCTAACTGGGTATAACTTGGTAATACGCCTAACTGCGATTCAAGGTCAGCCTTAAAGCGCTTATGACCATTAATGTTCCTGCACAACTCCTCAGCTACTTCAAAACGCAGTGCATCGCTGATGACAACAAACACCCGTTTCACCTGCGATTTTTTCAAGACCGTCTGAACACGATCACGATAAAAATCTTTCTGATAAGGGATTCCATTCAATCGCCAATGATTCAGGCTGCCATTCTGTTCACACTGGTTTTCAAGTAACTTATCCCAGCTCAACCCAAGTTCAAATAAATACCAGTGGCAATACATTTCCTCCACGGCATTATCCAGCTGCCTGAGAATGTCGGCTCCTTTAGCCTGTACTTTTCTAGCTTGTTCATTGAATTGACGATATAACTGATCAAATTGATACAGTTCGTCGGTATAAGCTGTGTACAAAGCTTCCGCCGTATCAAAATGGAATCCATCGGTATATTTTTTTCGTAAAGCAAACAAGGCGTTAGCCGCTTTCAAAGCATCATAAATTGCCGCATATTCAGTGCGCATCTGGCACCAATGACCACTCATTCTTTTATTGACAATCTCATCGATCTGGCCTCGACTTATGGTCTGACCTTGCCCAAGCAAAGCGTTGACCAATTGCTTGATGACCAGCTGCTCAATCACTTCAAAGGTTTCACAGTCAATGAGCGCATGGACTGAACCGGGGTTAATGCTGCGGACAACATCCAGCTTATTTTCCAGATCTTTGGCGATACGATCGTAGTCTTCAGCAAACCGGCGACTGTCTCGCCAGGTTGTCATAAATGCGGTTGCCGTTGCACGGCCAGCGGTAGAAGACAACACATTAGCGTTAAGCCAGTTTTTATCATCACCCTCAAGATGAGTCCAAAGCTCGGTACAAAAGAGCTTCAGCAATAACTCCTCAACAGAAGGGTCTTCTGAATGGTAACCAAAATGTTCGAACAGAGCCTTATAAAGAGAAGGCAGTAATCCAAATTTATCGAGGTTCTGCTGCAAACTCAAAGCACTACCAGAATCCTCCAGATGCTCCGCATACTCAAAAAACATCTTCAGCAGAACTTCATCCAGAGACGAGGACTCAGCGCCCGCCAGAACCGCCATCATTTTAAGGTCAATGGACAGCTCAGACTCATCAGCATCTACCCGCTTCTTTAAGGCTTCAAGACGTTTTTTACTGGCAAAGAATGATTTGCGCTCCTGAATGTGACTACGAAGTGCCATACGGATGATACCAAGCTCATTCAACAGCATTGAGCTGGCATCGGCATAGAACTGATCACTGTACAAACGAATATCCAGTAGCCAGTCGTTTTCCATTTCCGGAATATCATGGGGGAAGTACAACAGAAATTGACTATCTGGCTCGTCCAGCTCTACACGCTTTTTAACCTGAAATGTGGAAGCATTCTCCATGTTTACTACTGTTACATTGGCCAGAGAAAGCTCTTCCACGCTTTCTGAAAAGCTACGCTCAGGGTCGTACCAGAATACAATACGATGGTCGTGGAACTTGGCAGCCAGCCCCAGACTCAGCTGTTCACTGTTCATCTACAATCCTTGGTCGGGCCGTGGTGAGCCCTGCACAGACGATATGAAAAATTAATGCAAAACTAACACAACGCAGAGGCAAGGCATACCAGACAAGGATTGCAAACGAAGCATGGCAGTATGAGGTTTCAGCTTCTTTGACAGAACAACTCAGTAGAGTTGTTCAAGTTGATTACAAAATTCACTGCTCTCATTTTGTAATAACAATAAATCCTCTTCAAAGGCCACTAAATCATCACCTTCAATGCTTTTTCTGGGATGCCATTTAGTATTGAATCGACGCAAAGGACCATCAATATATGACTCAGCAAGCTCATCAAACACTGTACAGTCAGGACCATGTTCTCCGGAAATTTTCCTATATTCACCAAACAATTCATAAGTACTGCTCAGCGTCGCCTCTGGAGTTCCTATAGGCCTACCGGGCTTCCCTGTAATTCGGCTTTTCACCTGTAGTCGGAGTTGCCAGCCGGCTTTGCTATCAGCGTCAGTCTGCACCTTTTCACCACATTTGTACTGTTCAAGTTCAAAAAAACATTTCCATCCGGCAATTTTCTCCGGACTGGTTTTCTTACTTTTCATGACTCGATCAACATAACGCTTCAAAGTAGTCTCACCTGCATTTGGGTTGATTTTTTTAATGTAAAATTGCCTATGAAATGCCGCTTCAGAACCATATCGCTTGAGCATTTTTGGCTTTAGATCATCGTACATTCTTTCCGCTAACTCTGTCTCTTCACGTGTCATAATCCACACCTCATTCATACAGTCTCAAAATATAGTCAGGCAGGAATAATTTTCCTGACTCGGTGCGATTTTCCGGTGTTATTTCCCCTTCTCAGCAAGGTAAGCAAGCATACAATTATTCATGCCAATCATGGCTTAAGGAGACTTTAAATGAGCAAGAAACTAACCCCACAAGACAATCATGCCAATCAGCTAAACCCCAACAAAGGAAGCGACGGCGTTAACGAACAATACGCAAAAGTCCATGGAAACAGGGGGAAACAGATGAACCCTAATCAACAGAAATCAAAAAAGTAAAAGGACAAACAAATGTCAAAAGGCAGTACTTCCCAAACACCACCCAGAAATCCACCTAACTGGCCTAGCAAAAACCCTGGTCAACCTTCTGGTGGAGGTAGAGACAACAATCCTCCGAAAAAATGAGACTTAAGTTCCCCCTATCAAAAGCTCCATTCTGAAGCTCTTGATAGGGGGCAATGATTATTGTTGGAGCCAGCTGGCAATGGTACCGGTATTCCAGTTATGAATTTCAAAATCCCTGAACACGGCTATGTTCCGTATAGGGGTTGATTAGTCTAAACTCTCATCAACTCCTAATCTCAGGGGGCTTTGTTATGCAATCCCAGCAGTTTGAACAAATTCTTAATTCAATACCGCTATTAACTAACCAGCAACGCAATACCCTGCTTTCTGCCTTGTCAGAAAAAGATTCACCTATAGACATAGCAGCGTCGATTGAGGCTAACTTTTGCAAGGCACCAAAATGCCCTCATTGTGATGCTGAAGAGCCTTATAAATGGGGATTTCGAAACAATAGGCAACGTTATCAATGCAAAGATTGCCATAAAACCTTTAACGCATTTTCTAAAACATCTCTGGCTCGTTTACGTCACCCTGAAAAGTGGCCGCAGTACCTTCAGGGAATGACGCACTCACTGACACTTCGCCCGGCTGCCAAGGAATGCAACATAAACTTGGATACTTCATTTCGCTGGAGACACCGTTTTTTGCAAGCCATTGAAAATGATCAAGCCGATGAACTCAGTGGTATCGCCGAAATAGACGAAACGTTATTCCGCGAATCATTCAAAGGGCAGAGGAAAAACTTACCAAGGCCTGCCAGAAAGCGAGGTAATGATAAGAAAACTGAATGCAGAAAAATTCCGGTCATGATTGCGAGAGATAGAACCGGTTCAACTGTTGACGGTGTACTGGACAACGAAAGTGGAGATGAGTTGTGCAAACATTTAAACGGGCGCATAAATATTGAAACTGTCGTTTGTGCGGATGCAAGCCTTGCACACGAGAAGCTTGCAAGAAAACTTGGATTCATTTTTAAAGAATTAGTGGTATCAGCTGGTCAACGGGTTATTGACGGCGTTTTTCACGTACAACATGTTAATGCTTATCACAGTAATTTGAAGAAGTGGATATTTGGCGTATTTCACGGTATTGCGACAAAAAATATGTCTCGTTATCTGGGCTGGCGTAGGGCATTGACTGAGAGTAAACCTCTATCTCTTGATCGGCTGACCAATAAAATTATGAGCGTATTTCGCTTTCAACCTGTAAACGGAACATAGCCCCTGAACACCCTCGGCATACCTGAATCATAATCACCAGGTATCCTCATAAACATCACTCTTGACCTGCCACTGTGCATCTGAAGGAAAGTGTCAACCTCCCACAAAACCCACTCATGACTATGGGTGTTCGGACCTACAAGAACCAGCAATTTGCCTGCTTGCTGTAATAGCTCTTGAATTTCCTGTTTTACCTGCTCCGATGCAGGGTCAGAAGGTGGACGTCGATTAATATGCCCATAGCTGTTCCTAACCGGATCAGCCAGAGAGCGATCAACGAATGTTATAAGGTTATTGGGGTTGCTTGCGGCAGCACGAACGTCTTGCAGGTTCTCATAATTTTCTCCTGCATAACTAATGAAAACATGGGGCTGATTCATTAATTCCTATCCTTCAGCTTTATTCGATATATTTAACCGAACACCCAAGATAGATAGGTTTCTTTAACCATGCAGGATATTTTCAGAATAATTCGTACAGGTCACTTATTACGAATTAACAACTCATTATATTCATCAACAAGACTGTTATATTTCTCAAGCAATTCAGAGTAGTTATTGATGAGTAAATTTTGTTTTTTCAGCAGTAAGTTGTAATCCATTACCAATGAGTCATATTCCATAACCAGAGTATCGAACCTGAGCGACAAAGAATCATAATCCGACTTACAGACAAACCCACCGAAACCACAGGTATACTCATCAAAGCAAACATCATTCCGATCAACGCATTTGCCAAAGCTGGAACAGACCTTATCTCCATAGCTCAGACATGCTCCGGTAGAGCCAAACGAACAACTAAAGCTTTCTCCGTATGCGGCAGCATGGAAAGAAATAAACAGTCCTAAATAAAATATCAATAGCTCTCTCAGATAGCCTCCTGAGTACTCTTAGGTTTTGCATCATTGAAATGTATCGGCAGGTGGAAACTGTTTCTTTTATTAGAAAAACATGTAAAGGACTTCTCAAAAATTAAGCATGTCTGAGGGGGGCAAGTTACCCCCCCACACATCAACACATACTCAACAAAAACATCAACCAGCAAGCTGATAAGTCCTCGAACGCCCCTTCCGCTCAACCAGCTTTTCGCTCTCAGCCCGGTCAAGCCAGTCTGAAATTTGTCTGGCATTCAGATCAGACATAATCGGCTTCAGATCTGCCAGAGAAATATTCGGCTTGCTTTCGAGCAACTCTCTCAGCTTTTCGGTGAATAAATGGAAAAACGGGTCGTTGACTGATTCCGGTATGTTTTGAACATCTTCAATAACAGGTGCTGTCACTTCCTGAACACTTTCCTCCGGCACATACTCTGTTTGCGGCTCAGCAACAGAAAGACCAGAGAAAAGATCATTATCATCAGGCACCGGACCTATAGATTCTGCAGAAGCTGCAACCCCGTTAATGAAATCAGCCAACCAACCCCCCGAAGTGCCTTTAGCACTACTGGGTATTTCAAGTGGCTGCCCACCCATCTGTAACAGCGCACTATTGCCATCCACTTCAGAGGGCTTCACCAGCAAAGGCACCCAGCCTTTGTTGAGGTTCTCTTTGGCTCCAGACCAGGTGCCACCTTTATCTTTGTCAGAGCGAACCACCAGGGCATGATCAGACAGGCAATAAATATATTTATTCCTGCCCATGGCATTACCTGCATTGAAACCCGCTTCCGGATAGTAAGTAGAAATCAGAACCAGATTATCTTTCTGTAAATGCCGCCGCCATTTACCCGCCAGGGCTGCTTTCAGCAAACTGTCTGCCAGAATTCCGATGGCCGTTCCCTCGGCATTCAGGGCTGCGAGCATGGCAGTTTCATCGACACCTCTGGCTCCGCCGGAAACAATGTTGATACCTTCCTTCGCAGCCTGAGTACCGATAGTTTGGGTGAATTGAGAGTCATCCTCACCGATTCCCCTTGAACCCACCACCGCAAGACCACCGCTTTCCAACAGGTTCTTGTTTCCAACACCGAAGATAACCGGCGGCGACATAGTCCCAAGTCGTTTTTTTAATCTTGCCGGATAGTCACTGTCGCTTCGGGTCAGCAACCAGATGCCTGCTTTCTGCCATTTATCCAGCGCCAGGCCCATAGCCATGCCCCGGTCAAGCAGTGCTTTCACCCGTTCACCGGTGACTGTTTTTTTCGGATCTTTCCATTTGCCAAAAATATCGTCGAAATCACTGAACAGGGACGAAGGCAAAAAACGATTCCCATGCAGCCACTCGGCAAAGCGGGCATACTCCGCCACCGAAAGCGGTTTAACCTCATCCTTGCGAGGCTTTGAAAAATAACAGGTAAGCAATAATACTGCCTGAGTGTTTTCTGTGTGCATATTCAGGCAACCCTTAATCTGAGGCC
This sequence comes from Endozoicomonas euniceicola, assembly GCF_025562755.1. Taxonomy (GTDB): domain Bacteria; phylum Pseudomonadota; class Gammaproteobacteria; order Pseudomonadales; family Endozoicomonadaceae; genus Endozoicomonas_A; species Endozoicomonas_A euniceicola. Next base: position 5,390,388 of record NZ_CP103300.1, read on the forward strand.
GAACTTGAAGCCGTCGACATAACGGCAAATGGATAAACAGCGCCCGAGCCAGCTCTCCGAAGCAATGCGGCAAGAACGGCAAAGGTCCATCCGGAATCAACAGCGTCATCCACCAGTAGAACCGGCCCGGAGGGGATGCCATCTTCAACAGCAAAGGCACCATCAAGGTTATGGCAGCGGAACTCGCTATTTTCCATCAATTTCTGAGGCCTGTTTAGCCGTGCTTTACTGATTACATCGTAACAGGGTATGCCCAGTTTTTCGGCTAAATTTTTTGCAAAGTCTGCTACTAGCTCTGGGTGATTCTGAGAAGGAACATAAGCAATCCACTGCGGGAAGGGTTCCGGTTGCCAGCGCTCCCTGATCAACCGGGCAGCCGCAGCAGTCAGACGAACATCAAATGTACGATGTCGCTTACCTTGTTTGGCAATTTCACCCCAACCTGCTTCACCCCATTTGCATAAAGCCCTGCCGGGTTCATGGGCCAGATCACCAAACTTTGGCGGAAACTGATACACAGGAAAACGTGCCTGAGCATTAGCGACCCCGTTACCTACCTGTTTTTTAGGAGGTATCTCGATAAACACATTTTCCAGAAACTCTGCCGCCTTCTGCCCTGTTTCGGGGCTGAATGTAGTCGGCAGATTAGTTTCACCTGAGCAGTTGATGCACTTACCGCAAGGTTGAGAATCATGATCATCCAGAGCCCGAGCCAGAAATTGCATCAGACAATCCCCATGATGCAAATACTCCACCATTTCGGCCCACTCTCGTTCCTTTAATGCACAAAGCCGGGCGATAGCTTCATGGGGCAGTTCATAACGAACAGGGGTTCGATAATAAACGCTCTTATCCTTCATCACCGGAGCCGGTTTTTCTGCCATCAAAAACTTCAGGGCCGACTCAACTTTCGATGGGCGGGCATTGATCATACGCTGAAGCTCGGTTTTCTTCAGCCCATTATCGGCATCACTTAATGTCTGAAGAATCTCATTCACCAGCTCTTCTTTAGGAAAGGCCTGATTAATAAAATAATTCTGAATATCCGCATCTTCATCGCCAGACAGTAAAGCTCCCCAGGCCTGCGGAATCGCTCTGCCTGCCCTGCCGACCTGCTGATAATAACTGACTACCGACCCCGGACTCTGGTAGTGAATAACAAAAGCAAGGTCAGGCTTGTCATAGCCCATACCCAGAGCAGAAGTGGCAACCAGCACCTTTAACTGATTGTTCAGCAGTGCAGACTCCAGTGCCAGCCGATGATCGGTTGGCAAGTCGCCATAGTAAGCTGCGGCAATGATCCCCTGTTGCCTCAACCAATCAGCCACCTGTTCCGCATCTCGAATGGTTGCGGTATAAACAATCCCGGTTCCGGCAATCTGTGGAATAGTATCCGCCAGCCAGGCTAGTCGATGAGAGCGCCTGGGGAAGTGCAAACATTGCAGATGCAAAGACTCTCGCACCAGCTGCCCCCGGAACACCCTGATGTTCTCCCCAAGCTGTTCAGCAATATCGTCCATAACCCTTTGACTGGCGGTGGCAGTGGTTGCCAGCACCGGAAGGTTCGGTGGCATATAAGGCAGAATATGCTTGATGCGTTTGTAATCCGGTCGAAAATCGTGCCCCCAGTCAGAAATACAGTGGGCTTCATCAATCACAAACAGCCCGACTTTGCCAGCCACTGGCAACAATACCTGTTCAACAAAATCCTCATTGGCCAGACGTTCCGGAGAAATAATCACGGCATCCAGCTGGTCAGCCAGCAACTGTCGTTCAGTCTGTTTGTTTTCAGGGTTGCTGTTTGAGGAATTAATAGTGCCAAGCCGAACCCCATATTTTGCCGCAGACTCTATCTGATTTCGCATCAGTGCCAGCAGGGGCGAAATAATAATGGTCGGGCCTTTTCCCTCATTTCTGAGCAAACGGGTCGCCGTAAAATATACGGTACTTTTACCCCAGCCGGTTTTCTGCACCACCAACAGGCGGGACTGGCGAACCACCAGTTCCTCTATGGATTCCCACTGATGTTCATGAAAGCAGGCATCGGCATCCCCAAGGCTGCGACGTAATAATTCCAGACCTTCCTGGTAAAACTGTTTTGTTGTTTTCATTTTTACACCTTGTATATGCAGGCTGGGTCGAGCAAATGCGAGCCAACCTGCATAAATTTATTTATTGCGCTCTATTATGGCTCAGGGTTTCTTACCCGTGATGGCTTTTACTTCCGCCAGCAGATTGCCGAACTTGCCATAGTTCACCTTCACACCATCATCCAAATCCAGCGGAATACGCATATCGGCGTAGTGTTTCAGGTTGTCGTCGAAGGCGCGCAGCTCGGTGAGTTTTTTCTCCAGTGCGGTTTGCTGTTTTTTCAGCTTGTTGGCTTCGGCGGTGCTGGAGGCGCGGTCGATCTGTTCTGCCAGTTGTTGCAGAGTGGCGTCGTATTTGCCCAGCAGCGGCGTGACATATTCAGTACGCATTCTTGCCAGGGTGCCTTCGTTATAGCGGTGCAGGTAGACCAGGCATTCAAAGGCTTTCTGTTTACCGGAACTGAACAGCCAGTAGATCGGGCGTTTTTTGTAGGTACGCATATGATCTTTGTAGAACTGGGTGGACAGGTAGCGGCGAATGGTTTCCAGTGCGCTTTCAGTCTTTTTCGGTTTGATGGCGTACAGGCACAGGCTTTGTGCCACAAACTCCAGATTTTCCTGAAGGTTCTCTTCGCCCCAGACGGTGCTGACAAACTCTTTAAAGCGGTTGGTGGCATCGCTTTTGAACCATTCCTGATCGGTCAGGGACAGAATGCCATCGTCATCCGCCGGGAAGCTTTTATAAGCACCCTGTTCTGCCAGTTCGCTGAAACCTTCGTTGGCTGCGTGGGCGTAGACCAAACCTTCACGGTCGAGGGAATAGCGGCCCATCATACAGCCGATGCTGTAGCTGATGAGTTCGGACAGGGTGTCGGACTGGAAGCGGTTTTCTAGTTCATTGTCAGTTGTGCCTTTGCCTCCGTAACGGTAACGAGGATTTACTGTTAACGTAATTTCTTCGATAGGTACATTCGCTGTCAACTCGTCCTGCAATCCATATGCTTCAATGAAAACTTGATTATTGTTTTCTTCGTAACTTTTAACCTTTTCTATCATTAAATGCCTGCGCTTTTTCCACACTGAATACCCTGAGTTTACAGTTGAAACATTTGATTCATGCTCAATTGATATGAGTGGTGACTTACGAAAATCCCAAGACCTCTCGTAGCTATCCCAATCGAATTTGCTTGTTTCGATAATGCAGCTAACATTTTCAACATCCGCAATTGTAAGTGTATTTGTCACAGGTAAATTACTCACATCGCCGCTTGTAAAACTCATAGTTGGATTTAAAAGCTTTAGTAAAAAATCTCCGACCTTGCTATTCACTACTGCAAGAATTAGTTTTTCATGCCCTGAAAAATCTTCATTGCAAAAAGCAGATCTACCAGTATCATCAAAAACAAAACCTGATGGTCTGTACCGTGCTGCAAATTTTGCTGAGCTGAGTTTTGTCCATGTCACCCCTTCCTTAAAGAAAAAGGCTGTATTTTGAGGTCTAGATTTTAATCGACCATCTGGATGTCTAAAGTTCCTTATTTCTTCCCCATCATGTTGCCAGTCCACAACTACATCGTGATTTCCATACCAGCGTCGATATTCACCACCACTATGGCATGGATACCATTTTTCCATGGATTGTTCAGATTGTGCATTATCAACACAGTTAAACTTAGTATTCTTTCCTGATACCTCAAACCAAAACCGTTGAAAAATTGTATTGTCGCCTGTAGCTAAGCCTGCTTTCGGTGAAGCAATGTCAGAAAGCTTATTATTTTTAGTGAAAGTATTCTTAACGCTGTCCGATACCAAATATGCAATTGGACTTCCTGGGATTTTTTGAAAATCTGATGGTTTTGCCTCAAAAAACCACCCGCATTTCTTGTTTTTTATTGCTTGAAGTGTTTTTGGTGCTTGATTTTCATGTCCCTTAAAGTCAGAAAGATTGATATAGCTTCCCATAAAGCGCCTTATGTATCGCTTATTGATTGTAAATGTACACACAGGGATACACGCTGGTGCAAAAGCATTATATTCCAACTGTATCAAGCTAGTAAGAGTATGTTTTTTGATAATATTTTCTCTTAGTTGCTTATAAGAGTTGATAAACATCCATACATAAGGTGTCACCAGACCGAGCTCCGCTTCTGGTTGCCCAAATTCCAAGCATTTTTCGATAAAAATTGAAAACAGATCAGTTTTTGTGTCTGGGAAATTATTTTTTGCAAAATTCTTTACTTCTTGGTTCATTCCTTTTCCACCCATATACGGCGGATTAGCCACCACAGCATCATATCGCTGAGCCAGCAGCCAAGCCTGCTGCACAAAAGGCACCAACACCTTAGCTGCCGGTTTCTGCACCGTATCCCCGCTGTCACCCAGCTCTATCAACTGACCCAGCAACCGTTTCAAAGGCTCTGCCAGTTTAGCAGGCACATCAATCAGGGAACCAAAGGTTTTAGCCTGTTCAAAGCGCTTCAGAGTTTCAGCCAATAACTGATAGGTTTCATCCTGCTCTGCTGCTGCCGAACCCGTGTCGTCAAACAACCCTGTTGAAGTTCCATGCCCGGACTCACCGCCCAGATTCAGCGCACTCCACAGTTTGGGTAAATCCAGATGCACGGTTTCCTGCAGTGACAGTACATTGAGTTTTATCTCACGGGTAAAAATACGACGGTCGTCGTTCCGTGCCATCATCATCAGGGCGAAGCCTGCCAGCTGCGCCGCACGGTCATCAATATCCAGACCAAACAGGTTATTTTCCAGAATCAGCTTGGGAATATCCCGGCTGCGGTAACCCCTTTCCTCGTAAATGGCTTTCAGTACGTTGTAAGCTTCCACCAGAATATGACCGGAGCCACAGGCAGGGTCCAACACTTTGATGCTTTCCGGTTCAATGCTGTCCGGCGTAATGGCTGCCAACTGGGCGTTCACTTCATCGGTCTGTTCGGCAGGCTCGATGTAGTATTCCATCTCGCTTTTGATGGCAGAGTCCGGATAGGTTTGCAGCCACTGGCGACCGACGGAGTTCTGAACCAGGTATTTAACAATCCAGTTCGGCGTAAACAGCTGGGTGGCAGCGGGAATATCTTCACTCTTCACCACCTTGCCAATCACTTCATCTTTTTTCTCAGAGATATAGAACTGATACAGCCAGCCAATGACTTCCACCTGCTGCCAGTCTTCTTCTGGTAGTTCGGTGACAAGAGTTCGAATCAGAGAGTCGGTGCGGGTCAGATTATCGGGCAGTAGCAGTTCGGTTTCGTCGTCGATGGCTTCAAAAAGAAACGGCATGGTCTGATGCAACTGGCGACACTGGGCCTGTAACAACAGCCGGTAAAGCTCTTCGTCTTTGTTGTTGACCTTCAGATCCAGTACGGTGTTACGGTTTACTTCCAGATCTGCAGCGGCATCGGCGGCATGTTGCAGAATCTCAAAGTTTTCCAGCACTTTCAGCCCATGCCCAAGATAGTCATGCACTTCCATATAACGAATAGCACACAAACGGTTAAACCAGCTGTAAGCCACCTGTTCCATCAGCGCCTCAAAACCCTGACGCTGTACCCGCTCAACCAGCCGCTGCCGCGGGGGTGCCAATGCGGAAGAAAAGGCTCTGCCGCCGATCTGCATCACATCGCCGGTAACGGTGGCTTCGTCAATCTGATTGTCGGAGTGAATACCGAATTGCGTAGCTTTCGCCTTCACCGCTTCAATAAAGGCAGTACGTGCCTTTGGGGCGTATTTTTTAATACGGGAGGTGTTCATACTGTCGAACCTGAAAATAAGAAACCCCTGGATAATCGGGGGTCGAAAAAGATGGGGTATTGTACCAGTGTCGAACAAGGTTTTGGGGGAAATACTGCAGGGTAAGGGTGTAAGACTCTTGTCGTCATAAGTATTTGCGAATTGCCCAATATACGACTCAAAATTGTTGTTCAGGTAAATTTCTGCTTGTGATCGCTGATCGTAAACCTGTCAGACAAATGATCGATAAACGATGCTATTGCTTCCTTGCTTTGCCTGATTTTCCTTAGAATTTTCCACAAGCTAGACAAGAATTCTGACTTTTACTTTTCATAGTGTTGATTCTGGATACTCAAGATGAAAAGTGATACATGCTTCAGCAAAACCACTGGGCAGCCACTGTCTGTCTATGACAATGAATACGATGCCATCTCTGCTGCGGAACACTCAGAGCTGTTTTATGACAAGGAGATGTTTCCCTATTTTTGTGATGTGTGTTCAAACTGGCACCTGACACCGAAAAGCAGGTATACCCCAAGCTCTGAATGCCCTGTCTGTGTCGGCTCCGATGGCCGACCTAAACAGTCTTATCGTAACGAAAAGGAAGCGCGCCTCCGGGCAGAGATTCTTTGTGATGAGCAGGGTCTTCAGTTGAGCGTATACGAATGTGAGATGGGGTATGGATGGCATTTGACCAAAAGGTGAGAGGGGAGCCTGAGCTTTTCTATCATTTGCAAATACAGCTATTAACATAATGCCCACTTGCAGACAGGGTGAAAGTGGGCATAGTTGTGAGATTAGTTCAGACCACTCTGAACCGGCTGCTGGTCCAGTTCAAGATTAGCCCGTTCCACCATTTCTGCCGGCAGCTCTTTGGTTACCGACACACCCAGGTCTTTAAATTCGGCAGCCTGCTTAATCAGGTTGCCTCTGCCAGAATTCAGTTGCCCAAGAGCCGTCGTGTAGGTGCTTTTCGCTTTATCAAGCTGCTTCCCCACTTCCTGCATGCTGACCAGGAATGTTCTAAGTTTGTTGTAGAATTTTTCGGCTCGCTTTGCCAACTCGGCAGTGTGTTTGTTCTGGTCCTCAAAACGCCACAACTGACGGACAATGTTCAGGCTGGTTAATAGCGTGGTCGGTGTTGCTACGAGTACATTTTGCTCGATAGCTCGCTGGTAAAGGGACTCATCATATTTCAGAGCCTCAACATAGGCAGACTCTATTGGAATAAACATAACAACGATTTCCGGAGAGTTCAGTCCCGGTAAACTGAAGTAGTTGCGATCTGCCAACTCATTGATACGTGCGCTTACCGCCTCGCTATGCTCTTTGAGTGCCTGGTTGCGAGCCAGCTCATCATCTGCATTAACATAGCGGGTGTAAGCTGCCAGTGAGGTTTTGGCATCAATCACCATATGCTTATCCTGAGGAAGATAGACAATTGCGTCTGGTCGCTGACGTCCATCTTCTGTGGTAAAGCTGACTTCCCGTTTATAGTCTTTGCCAAGCCTCAGGCCGGAACCATCAAGCACATTCTCCAGCATCAACTCTCCCCAGTTACCCTGAACTTTTTTCTGCCCCTGAAGTGCTGTGGTCAGTCTTTTTGCCTGGTCGGTAATATCCTTGTTCAGGTCTTGCAGATTTTTCAGCTCCGTTTTCAGCTGAATACGTTGCTCTGCTTCTGTTTTATGGCTTTTTTCGACGACTTCCTTGAAGCCTTTCATCTCATTCTGTATCGGGTTCAGCAAGCTGGAAAGACTTTCTTTATTCAGCTCTTTGAAGTTTTTGCCTTTTTCTTCCAGAACCTTATTGGCCAGACGTTCGAACTCTTTGGTCAGGGTTTCTTTGCTCTGTTCTAACTGCTGGAACTGCTCTTTGAAGTTTCGTTCCCTTTGCTCAAGGGTTGTGTTCAGTTCGGTATATTCTGCGGTCAGCTTATTATGATTCTGTTGAAGTTCGTTCAAGTCCTTTTTGGTTTCTTCCCACCATTGCTTGTATCCAGCCGATTGTTTGCTGATTTCTTCTAGCTGTGCCTCAGCTTTTTTCACAGCCTGTTTGCTTTCAGACAGCTGTTTATCTGTTTGGGTTTTCAGGCCTGTCAGATCACTTAACTCAGTCTGAACTTCATTGATCCGCTGATCTTTTTCCTCCAACCTTTCCTGTTGAGTCTGGCTGTCTTTGGTTCGTTGCTCCGTCAGTTTTTCTGCCGCCTCTCTGGCGGTTGCAGCAGTCTCCCTGGCTTTTTTTTCATTTTGCAGAAGCTGGTCATATTTACTTTGCAATACCTGCAGCTGATCTGACTTCTCATTCAGCTTCTGGCTCAGGTTTTCCGCATTTTCAGAATCTTTAACCGACTGTTCTCTTGCTTTCTTTTCATCCTGAAGCAATTGGTCAAACTTATCCTGCAACGTGTTTAATGCCTGAGTTTTTTCCGCTTCTTTTTTATGCAGGTTATCCGTTGCTTCCTGAATTTTTACCAGTGCTTCTCTGGCGCTTTGCCCGGACTTGCGCAAAGTGTCTATCTCACGCAGAGAACCACCAAGGCGCTCCTCCAGTTGAGCAATTTGATTAAGACCATTGCTGCGTTCAGCCTCAGTACGCTCTTGGGTAACTCGCAAAGTATTTAATGCCTCAGATAAGTCAGAAGCTTCCTTTTGTTTCTCCCCCAATTCCTGCTCTAATCGTTCTTTTTCCGCTCTTGCCTGCTTCAGATCAGCCAGCTGGTCTGACTGATTGCTCTTGGCTTTCAGGCTGGCAAGGGCAAATCCGCCAACAAAGGCCACGACGGCAAAAATTCCGGTTAACATTATCACTGTCATATCCATGACGACTCCTGTTGCATTAGTTCTGGCTAGTATTGGATTTTCTGCTGGTCAAACAAGGCTTGAGTGCCACTCTCTTTGGCAGCTTTGTATTCTTCCATCGGCTTATCCCAGTCAACTCTTGGAAAGGCGCTTTTGAGCTGTTTCTGAAATTCTTCATCAGAGAGTGTTTCGTAGGTAACGGCTTTGAAATGACAGTGAAGCTTGATATCACCGGTCAATGACTCTGCTGTAGGCATGGATTTTTCCAACAAATCTTCCAGATAACCTTTCGCATCCTTTTTGGTTACCCTTTTCCCTTCAATACCGTACTTCAGCTCATCGGGCGGGTTTGCCTTTACCCGGTCAACCAGTGCGTTAATTAACACTTTTTTTGAGTTTTCCAGTTCCTTTTCAAGGTTTTTTTGGAGTTTTGTCTTGTAGTCAGCTATTAGTTTTTGTGCCTCTTTAAGCTGACCATTAAAGTTCTCTTTTTGTGCTCTCAGCATCACCCGGCCCATTTTCCCCATGGGCTTTAGGAAGTTTTTCCGAAGTAGGTCTACTTCTCTGACTATGGGTTTTGAAGAAGCTTTACTGCCTTCACTAATCAATTTATAAGTAGCGTTGAACCTGTCCTGAGCATCTCTGTCAGTGGAGATAAGTTGCTTTATCTCTTTTGGAAAACGGAAGGTATGACGATCAATATGAGCGCCTTCCAGTTCCAATTCGACAAATTCAATACGACTGTTAAAAACATTGACCTGACGACTGACATCAAATTTTTGAGCCGGATTCCGGGCCATATCTTCTTTTACTTCTGACATCCTTGAATTTGTCAGTGGCTGGACATTGAGCAATGATACCGCTTTCCCGACAAGAGGTTTTTCTGTCTTCGCTCCCTCTATATGGGCTGGCTGCGGAGTTTGCACATGGTTTGCGACGGTTGCGGCAATGTCATGAACCTGCTCGGCTGAAAGAGTTAACGCATTGAATCCGTGAACTACATTGGCGTCTTCTACCAACATGGGAGGATGGCTGAAGCTCCAGCCGATGTCATCCACAACACAAATATTGAGTCTGGTATTCGGCTGTTCGTAGACCACAATACCGGCATCCCTGAGTTCTTCTACACAATCAAGCTCTCCATAGCCAAGCCGAAGGCTATGAGGGTTGATATCCAAAGCAATATAGATGTCTATATCTGGATGTGTTTTATACAGTTTTATCAGAGCCGCACTGACTGTTGGTATCATGCCTGCAGCGATATAGACAATTCGCTGTCTGGCATTGATTATTGAACTGGCCAGATCATCGGAATTGAGAAAGCACAACATTTTATATCTCCCTATTTGGCGCTGCGGCTTGAAGCATCAAGCCGCAGTATTGGGAATGATTATTTTATCCTTACCCGGTCACCCGCTGAAACAGCATCCAACAATTCCTTGCGTATTTTTGCCAGATACTCTTCCACCTGTTCTTCAGTCTCAATATATGCCTTTGGTGCCACTGAATTGGGACTGAAGCTGATGGTGCGCTTGACATAAACCGGAGGTTTGGGTTCGGCGACTTTGCGAACAGGTTGCTCTTTTGGACTTCCTTTAGGACTAATATTCTTAGTCTCTTCAGAAATTCTCTTTTTTTCTGCCTCGATCTTATTCTGCTCCGCCAGCAGCCGTTGACGTTCAGTCTCGACATAGCGGTTGATTTTTTGCTCTGCTTCGTCCTCATGCTCCTCAGCCTCCTTCTGAGTAGCAAAAATTTCAGCGATTGAGTGAAGAGTCTCGATGCGCTTTCTGGCTTGCTGCAACTGGATCAGCGCCTCGTTTCTCAGACTGTCCGGTGCTTTTACTTCGTCAAGTTGCTGAGAAATGCGAGAAATTCGTTCATCAATTCTTTCGAACCCATGGTTTCGTCTCTCGTCAAGCAATTGTTGATTAACTGCCCGCACCTGTTCAATCAGTCGGTTGACCTGACTGATTTTCCCATAAGGGCGATCGCTGGAGTGAATGGTTTCCAGTTGCTGCAATGCTCTGGCTGCCGATGCATTTTTATCCAGAGCAGTTCGGTTGCTGGCAAATTCCACGGACAGAGCCTTTGCTAGTTGTTGCCAGGTATTAAATTGTTGGGAATAAAAGTCCTCTACATCTTCAAAATCCTCAGCAAACTCATCCAGGTCATCGGCACTGCTTAGCAGGTTCTGAATCAGGCGATAGCTGTCTTTATTAGCCAGAATACCTGTAACCAGTGTAAGGCCTTCTTTGATGATAGTCTTACCTGGGAACTGCCCTGTAGTGGATTTGCTGTCGCAACTCTTCAGTGTTTCCAACCACTTGCCCAGTTCCGAACGGAGGCTTTCATTAAGCGCTTTTTCTCCGGAGCCAGTGAAAGTTTTGTTGAAGAGATCTTTGTGCAGTTTTGCTGCCTTGGACAGGTCCCGCTCTTCGTGCTGGCGTACACGCTGAATTCGTAGGTCAGACCAGCTGCGGCGACCAGTTAACTTGTCATAAGCCCGGTGACGAGGGAGGTCATCTTTATTGAAGATGAAGTTTATTTTCCCAGCCAGTGCCAGCCTTGCCAACAGCAACAGCACTTCATTATCCGGCCAGCCGTAGGGGCGATGGGTAAACTGGTGAATAATGTCTTTTACATAAACAGGATGATTCAGTTCGATTTTTAAACTGACGAACTGCTCAACTTCTTTCACTGCAGAAGGATTACATTGTTCATTATCCAGATTCAGACCCAGCTGACCAAGATCATCAGCGGTCAGTACCGCCTGTATCTCACGGTTAATATCCCCTGAAGTGGGCTGTAGCATACTGAGCTTGGCAAAAGTATTCTGGATAACATAGCTGTATGCTTCTTCAACCATACCTACCGGGGCCGATGCGCCGGAATGGTAACGGGTACCAATGGCAAAAAACTCAGCCTGTTTAAACAGATCTTCAAACTCATGTCTCAGGCGTTTGCCACGCTCATTATTTTCAAGAGACTTTTCACGAATCAGATGCTCCTGCTCCGGGCGCTGTCCGGAGTTTACTTTTAGGAAGCGATATGTTTTTACGAAGGTCTGAAGTTCATCCCAAAGCCGCTTGTTCTCACCCAATTTGATCAGGATACAGCCGTTGGATTCCAGTGAGTGGGCTAAACACTGTTGTTCATTGAACTGGGTATAGTTTATATCCAGTGGTGAAATGACCTTTATGACCAGATCTTCCAGGGATGCCCCATCTTTAGGATGCCCGTTACAGAAACGACTGACTTTGAAGTCCTGCTTGTTTTCCGGATAGCGATACTGATTTTTTCTCAGTAAGACCTGGTCAAAAATAAACTCTGACAGTTTGCGAGTCTGTTCTGCTGCCTCTACGTCGGTATGACGAATCTCGTTTTCAATTTCCTTTTCTTCGTTGGTCAGGAAAATATATTCGTCACCATTACGAGCAATCAACAGCTGTCGTTCAAGGCGGTTTAAGCTTTCTTCTATCTGTTTACCAAGGTTTATTTTATCGGCGTCGATCTGATTGATAGACAGGGTAACCAGATTATCCAATGTACTTTTAACGGTATCGACATAGCGAATCAGGAACAGGGTTTTCAGAATTTGCCCATCAAACTCTGTCAGGGATTCCAGTGCGCAAGCCTGTTCAATTGTTCGTTTTACCGCTGGCTCCAGAAAACTATCGATGGCACTGTAGAAGCAGTGGAACGGAATCAGTACACCAATATCCTGCTGTCGCATCTGCTTGGCTGCAGACTGAAAAGCGTCCAGCAATGAACGTTCTCCCATTGCCAGATGTTTACCGGTTGCACCTTTGGTTCGAATGGATTCAAACACTTTCTGAACCAAAGGGTAGTGATATGGAACAAAAGGATAGTTATCTACAAACGACACGGTGTCTTTATAGCCCGCCAGCTCAGCCGTAGTTGTTTTATCAAACATCAGCTGGTTACGGATAATGTCGCCTTTTTCCGCAAACTGTCTGGCTAGTTCTGTTTTGGCCGCTTCGTTTTTTTCCAGCAGTCGCTTTTGAATAACTTCGTTGGTGTTGGAGCTGGACAAGGAAATCCGGGTATAAAAACGTCCTTGGATTTTCGAGAAATCGTTGCCCTTGCTGGCTGTAAACTGGCCTAACACTGCGTCGATATCTGCCTGTGATGTCACTACCACCCAGGCACGACCTTTGCATATCGTACCAAGCTCCTCAGTGATGGTCTGGAGCTTGAGCATCATTTGGGTGTTGTCACCAATAAACTGACCCACCTCATCCACAAGGAATAGAACATTACGGTCGTCCTGACTGTCGATGTAATCTTTGACCCATTTACAAAAGTTCTTAATATCCAGTGGAAAGTTAGCTTCCAGCTGCTCGACCCACTGACGGGTAGAGTCTTCACTTTGCCCGGTCGCTTCGGCAAGCGCTTCTGCCATATCGTCTCTGTAAAAGTCGTAAGCATCACGCTCTTCTTCCCATGTCGACGCGGTCAGTTCTGCGAATTGGGCCTTGAAGCTATCGAACTGATTTCTTTTATCCAGCTCTCGTTCAAGATGGGCAATATGAGCATGGTCGCCACAATACCCCAGTTTCTCATTGAAGACTTTCAGGAACACTTTGAGAATGGCGTCTTCCCGGTCTTCGGTGTTCGCCCTGGAATCAATGTTAAAGAGCATGACATCGGTAGGTTTATTCACTGCGCTGTGAATATCCCCATAGAGCATGCTATCGACCTTTCCATCGAAAAAGCTGATAGCTTTTTTAGCCATGCCATCTTGCTCAACTGCACGGTTCTCCAGAAGGTAAGAGAGAATTTTGATGAAGTGGGATTTACCGGAACCAAAAAAGCCGGATACCCAGACGCCTATTTTTCCGGCAATGGAGGAGTCTGCCATACCGGTAACAGCAGGGGTATAAGTCTCAAAAAAGCTGCGAAAATGCCTGTTCAGTTCTTCTGTGACAACATATTCGTCCAGCTCTGTGGATACACTTTCTTTATCCAGCTGTTCCGCTTTAACGACACCGTTGATGTTACGGGTCAATTTCTTTACAAAAAGATCTTCTATTTTCATAGTGCTGCTCATGACTCTGCTGTTGTTCAGCTTGCTGCTGGCGCAGAGCCGTCCTCAGGAACCAGTTTAAAGGCGCGATAATAATTGTGGGATTTGATCAGGTTAAAGAGTTTTATATCCAGCCCGCTATAGGTTCCCGGATAGAAAAGTACCAGAGGTGTCGCCCCCATTTTGGCGTGAAGGGCATTAAGTAACTCGTGCCCCCGGAGCATAGGCCAGGTGCTGCCGAGGCCTGTGAGAATAACGAACTGCTGTTGCTCAGGATTTATTTTGCTGGTGAGGTAGTCCGCCACCCGCTTCTGATCAAGAGGCGCTTTGAGAGCTGATTTCAGACCAGTTGCACCTTTATGTTTCTCTTTCAGGAAGGCTTTATCAAGCAGGTTTCGGGCTTCGATCATATCAATCATAATCTCAAACAGATTGACGACAGCAAAACGATACCCACGCTTATGCAGGCGTTTCATTATTTCTTCTGTATGTTGACGTACCACCAGTTCAAACTCGGGTGGGTAATCAAATACCCAGAAACCAAGCTCATTACCCAAGCCCTCATTGTTTAAAAACTCAGTACTCTCGATGCGTTCCTGAACCAGATTCAATCGGTTCTGTAGCTGTTTTGCGGGCTGTTTCATTGGGTACATTCCATAGCAGACTGTAATATTTGCCAGTGGGGCTGTGGAGCTGGTGAGTTAATCAGAGTATCGATGAACTGCTGGACTTCAGGCACCAGATAGACGGTCTGCAGCTTCAATGTTTTCGGAGATTCAAGATAACCTGCGTCGACCAGCATACGGATCACATTGGTTCCGGTTTTTATCAGGGTTGACTCAGAATATTCTTCAAGACCACCTATAACGGTATAGTGTTCTTCGATAAATAACTGCCATGCAGAAACTGGCAGCTGTGGCTGATAAATTCTACGATTCTCACGGATTACTTTATCCATAAAAAGGCAGATAGCAGGAGACTTAACCATAACTGCAAGCAGGAGCAGCTGACGACACGTCGTTTCATCAGTACCAATTAACTGTTGGAGAAATTCCTCTCCCATTGGCTCTAGCCGACGACGTATGCCCAAGGCAACACGTCTGGCACTGTGAACGGAGGATTTCTGCAGTAGATTACGAATCTCGACTTCTTCTTTCCACTGATCTGAATCTGGTTTTTGCAACAGCAGCGGTGCTATCAACAAACTTTCACGTACCAGAAGGTTGCCCGTCATCAGATCACCAAACCAGACTTTGGCATTCATTAGGATGACTCTCCATTGGCTGAAGGCTTTTCTTTTTCTGCCTGAGGAGAGTCCGCCGCACCACCAGATCGTACCCAGGCATCAACTTCCTGGGCCTGAAATTTCCATAAGCGGCCTACTTTATGGGCAGGCATCTGGCGTGTATTAATCCAACTGTAAACAGTGTCACGACTGACGCCCAGATGATGGGCAATTTCTTCAACTGATAACCAGCGGGTAGCAATGTTCATGTAGGGAAATATGTGGCTTGACAATCTGGGCAGACTATCGGATCAGTTTTGGTTTGACAATGATTACTATAGATTAGTGCTGATTTGTCTGGTTTAAGCCTGAATTTTTAATTATTTTCTGCTTTGTATCCAGTTCGTACCTATTTTCATAAAGCAATGCGAAATAGAGCAACAAAACTATACTTTCATAGTCATCTAGCGTCCCACTTCCACCATTATTTGCTCAATTAAGTCATATGAATACCAACTATGGAGTTCTCTGGCTTGACTCCATAAAAGAAGAAGCCAGATCTCTGCGAGTAATAGCTGCACAAGAAGGAAGCAGCGTATCGTCTCGTGCCAGCCTGAATACTGCTGCAGCTTCTATTGGCGGCTTTTCAAGCTATTACCAAGCAAGACAAAAGCACAATGCCTTTATATCTGAATTTGACTCTCGCCGTAGTGGATGTCGATATTGTAGGTATATTTATGTTAAGGGGTTGAGTTCTGACCGTAGACGCCATGAAAGCTATCATCGAAACTATGAGCTGGCGGAAATACATTTAGGCAACCTGCCCGATTCCTACCACCTGAGGGAAAAAAAGAAGCACTTTTTTTCAAGAATATACAGTGACTCTAACTTCCCTTTAAATAAAAGAGTTCGAGCCGCACTGATACATATCAGGACACACTTTGATCGTTCACTCGAAGCTGCCATAAATAATGGTTATTACCAGCAGCACCCTAACTTCGATGAATATTTGGCGATGGTTCATCCGAAAATCTACCGTTTCCCAGAAGATGTTCGAGTCTATCTTGAAGAATATCACCAGCTGGGGACGAAATACGGTCCTATTGAAGAAGGTTATACCTATTGGTATCCCTCCTGACTCGTGTCAATGCTTATTATTTACAAGGTCTACAGAAACATTATCCTGAGGTTGCGGCGGTAAAGGTGACTGAGTGCCACCTTTGGCTTTTTTTGTAACACCAACATGCCATTAATAATTTGACTATCAAGCATATCACCGGGTTTAACCCCTAGCTCTGCACGCTGCCCAGCTGTAAGCGGAACTTGTCTTTTTGAATTTACCTTTGCCATATTACTGTTTACTGATTTCAAGAGTTGTTTTGTATTTGTGTACTACAGTCACTCAATATCAAAGCTGTCTCTCTCGCGGACCTATAATGACCATTTTGCAGTTCAAGCCAGCTTTTAGGTGCAACTTCTAGGATATCGCCTCCCGTAGTTTGCACTCAAATATAGTTGAAAGTAAACGTTCTAACTCACTGATTACAGAAGGGGTTCAGGCTTTGACAGAAACTATTAAATTGTGTTTTTGACCGGATGCAGGAATATGCCTGATTTTGACAAAATATTTTTGAAAACCGGCAGAATGCAAACCCTTGATTTGTATAGCAGATTTTGACAGAAATTATTTTAATAAAACAGTTTGTAAAAATTAAATAAAGTGTGACTGGGAACAGTTCTGTCATTTTGCAAGGGAACCGGTCAAGCGCAAAGTCGGTATTGATGCCCGGTTTGAAGTTAATGGCGTGACTTATGAAGCCTCCGCAGAGCTGGCGGGAGAAGAGGTGGTCATCTGGTGGGGGCTTTACGATGAAGAAGTATTCGTAGAGTACCATGGAAAACGGTTCGGACCTTACTACCCATCCAAAGGTCCGATTCCTCTACATAAATATCGCGCTCACAAAAAGACCTCACGGGAGAAGCGAGCAGACAGGATAGACCAGTTGGCAAAAATCCTGTCATTACCAGAAGCGGCTTACCGTGATGCCGGACTCGTTGAGTCTTTTTCTTCCGTATCAGAAGATCCACCGTCTTCTATACCGTTCTCCCTGCAAGACCCCTTTCATGAAACCTGCTGGCCTGATGCCATCACTGCCCGGAAAGCCATTGCTGACCACTTGGGGGAACCATTGGCAAGACTCTCCGGGGAGCAACTTGAGGTGATCCGGCAGATTCTTGAAGAAACGCTGGATAAGGAAGCTGTTCTGAGCCGTGTTGACTCAGCCTTGAATCCAAGTACCACCGAGGTAGTACACCATGTTGAGTGAAGTCATGTCCCACTATGAGATCACCAGGGAGTTTGATCGGGTCGATTTTTTCGAAACGGAGGAGTTCAAGAACATCCTTCAGGAAGTGCGTCATAACATACAGGGCGGACGGTTGATCGCATTAACCGGCATCGTGGGGTGTGGAAAAACACGCATACTCAGCCAGCTGCATGAGACCCTGAAAAAAGAGAAGAATGTGGTCGTGTGCCAGTCACTGTCTGTTGAGAAAAACCGCTTGACCTTGGGAACCCTGATTACAGCTCTGTTCTGTGACTTACGCCGGACGAAAACTGAGAAGCTACCTTCGCAGCCGGAACAGCGGGAAAGGCATCTCAGGGACATGGTAAAAAACAAGAAGAAACCCGTTGTTTTGTTCGTTGATGAAGCCCATGACCTGCATGGCAAAACACTAGTGGCATTGAAACGACTGATTGAAGTCATGCAGGGAGGCGGTGGTGTTTTATCCATTGTTCTTGCCGGTCATCCCAAACTGTCGAACGACCTGAAACGTCCCACAATGGAAGAAATAGGAGCCAGAGCAACAACCTTTATTCTTGACGGTATCCAGAAGCAGAAGAAAGAGTACATCGACTATTTGTTCAAACAGTGCCTGAAGCCAAAAGTAAAAATGGAGTCGATTATAAAGCCCGATGCTATCGACTTCCTTGCCAGTCAGCTGTCAACACCTTTGCAGATTCACCAGTATCTCAACTTGGCTCTGACTGAAGGCTACCGTGCAGGTATCAAGCCTGTGACTGAAGACCTGGTGAAATCGGTTCTGGCTTTTGATTTGAACGGCAGAGAAGCACAATTGATCAGGCAGGGTTATGACCCTCGTACTCTGGCAGAAGCTCTGGATATCAAGGTTAAGGAAGCCCGTAGCTTCATCAAAGGTGATCTGAATGGCTCTCGCCGAGATGAGATCATGGACGGCATCAAGACTCTTGGAATAGTTCTGTAAGACCAGTAGACAGTTGTAGCGTTTGCTACACAAGGGCTAACGCTTATTTTCAATGATTGTGAGCAGAACCGGCTGTTTTCGGCTTGTTTTCAATGATTGTGGTTTCATTTTCAATGAATGTGAGCACAGCCGGAATCTTATTTTCAATGATTGTGAGCAGGAAACGCCCTCTGTTTTCAAGCAGAGCCGTTTTTGTTTTCAGTTCGCTACATTTACCCATTTCTGGGGAACCTCCCGAAAAGGAAACACTGTCGTGTTCCAGAAAACGGCAAAAGGGCGAATAGCCAAAACCCTGAAATCATTCAACGAATACTGCCGGAAATTTCGGCACGAAACACTGAGTGAGCAATATGCAAGATTGAACCGAAAACTTCGGGGGCATTACGCATATTTCGGGATAACCGGTAACGCCAAAGCTTTAGATTTAGTCCATCATCAAGTGCAGAAAATCTGGCACAAATGGCTCAGTAGGCGTTCGCAAAAGAGCCATATCACATGGGAGAAATTCAATCTGCTCTTGGATCGTTTCCCCCTGACACCGCCTAAAATCCATCATCGGTATTCTTACAGCCGTCGGCTAGTGAACCAGTAACTATGAGGAACCGGATGCCTTAATTGGGCTCATCCGGCTCTGGTGTGTCACGAGAGCAGAGTCGGTCTGCTCGTAACTGCAATTGAGATGGAGGAGGGCCCTCCGGTGGCGGCTTCTGGAAGCGACCACCAAACCACTGTGAGCTGCGCTGATTAAGAGTCAGGGTGGTGAGCGTCACAGAAAAGGCGCAACAAGATTGCGTCAGGTGTGAAACCTGAAGATGAACGCAAGTAAACCAATGATGACGTGTCGTAAGCGAGTACTTCGACATCAAAAGTGGAGGGCAGATCCACTCCATGATGAGCTCAGGGGAAATCCAGTTACTGCCTGAGTGGTGTCCGGCACAAAGTTGGCATGAGCAGGTTTCAGGCTCTTTTGCGGAACGTGAGAACATGTCGCTCTGGTGTTAAGGGAGCCAGCCAAGCTGACGAAACAGCAAGGCTCTGAGTACCAATACAGGGCACAGGGGCGGATCAGCCCGTAATAGTGATGAAGCACCTGTAATGGGTGTGGAGCTAAGGAGCTGACTTATCCAGTGGAAGGAGTAGATCAACCAATTTAATGGGATGAGTCTATGACTGAAGCAAAACCGTTCACAATTTCAAAAAGGCTTGTCTGGCAAGCCTGGCAGAAGGTGAAGGCCAACAAGGGCGCCGCTGGCATTGATCGTCAGTCACTGGCTGATTATGAAGTCAATCTTAGCGGGAACCTGTACAAACTATGGAACAGGATGTCATCAGGAAGTTACTTTCCTCCCCCCGTCATGCGTGTAGACATCGAAAAGAAAGATGGAGGCACGAGACCGCTGGGAGTACCGACAGTAGCTGATCGCATAGCACAAACTGTGGTCAAACTGACCATAGAGCCATTAGTGGAACCTGTTTTTCATGAAAACTCCTATGGTTACCGGCCACATCGAAGCGCTCATCAGGCGTTGGCTGTAGCGCGAAAGCGTTGCTGGCGTCGTAACTGGGTGATTGATCTCGATATAAAAGGTTTCTTTGACAACCTTGATCATGATCTCATGATGAAAGCAGTGAAGCACCATATACAGGAACCTTGGGTGCTGTTGTATATAAAACGTTGGCTGGAGGCGCCTGTTGATGATGGCAAGGAGAGAGTCACAAGAACGAAAGGGACGCCACAAGGGGGAGTTATCAGCCCTCTCTTGGCAAACCTGTTCATGCACTACGCATTCGATCATTGGCTGGAGCGGCACATTCCGAATGTCTGGTTTGAACGTTATGCTGATGATGGTGTGCCACGAGCACAGGCTGCTGCGTAAGCAGCGCCGATGCGCAACTGCGCAGAAGATGAGGGAGGGCCCCTCGGAGCCGCCTTGCAGGAGGAGGCTTCAAACCACCTTAAGCGGCGAAGGTAAAGAGCCTTGGTCGTGAGCGTTAAGGAAAAGGCAGGGCTTGACCCTGTCCAGGGCGATCTCATTTGGCACTAACTTTCAAATAACCCCCTGAAGCAGCAGCGTTCGGTAGTGGGGCAAACCTGATATTTTGTAGTTGTTTGCTAAAATACGGCGTATGCCGTATTTATCATAGAGCGATATGAAAATGTGCTCCACACCAGTTCACTGCCCTAAATGTGGCGGTAATGACGTTAAAAGCTTTGGCTACAGTGCTCATAATGTTCCTCGCTACTTTTGCTGTAATGCTGAATGTGAAACCAAGTCCTTTATGCTTGAGTACCGGTACAAAGCTTATGAGCCAGGCGTTAAAGAAAAAGTCGTCGATATGGCAATTAATGGTGGCGGCATCAGGGATACAAGCAGGGTTTTAGGAATCAATAAAAAAACAGTAATAAACACATTAAAAAAAAGAGAAAGGCTTAGTTCAAGTTAATCCCAATATTCAGAAAATGGATCTTGGAACGGGTGCTGTAATTCACGTAGGCCTCGCCTGCCAAGAGGCCGAGATAGATGAACAGTGGTCTTATGTGTTTGAAAAAAGTAACCAGCGTTGGCTTTGGCATGCAGTTGATCATGCGACCAATACTGTTTTGGCTTACGTTTTTGGGAAACGAAAGGATGAGGTTTTCAAAAAACTAAAAGAGCTTCTTGAGCCATTTGGTATCAAGAAATTTTATACTGATGATTGGGGAGCCTATGAGCGTAATATCGACGAAAGTAGTCACATCATCGGAAAAGAGAATACTCAGAAAATTGAACGTAAAAACCTGAATTTTAGAACTTGGATTAAGCGTCTGACCAGAAAGATAATATGTTTTTCAAAGTTAGAGCAAATGCACGATATTGTTATTGGCCTGTTGATCAACAAAATCGAATTTGGCATTGACATCCATGCAATATAACAGGTTTACCCCACTACCCTGCAGTTTTTACTTAAACAACACGCTCCATGCGCCCCAATGCTAAGCTGCGTCCAACAATTCAAATTTCTGAGCATGAGCTTTCAATGTGTCCGTTGCTTCCTGTCTTCCCAGGTCTCTACCAGCCATATGTCTACTCGACTCTCGTTTAGGCAGAGTGTCTTCCAACGCTAATGTAAGAGCCTGTAGCTCATTATCCGGATCATCCGACTCCACCACCGCTTTTACCGTGTTAAGCAATGCTTCCGCGTTGAGGCGCTCGATCAGACAACCAACGGGCATCCCGGGCTGTTTGTTTTTTAGCAGGACGAATTGCTCAGGGTGCAGCAATAGCATATGTTCGCACAGCAGACTCAGAATCACGCCACGCTGCGATCCATCAGCACCTTGCTGCTTGCTCAATCTGTTCCAGCCGCAGTGGGCTTTCCAGTCCTGAATAAAAACCTCGACCAACCACCTCAAGGTGTAAAGCCTGACTATATCGGTATGTCGCCATGACATATCTGAAGCCACCAGGTAACGATAATCTTCCTCACCTTCATACTTCAGGGCAATAACAAAACGCCTTTTCCCATGAGCCTTAACATACAATCGAGCTGCTTGAATGGTGACTTGCTCTTCTTTGCCACCTCGGATCATAAGTTGGGCCTGAACTCCCTTTTGACGTGCAAAATAAGTTTTCAGGGCAGCTTCTGAATGACCTCTGTTAGACACTTTCTGGTTGGAGCGTAACTGGCTGATAACCTGGGCTCCGCCGGTTATCGCAGCTGCCTTATCCATGAAGTCTCCTGTGCCATACAATGCGTCAGCGAGTACACCTCTGATTGCGATTTCCGGGAACGCATCAACAAATTCTTGCAGCATATCCAGTGTCAACGACTGCATGGTGGGATAGCGAACATGGTCTGGTTCGGGGCGCGCAGGTCGCTCTTTGTTCTGAACACCTTGTTTCCTGAGCGACTTGTCTTTCTTCCTCCACGCCGACAATGCAGGGTCGGGTACATAGAAACGGAACCCTACCGGGAAGGTGGCTATTTCAGTGACAAGCACCATGAAGACCAGCTCCTGTCCGTTAAAGTAGCCGCCCGTTGATTTATCTTTTACCTTGTGAGCACCGTCTATTTTGGAGGTTCGCTTGGTACGCTTCTTCCCTGTGTCGTCAGCTGCAAGGGTTCCGTTTTTTATCCCATAGCTTAAGAGTATGTTTCTGACGCTGGCCTGTAACAGTTTATGCCATGCTATCTCAGCCTTATAAAACATCCAGCACAGGCGGGTTGTTTTGAACTTGCCCAAACTTCTGCGTTCAAAAGCGGCCCAGTTAATGGCTTTGGTTACGACAATGCCCATGATAAAAACACCCAGTGTCACCTTCTGGCTTTTACTCAGCTGTGCAGACGAACTGATGGATTTGAGTGAGTTATTTAGAGCATCCAGAAAGGCGGTGACAGCAGGTAATGGGCGAATTAGCACAAACGACACTTGACGGTAATTGAGTTCCTGTGCGATCTTACCTTCCAGCCTGCTGCTGTGGCTATGACGGAATCTCGCAAGGCCTGATTTCGGAGCCGCAGTGGTAGTCTACTTCTTTTTTTCCTCCCCCGTGACACTCCCCTTCGAATCACTTAAAAACTGCAGCATCGAGTTTAACGGCCAGAAGATAATGTGCATTTTTCTCTCTGATTTTTTCGGCGATCGCTTTTTGGCACCCCATGGCGTCGGTGCTGACGATACATCCACTGATCTCCAGCATATCGAGTAAAGCTGGAATGGCTGTAATTTCATTCGACTTAGCTGCTGTTTTGAGCTGTCCAAGCACCATGCCGGTCTGGCTAGCCCACGCATTAACCATATGAATAGCCGCTTTATTATCCCCTTTGTCGTATGAGCGCCGTAGTGTTTTTCCATCAATGGCAACAACTTCACCATGAGTGCGTTCAGCAATTTGCTTTACCCAATTTATAAAGCACTGCCGGAACTCGTCGGGGTCAAGTCGCTCGAAAACCCGGATGAAAGTGTGGTGTGATGGAACACCATGAGGCATAGGGATGTAGAGGTTTAGCCAGTATTTCTTTTTTCTGGCAAGTTGAGAAACCATTTTCCAGTCTTCAGCTCCACAAGTGATCATACAAACAGCTATGAATACAAGGTGAGGCAGAGGGTATCGATGATTATCAGCGCGAATTTCAGTTAGTTCAGAACAAATATCCAAGAGAGTCATGTGCAGCAATCCTTAATCTTGGAGCAAAGAATGCCATACCTTCTGAATAGGTTTACTGTCTCAGGACAAAGCAGTTAGTGCCAAATGAGATCGCCCTGTGACCCTGTCAGGTAAGTGTTGTAAATTACACCGATAAATGATACTTGACACTTTAATGTGATAGCAGTAGCTTGCTGATACTGGAATACTGTCATTTTTGATAATTTTATAACTATATTAAGATATGAATCTGTTTAACCTTTATATAAAATTTTTAGTGTTTAGCGGACTAGCCCACCCTGCGGGCACACATCCCAGAGTAACTCTTTTAATAAGCTAACCTTGAGCCTTCGTTCTACGATAAGGAGGAAGGCATATCCAGGCCAAAGGCCGAACGCACACTGGTGCCCCGTGCCCGGAGTTTAGCGTGGTCGGGAGGCTGGCGACCGCATCACTGATGACGCCTGGCGATCTCGTTCGGAAGACTGCATATGATCGACAGCCCCATACCCAGATATGCCTTCGCTCTGGAGTATAGGTAGGCAATCATGAAGCACAACCCAAAACCCACTAAAGCACAAAAACGAATATCTGGTCATCTTAAAACCGTCAACCTCTACGCGGCAGGCATTGATATTGGCTCAGAGTTCCACTTTGTTGCTGTCCCTGAAGAGCTGGATGATAAGCCTGTCCGGTCTTTTGCCTGCTTCACTGCTGATCTCGAGATGATGGCCCAGTGGCTTGTATGTATCGGGATTACCACCGTAGTCATGGAGTCCACCGGAATATACTGGATTCCTGCTTTCGAAATGCTTGAAGAGCACGGGCTTGAAGTCAGGCTGGTGAATGCACGCCACGTTAAAAACGTCCCTGGTCGTAAAAGTGACGTACAGGACTGCCAGTGGTTACAACAACTGCATACACATGGCTTGCTTGAAGGTGCTTTTCGTCCTGAAGATCAGGTGTGCGCTCTGCGTGCTTACATGCGCCAACGTGAAACCCTGATCCGCTATCGAGCGTCGCACATACAGCACATGCAGAAAGCCTTACGCCAAATGAACCTGCTGCTGGATAATGTCGTTTCGGATGTTACCGGCAAAACCGGGATGAGCATCATTCGTTCCATCCTCAGGGGTGAGCGCGATCCTGTAGTATTGGCGAGCCACCGTGATTCCCATTGCAAGCAATCAGAGAAAGTCATTGCTAAATCATTGCATGGACACTATCGGGCAGAGCATTTGTTTGCTCTGAAGCAGGCCGTTGAGCTTTATGATTTTTACGAAAAGGAAATCGAAGCTTGTGATAAGGCACTTGAGAATCAGCTGAGTCAGTTCGATGATCAGGTCGAAAGCGCCTCATTGCCTGCAAAGAGAAAATCAGCCAGCGCCCCCGGCTTTGATGTAAGAGCTCACCTTTACAGGATGACCGGGGTCGATCTGACAGCGATCGAGGGGATAGAAGAAAATACCGCCCTGAAAGTTATTTCTGAGACAGGGACGGACATGAACCGCTGGCCGACAGAGAAGCACTTTTGTTCCTGGCTGGGGCTGAGTCCCGGAAACAAAATATCCGGGGGAAAGGTGTTAAGCAGTAAGACCAAAAGGATTCCAAACAGGGCTGCTTCAGCTCTGAGGATGGCCGCATTGACACTGGTAAATTCAAAAAGTGCCCTAGGAGCCTATTATCGCCGGATGAGAAGTAAGCTGGGTGCACCCAAAGCGATTACAGCGACTGCACACAAACTTGCACGACTGATTTATAGCATGCTGAAAAATGGATCAGAATATGTTGAGCGAGGTCAGGATTACTACGAGGAGCAGTATCGTGACCGAGTGATTAAAAATATGAAAAAGCGTGCAGAAGAAATGGGGTACAAGCTGGTCAGGGTTGAAACAGCCTCACCAGCTTGACTCTGTGCAAGTGGCGAGACCGGAGGAGTTACTCAGAAGGTATGAGTTAGAAAATCCTATCTTCCATTTGAATTATAGTTGACCACTGTCGCAGAAAGATGTATAAACTAGAATTCCGCAAAAGATAGAAATAAAAAAGACATCCAATTAAAATAATATTGTCACACACGGGGCTTATAGTGCATGTAAGTTATTTATCTAACACATGAAAATCAAACACCGATTAAAATTTAATCCGCTTGAAAATAGTGCAATGCTTTTTACAATGCACGAGTCAGGCAAGCTACATTTATAATCATAGCCGGAAATAATAATAATGATTTTTGACAGAGCTATGTCGAATGATCAACCACGCCCTATTGGTTTAGCGGCAGTCCTTGATATTTTACCGTTAGCAATAGCCGTAATCCCATGGGGAATACTATGTGGTTCATTGGCTATCCAAGCTGGGTTAACTCCATTAGAATCTCAATTAATGTCCTTGCTAGTATTTGCTGGTGCAGCACAACTATCCGCTCTATCTATTATTGGTGGTGGCGGTGGACTGCCTGCCATATTGGGCAGCACTGCTGTGGTTAGTTCTCGCCACCTACTTTATTCTGCGACTTTCAGATATGAAGCTCTTAAACTTCCTTTATATAAAAAAATGGCGTTCGCTTTTCTCCTTACGGATGAAATGTTTGCTGTAGCAGAAAGTAAGAAAAGGTCATTGGGGTACTTCTCACTAGATTATGCGCTGATTTCGGGGTTTACATTCTATCTGATTTGGAATCTATCAACATTAACAGGAATTATTGCAGGAAGTAGTATCACAAATCTAGACGAACTAGGGCTAGAATTTGCAATTGCAGCCACCTTTATAGCGATGGTTGTACCTAACATAAAATCATTGGCCACACTGATAGCTGTTCTTGTATCGTCCCTAACTTCGGTGATATTTCACAGTTATGAAATATCAAATGGCCTATTATTTTCTGGTCTAATAGGCATGTGTACAGGGTATTTCATAGAACAACACAGTGGAAAGGGGTAGGCATGAGTATTTATTCAATTTTAGCAATGTCAATCATAACCTTTTTTATGCGATATGCTTTTTTTATCAAGAACATACCGATAAAGCTAAATGAGAGCATAGAACGGTTTTTAAGATTTACTGCTCCTTGTATATTGGTTTCAATGGCAGCTCCTATCGTTTTTGGTGGCGTAAAATGGGGCGTAAGTGATTTAACAAACCCATTTCTTATAGCAGGTATGTCTACCATTTTAATTAGTTTGATGATTAAAAATACTCTATTTGTAGTTTTTTTAAGCATGATTATATTCTCATCAGTAAAGTATATTTTTATTTAGAGGTGTCGTATGTTTTTCAAACGAAGCAGAAAATTAACGATTAAATACAATGGTAATGAGATTCAAACCAAAGAAAGTAAAACAATCTTGACAGCACTATTACGGAATAATGAGAAAATAAAATATAGTTGTGGTTCTGGAGAATGCAAGCAGTGTCGATTCCATCTAATCTCAGGAAATATAAAAAGCAAAAGAAATGCTGGACCTATGCTCGCATGCCAGAGCTATCCAGACTCAGATATTGAAATCATACAATATTAACAACCTTTTCCTGTATAGGCAGATTGGCCATAAATTCTGTTGAAAATAAAAGTAATTTCATGAAACTGAATCAGTTAGACAGTAAGATTGTACGTGAATCTTACAAGTCGTCTCTTATGCCAGATAGAATAGCTACATGGTTGACAGGGAAACCCAGCCTTGATCAAAAGCCACTGTTTAAATTGCACTGGTCAATATATGTGGCAGCGATTATATCGATATTTTTTGTGTCTTACTTTATTGGATTTGCGAACCAAATCAATACTCCAAGTATTTTTATTACTTTAATTTCATGGGCCGGACTGGTATTTTCATCCAGACGAATGGCCGCAGTTATTCTACATCAGAGCGTTCATGACAGGCTCAGTGGGAACAGTAGATTTGACCAATTTATTGGTGACCTTGTAACACTATTGATGATCACACAAGATTATAAAACATACAAAGTTGACCACTGCCAAACGCATCATGCGCCACTCAGCTTTGCCACTAAATATGACCCAATTGTCCAGTTTTTCTCTGTTTTTGGTATCAATTTAGGTCAAAAAAAGGAAAGCTTATACCTTAACTTTTTGATCAGTATTCTCTCACCAATATTCCACCTGTCTTTCTTCATAACTAGGCTCGGTTATAATATTAATGCTCAAAGACCAGTAAGAAGTTTCTTCTCACTTTTATACATTGCAGCAATTCTTGTAATACCTTTCAAGATAACAGGAAGCTTTGAGGCATTACTCATAACGTTTGTTATTCCCATGATATTTATGTACCAGGTCAGTGCATTCATTGAAGTATGCAGTGAACATGCCTGGTTTGAAAATAACGTCAGAAACAAAGACGACCTGATGAAAGACCCATACTTTTATGCAGATATTTCATGGGGACGCTTTTGTGGCTCTAAATATCCGGAAAAAGGCAGTTTGAAGAAAGCGTTATGGTATTTGGAGCAAATTTTCTATCACTTACCCGTCAGGTTGTTTATATTGGTAGGCGATCTTCCCCAGCATGATTACCATCATCGAAAGCCGTTATGCTTTAATTGGACAAATGCTCGTTACAACCGTGAGGCTGCAACAACTCAATTAGAAGACGGTGAACCTGAATATATTGACATTTGGGGACTCCATAATGCCATCGAATATGTGTTCACAGTAATCTCAAAGAAGAATGAGGATTACATATCTGAATTCAATGAATATGCTAAAGAATAACCCAATTGATTAACTAATAAATAATCGTTAGTAACTCTGAGGCTCAACTGAAAAAGGGAGCACGGCATTTCTATCCTTTAGAGTAGCCCGCCAACTCCCTTGTAAACTCAGGCTTGATTCCGAGGGAACCAGTATGAAAGCCCTCTTGGTATAGGGCCTTCAATACAACCATACCTATTCCTGATGACCTGCATTGCTTCTGGCGGGATCAATGATGGCCCATAATCCATCATTGCCGCAAATGCTTCAAAAGGAGGGTGGCTCTTCCAATAATCGCCATCAATAGCAGCTTCCAGTGACCGGTCGAAGTGCGCCCTGATTAGCTTCAGTGCATACTCGACCTGCTTTTTGGGGTTTTCCTTTTGTAGGTACATCCCTTCATACGCTACTTGCTTAGAGGCTTCCCGCTCTTCCCGTGCTTCCGGCTTATACCCAAGGGCTTTTTCAGCCTTTTCATACTTAAGGTGTCGCTCTTCATGCCACTTGAGATCTTCGGCCAAATCTGCGTAGTAATTGAGATCGCAGTACTTGCAATTGACCAAGCTTGATCCCTTCCGTTCTTGCAGGGAGTCAATATACTGTTTATGCAAAGCCATGGCTTCATGATAGTGCCTGACACCTGCAAACTGCTGGGCAGCAAGTTCAAGCCTTTGAGAATGGTTCAGGTCAGGATGGTCTTTTTTTAGGGTCTTGGCGAGCTTTTTTAGCTCAGCCAACCAGAGATAACCGTAGTGTTTTTTTTCACTCATGCGTAAACCCAATCGTTGTGTGAATGATTCTGTAGTCCACTTAGAGAATGAGTCAGGATTAGGGTCTTCACTCATGTGAGGAAGTAGTGCATGGTGCTTCGCCTGTGTGGACGGCAAGCTTCTCGCCACCATAACCATAATAGCTCTACCGTTATTGTTGATAGCAGATACCACTCAGGTCAATATTGGGGGCTGGAGTTCTCAGTATGATGTTTAATCTGGAACATTCATTCTGGCTTTGAACGTTGTCGATACCATAACACAGGACAATTTATGGCTGCTCCGTCGTCTACCTGCTGGCCTCTTGACTCGCATACCATCGGGAAGCATCAGGTGTTGCAATCCTACATGCAAGCCTGGCTGCCTATCCTCAGCTCCGGCTTTCCCAGACTGATGTTCATTGACGGTTTTGCAGGACCTGGTGAATACAAATGTGGATCACCAGGCTCCCCTATCATTGCTTTAGATGCCTTGATCCAGCATAGCTACAAAAAGCACATCAGCAGTCAGGTTGACTTCTATTTCCTGGAAAAAGACGAAAGTCGCATTAATCACTTGACCAACCTGGTGAAAACCCGCTTTCCAAAGCTGCCTTCTAACGTCAACGTCCACTTCATTCATGGCGTTTTTGATGCGTCGGTCACGGAGCTGTTAAACCAAATCCAGTTACAGAGCTCCAGGCAACTCCCATGCTTTGCCATGGTTGATCCGTTTGGTGTCACTGACAATGCAATGGATACCATGGCTCGTGTGCTCGCCAACCCGAAAAGTGAGCTGTACATATCTTTTATGTACTCGTTCATTAATCGCTTTAAAGTCACCCCAACCTTTGAAAACAGCCTTGACTCTCTGTTTGGTTGCCCTGACTGGCGAGAAGGGCGGAACATTGCTGATCAGGAAAAGAGGAAAGAGTTTTTTTACAACCTCTATAAGCAGCAGCTCAAGCGGTCAGGTGCAACTGAATATGGTGGACCCCACTGTCAAGACAGTAAACCAACAAATTTAAGTTAAGTCCTGCCAGTGGTTTAAAGTCCCTCATGCAAAGTGAATTGCCTGAGGTGTTTTATAACTCAACGACTGGTGCAACCGTTCGGTGTTGTAAAACTCAAATCTTCATGACCGCATTTCCGGTCACCCTGCACAATGAAAATGATGTGCTGCCACAATGTATCTGAGGCAGAGCCTGACAGTGGTCGAATTCTTTGCAGTGGCTTTTAGACCCTGAACTCAAATTGACCTGGGCTGGATCGTTCGCACCCTCGCTTATCTCATGCTTCAGGGCTGGTACCATCAGGCTCCATCTCTGGAACATTGAATGCACGGCAAACAGCCCTTTTCTCCAAGTGAGACTATGGCGATCCGATCCAGTTCGTCAGGCTCTGCTGTTCTTCCTTGAACTTGTGGAGCATAGACGATGCAACCCATTGTGAAAAACTGTGCAGGTATTGATGTTCATAAAATGATGGTCATGGTCTCTATTCGTAAGGCAATGCCAGACGGCAGTGTTCAGGTAACAACCCACGAGTTTGGGACTTTCAGAAAAGACCGGGAAGCGATGTGTCAGTTTCTTCAGCAGCACCAGATTGATTTGGCTGTAATGGAAAGTACGGGGGTTTACTGGAAAAGTATTTACGCTTCTATCATTGGTCGTGACCTGAACCCCCGGGTAGTGAATGCCCGGCACGTCAAGAACGTGCCCGGTCGCAAGACCGATACTTTAGACAGCCAGTGGCTGGCCCAGCTAGCCCATTGTGGTCTGGTTCGTCCAAGTTTTGTACCTCATCCAGATCAAGAGCAGTTGCGCCTCCTTACCCGTCGCCGTGACGCACTGGTCAAGCAAACTGCGAATGAGAAGAACCGGCTGCATAAGACACTGGACGACAGTGGTATTCGGCTCGGTGGCCTGATCAGCGACATCAATGGCAAATCAGGCCAGCGTATGGTCAATGCGCTGATTGATGGAGAATCCCTTCAGGACATTATCAAGAAGGCAGACGGTCGGTTGAAGGCTGACAAAAAACAGTTAATGGCCAGCATGGACGAAAAGCTATCAACCTCTCACCTTATTGTACTGAGAGATATCCGGAGTCATATTGATTTCCTTGGCGAGCAGCTGCAAAAGCTGGAAGTCCAGATTCTGAGAGTAATCCAGCCATGGAAAGAGGCCTGGCAGCTTCTGCAGACGTTACCGGGCGTTCATGAGATGAGTGCTGCAACACTGATTGCAGAAATCGGTGATGATATGAGTCAGTTTGGTGGCATGAAGGAAATTGCTTCCTGGGCGGGACTTTGCCCAGGAAATAACGAGAGTGCAGGCAAGCGCAAAAGCGGTCGCACACGCAAAGGCAATAAAATGATCAAGACGACTCTTTGCGAAGTGGCCAACGCGGCCATCAGGACAAAGAGCCAGTTCAAGGGCAAATATCAGGGCTTGGTTATTCGCAGGGGACACAAGCGCAGTTTGATTGCCATTGCCCATAAACTGATTCGTGTGATTTATACCTTACTGAAGAAGCGACAGCCATATGTCGATCCTGACACTGACTACGAGGGTTTAACGGTCAGGAAGAACGCATCACGCTGGCTTCGCAAGCTGGAAGAATACGGCTACCTGGCTCAGGTTCAACAACAAGCCTGAGCTTATGGTTAACACGATGGTTCCTTGCTCGTGCAAGGTGGTTGTTTGTGCCCACAATTTAGGGATTTTCACGGCAAAGTACTCATCCAGCCCTGTAAATAGCTCAGGAACAGTCTGAAACTCGTGCGTGTACAGCCATTCATACTTGACGGAACGCCACAACCTTTCGACAAAAATGTTATCCAGTGCTCGCCCTTTTCCGTCCATACTGATGCGTATCTTTCGCTCCTGCAGTGGTGCCAGAAAATCATAACTGGTGAACTGGCAGCCCTGATCTGTATTGAATATGTCGGGCTCACCTCGTTCAAGCGCACAATTCAACGCATGAATACAGAAGTCTGCATCCAACGTGTTCGACAGCTCCCAGCTGACCACGTAACGGCTGTACCAGTCAATGATGGCAACAAGGTACATAAACCCCTGAGGCATCGGGCGTGGAATAAGATGCGGGGCGTAGTCGAACTATCTCCCCGCATCTCTTCCCCGAACCGTACGTGCACCTTTCAGCGCATACGGCTCTCCACTCAGCAGTGGCTGAAAGCCATTGCAACATCGTCATACCTTGACGTAACGGTTTTACGGTCATCATTCCTGAGATAGGGGTTGCATTCAGGTAAACGGAAGCGAAAGGGTTTCTTGGGGCTGCTTACCAGTCTGAACAGGCTCTTTCCACACAGGTTTCCGGTATCGGTCTTACCGAACAGAACCCATGTTTTGGCTTTACCTACTTCTGGATATTTACACCACTTTTTCATGATTGGTTTCATGCAACAGCGGTATTTTCGTGCCAGCCAATGCCCAAGCTTCCAGAATACAACTCTGTCCACTTTGTTGTAGACCATTGCCGTGTTATCGGTGAACTGATAGAAGTTCGACCAACCTTTTAACTTGCGGTTGATCTTGTCCACCATATCAATCTTACTCATGCTGTAGTTGCCCGACAGCTCTTTGGTCAATTTTGCAATGAAGTTTCTGACTTTATCCTTGGGAATGGACGTCGATACCCGCATTTCACCCTTGCGGTTACGTTTGCGGATAATCCTATGCCCAAGGAATACAAAGCCTTCGTTGACGTGAGTGACATGGGTCTTTTCCATGTTCAACGTCAGTTTCAGCTTATTTTCCAGTAGTTCACGGCATTCGTCCCGAATGGCTTCTGCCTGTGTCTTAGTGCCTTTGACGATCACCACAAAGTCGTCCGCATACCGGCAGTAAGTTACTGCTGGCTGCCATTGCCGGTTTTCCTTGATGGCAACGGGTCGTTCAATTTTAACGGTGTGATTCCAGTACCAGCGATCCTTACGCGCTTTCGGGCTGAGATAACGCTCCTCCAAATACTGATCGAACTCATGAAGCATGATATTCGCCAGTAACGGGGAAGCAACACCGCCTTGGGGCACACCTTCGCTGGCTGCACAGAAAAGCTTCTTATCGATATGGCCTGACTTGATAAAGCGCCACAGCAAATTCAGGAATCGTTGATCCCTGATGCGCCTGCGAACACCTTTCATTAACAGTCGATGATGCACAGTATCGAAATAGCTGGAGAGATCACCTTCTATCACCCAGCGCCCGCTGGTGTGAGTGTTGTCCTCCAATTGAAGTTTGACCGTACGAATCGCATGATGGACACTTCTTTCAGGCCTGAAGCCATAGGATAAGCGATGAAAGTCGCTTTCCCAGATAGGCTCCATGGCCATCAGCATGGCACGTTGTACGATGCGATCCCTGAGAGTGGGTATTCCCAGTGGACGCATTTTGCCATTGCCTTTCGGGATATAGACACGCCGAGCCGGTAAAGGCTGGTAGGTTCCATCCAGTAATTGTTCACGAATGGCCAGCAGCAGTTGTGGGAGACGACTTTCAACAGTCATTTTCGTCATGCCATCAACGCCCGGTGTATGAGCACCGGATGAGGCCAGTGTGATACGGGCTGCTTCCTTCAGCCATAAGGGTTCAGCAATTAAACGTAAGAGGCGGTCGAACCGCCGACATTTATCCTTGGTTGCCCATGTTGCTAACTTGCACTGCATTTCTCTGATTATCAAAGGTCTTCACCTCGTGCTCTTATAAAGAGGGTCAGATAATCAACCTTGCAAGTCTGCTGAGCTGTTCCCCTTCGCCATGTGGCGGGCTTTCCCCACCTCGGACTACTACGGGAACTCCGTCAATCTGCTCAGTATCGGAGCCCTGCTTCCTTAACACCTGAGCAGACCTTCCTCGGTAGACTTACCTGGACTCAAATATGTCGGGGAGGCTGCCGGTCGCAGTCTTTGCCCTTGCTTGCCGCAAGTCGATGCAGAGCTTGTGGGCTGGTTGAGTTAACCCCACAAGACCCCCGCAGCCACCATACTAATATGGTGCGGATCGCAGCTTAGGGGCGCAGCATTCAATAACTTACCGGGCTTTTGGCTTTTGGCTTTTGGCTATTAGCTGCTCATACAGCCAACCGCCAAAAGCCAACAGCGGTATATTATGTTCTGCTGCTTCCCTTAGACCCTACCTGTGCCCTTGCTGTCTCTGCATACCACCTGTTAAGCCGTGTAAGTGGTGGTGACATTTCAACCCATAGATGCGGATTAACCGGTTCGTGTTCCTCAACCTTCCGACACTCAGTCTTGAGAACCATCTTGGCGTAACGGCTTCGCCTCAGTTCCCGTTGTCAGCGAGTTACATCACCCCACCAACAGGCAGTGGGTCACTGTCGCTCAGACTCTTGTTCCTCCTCAACGAGAAACAGCGGTTATGAGGTTCTTCCTGAACTACTCGTAACCGATTCCAGATAAGCTCGTGATCTGGTGACCGGCTCCTTGTCAGCTCCGGATTCCGAGCACACAGTACGTTATGTCAGTGCTCCACACCTGATTAGGCCTTACAATGTCAACACCGTTCAGCAAATACGGATAAACCTTGTGCTCCTTGTTCCTCAGGCTGGTGCCTGGCTTTGGGCCGACAGCCTGTATGCCCATCAGCCTCATAAGCCGCTGTATGCGCTTTCTGTTAACCGGGTATCCCTGAGCATTCAGCCAGGCAGTTATCTTACGACTGCCGTAAAACGGTGTTCGTGTATATTGTTCATCAATCAACCGCATCAGGTTAAGGTTTACAGCACTTTCCTGGGCTGGAGAAGCTTGGTAATACCAGCTTGACCTGTTTAAGCCGATCAGTTCGCATTGACGCTGAACGCCCATCTCTGGGTGATCCGGTTCTATGCACCTCCGCTTATCATTAATGGACATTGCCAGATTTTTTTTTCAACCAGTCCAGCTCCATTTTGAGTCGACCGATCTCTTGGTACAATGGCGCTGTGAGCGCATCTGGATCGACCTCAGGCTTTGTTCGTAACTTTTCTACAAACCGCTTCAAAATTAGCAATTAAGACACCGCTTTTCCCTATTGTTGCCTCCAATTGTTATACCTTTGGCGGATCATGATTGCGCATTTCACAAAGCCGCTCCTCACTCATTAACCAGGGCAGATAAGGAGTGAGATCATTAGGTGGCTTCCTGCCATTTATGGCACAAGCCTCAAGATAGGCACCCAGCCAGATTTTTGGATTAATATCCCAAAGCTTTAGCGTCATAAAAACGCTGAATAGAAAAGCGGCTATATCAGCACTCCATACGCTGCCAGAGCCGTAGTAATTCTTCCTGCCAACGACACCTGTGCGCAGTGCTTGCTCTGCAGCGTTGTTATCCATGGGGATACCGGGATCAGTGACAAAGCGGGTCAATCCTTCCCAGTGATTCTGTAGACTTTCGAGCACTTTTTTCGCTCTGACTCGCAGTTTAGGACGATTAAGTTCCTGAACCCTCTGGATTGCCATCTGCTCTACCTGATGTTCAAGCCGTAACTGCTGTGTTGCTAGCTGCTCTGGTTCATCAAGCACTTCAAGTCGCTGACTATTAAGATGATATAAACGACCAATCCTGTTCACCCAGGTGGCGCTCCATTTCTCCAACTCCGGATCACCTCGTTGAGCGTCAATAAAATCCCGCCTGACGTGAGCCCAGCAGAAAGCTAAATTAATGACACCGCATCATTCGCAAGCTTTTTGTACGCTGAGTATCGGTCACACACCAGCGTTCCAGCCCCGTCACCAATGATCGACTCTGGTACGACAGCCGCACGGGTGTCAGCAATGCTGAAATAAACCGCCTGATCACAGAGAAATACCCAAAGCCAATGTTTGTGAGAACCTGTGGTCTCATGTGCCCAGCTGATCCACCGGGTTTCATCAGCATGCCACTGATCGCTACTGGCGACGAATTCCCGAGTAGCTTCGGCAACCGGCTCAAAAAAGGGCGTTATAGCTTCCAGGCCAAAGGAGATGGTCGCCTGCGACAGTTCCAGTCCCTGAGTCTTATAAGACTCAAGTTGCCTGTTTATGGGGATGCCGTATGCGTACTTATTCAGCAACAGCTCCACCCAGACAGAAATACCAAGCTTTCCTTTGTTGATGAGTCTTGGTGGAGGTGGTGGAGTAGTAATATTGGGCGTTTCAGGGCACTGGCAAGTTTTTTGGTAATGCCTTCGGTGATAACGACGAACGTGAGCCTTAACTTCAACTTCAATTACGTCGCAGCTGTCGTCATTGAAAAAAGACTTGAATGGCCGGTGACAGACTGTACAACACTGTTTGTCCACTGGTAAGTCTACAGACTCATGAACCACTGGCAGGTTGTTGTGAAGATGGCGACCAGAGCCGGGGACTCCGGGCTGGTGACCTCGTTTTCGATTTGAAGGTGGCCGGGTAGTATTGCCACTTTTCTTTGAAGAAGAACTGGTCTTCTCTGATTTACGACCGAAAAGCAAGTGCTTCATGTGTGCCAGTTCTGATTTCAGATCAGCGACCTGGGTGTTCAACCCAGCCATTTCGGCTTTATGCTGAGCGATAAGAGAGGCATTTTTAGCCAATACTTTTTTCTCTCGGCCACAGGCCGCCTTCCACATGGCATGCCAGAGTTTGGCCTGCTGTTTTAGCTGGATGTGTTCCTGCTTGGTGAGGATGACCTGCGAGGTAGCAAAGGGGGCAGGCAGTAATGCAGGTGTTGTGCCTGATCCTGAAACATGAGCATTTTGCATACTCTAAAAGTAGACGACTTTGAGCTTATGTTTAGTGGTTTGTAGAAAAGTTACCTTTGTTCTGCCAAAAACCTCTGGAACCCCCTGAAGCAGTTGCCGCTTCCACTGGCTGACCTGAACGGCTGCGACTTCATGCTCGCTGGCCAGCTGATTTATGGTTTTATTTCCCTTGTAGGCTTCCAGTGCCACCTGTGCCTTAAATTCGGGCTTGTGTCGTTTTCTTTTTGCTACCATGACTCCCTCCTGAAAGGGTATGTTACAGCCAGAAAACTTAACTTAGCTACCTGTCCAGTTTATGGGGTCCATCATACTTCATAGGGAGTCCTAAATCCGAGACACTTTCTTGGTCTGTTGTTCAGCTTGTCAACAGTACTGAAAACCTGATCTTCGGTCACTTTATCCAGCTCCATTGATTTCAGAAAATATTGCCTGAGCAACCCATTGGCGTTCTCATTCTACCCTCGCTCCCAAGAGTGGTAAGGCTTTGCGAAATAACTGTCGCGGGATATGGCTTTTGAAACGACCTCATGCTCAAAAAACTCCTTACCATTGTCGTATGCTAGCGTCTTGATGAACTTGTCCAGAGGCTTCAAAAGCTTAATCATAGCGTTTTTGACATCCTTAGCTTTCTTCCCTAGCAGAGGCATGGCAAGCCGTAGCTTTGACTTCCTGTCATCCATTGTCAGGATGTT
Source organism: Endozoicomonas euniceicola (assembly GCF_025562755.1). GTDB lineage: Bacteria > Pseudomonadota > Gammaproteobacteria > Pseudomonadales > Endozoicomonadaceae > Endozoicomonas_A > Endozoicomonas_A euniceicola. The sequence continues at coordinate 5,427,614 of NZ_CP103300.1, forward strand.
AGACGACAAGCTGAGATTTTTCCTCATGTACCGGTTTTTGAGCTCATACGCTATTCATTAAACTCATTTGTTTTCAGTGTCTAGTATATTTAACAAACTAACTATATCCTCAGGTAACTGTATAGTTATCACTAATATATTATTTGATCTTAATAATTCAATAGCAATCCTAAACGCATGAAGTGCAGGACGAGGAAAGTTATCAAGGTGAGGGGTTATATCATTTGAATCAGTATGTTTCTGACAAAATCTTGAGTTGTATAGCCGATCACCAACTAGTGGATTATTCAAATGCCTTGAAAAGTGAGCTCTAATTTGGTGTCTTCTTCCTGTTTCAAGATGTGCATGTATAAAAGTACAACACTCAAATCTTTTAATCACGTCAAAATGTGTAATGCCTACAAGCTGTGCTTTTGGTTTGTACCTGGGAGTATCAACTTTACATGAAATTGTGCCGCAATCATCATCAATGATTCCTTCACAAATAGCTCCGTAAAACCTAATAAAACGATGGTTGTATATTTTCCAGATTAAGTCTATTTGAGAAGCTAAGTTCCGAGCAACAATGACTAAACCTGTTGTATTTCTATCTAATCTATGTACGATTCCGGCTCTAGGCAAGAAAGCTAATTCCGGATATTCATGTAACAACCAATTCATTAGAGTTGGAGCCAAAGAACCACCCCATGGGTGTACTAATAGGCCACAAGGTTTCGATACAACTATAATATCTGTATCTCTATATATGGTTGTAAGATCTCCAGCTATTGGAAGCATCTGTCTCTCTGTAAATAACGAACTGTAGCTGCCAATAATTCTTGAAACAATGGGGTTTGAATATAATTGAAATATTTTTTGTATAACATGGTCGCTTTCTGGTATACCTGAATCTCCAAAGAAATAAAGTAGAAGTTGTCTTTCACTACCTAATGTATGCCTGTTATCAATTTCATGGTATAAGAAATCCATATATAATGAATCAAGATAACTACCATGCAATTCAAATATACTTGAGTTAATTTGTTCACCACAGTCAAGAATATTTAGTAGGTGGTTCAGTGAAACTAGTGCAGTTGTAGAAATACGATTATTGCTTATATGCAAAATTTCACTCATTTGCCCAATAAGTAATAATGGGTATGCCCAGTTTATTTTTACAGCCTGGAGGGGGTGACAATAAAACAAAGCAAGCATAAATAATAAAGTTCGCATATTTGTACAACTACGCTATATAATTTATCAAAGGCTATTGTATACCAAACACAGCTAAAGAAATTCTCAGCAGCCCCATAACAGGGATGTCTGAAAAAATAATCCTGCAGCCTGCAGATAATCCAACTTATTCTTAACGACCCTATCAAGGTTTATTGCTGATATAGGTGCTGAACGCAGAATATATTTTTGTGTCACTGGGAATTAATCCCGACCAGACAGCCGTTAAGGACTGTTCCAGAAACAGAAAATTTGATAAAATTTACGCCATAACGAACAAGCATCCCGAGTGGTCGGAAGAAGTCATGAGGCTAATAGAATATTACAAGATTCGTCGAAGTGACCAGACTGCTGCTGAAAAATTAAACCAGGGAACCTATGCCCCCGTCCCTTTACCTCCGGGCTGTCAGGCAGAAAAATGGACTGCTGACATTCTGGTGGGTTTTATTCGCACCTGTAAACAAACCCGGAAAGCGTCTGTATCAAAGGAAAGGGTGATGCTGCCGCAGTCACCGCCTTTTCTGGAACTTTAATGCTTTCCCAGAGAACGCCCTCAAAAGCTTCCCTGTTTAGCTCCCATTGATCGTTAAACTTCTTGGGGAGTCGAGCCAGAGAGGTTTCCGAAGGCGACATATTGCCCATCAGATCAAGCAGATTCTTTACGTCGCCCGGTGGCATTTGAGCGACCATCTAGACAGCTTGTTTTGCTGCTCTTGGTGTCCAGTATCCCTCTATAATACCCGCCCGGAGTTACAGAGGGACGATGCAGCGATCCTGACCGCTGGTTCGTGGAACTTTGATGGAACCGGCAACGGTCTGGTAGGTTTCTAAACTTCGCAATACTCGATGGTAACAGGTGCCATTGACTTCAATGACCGGGGTGTCAACATCAAGTCCGGATAAGTCTTCTTCCAGAACACCTCGCTCTGCCTGAGTAAAAAGCTTGTGAACTTCACCTTCATAGTCTTCAAAGTGTTGAATGGGGTCGCACTGTTGACGTAGAGCTGCCAGTTTATGATCAAGCTGCTGAATTGCATGACAGAAAGAATTGGCGACTTCAGTCAGTGGCTGACATACTTCCATCGGGGCGGCTTCTCACTAATATGGTGTCGTTTTATCAGTAAACATCATAGCGGTGTTTGGCCATTACCCTTGCTGGGCAGGGAAAATTTGTTGCTACTGCATATTTATTGGGCTGCAGACCCTGAAAAGAGAGTCAATATGAGACTTTCACCCGAACATAAGCAATCCACTGTGGGAAGGGTTCCGGTTGCCAGCGCTCCCTGATCAACCGGGCAGCCGCAGCAGTCAGACGAACATCAAATGCATGATGTCGCTTAACTTGTTTGGCAATTTCCCCCCAACCTGCTTCACCCCATTTGCATAAAGCCCTGCCGGGTTCATGAGCCAGATCACCAAACTTCAGCGGGAACTGATACACAGGAAAACGTGCCTGAGCATTAGCGACCCCGTTACCTACCTGTTTTTTAGGTGGGATCTCGATAAACACATTTTCCAGAAACTCTGCCGCCTTCTGCCCTGTTTCAGGGCTGAATGTAGTCGGCAGATTAGTTTCACCTGAGCAGTTGATGCACTTACCGCAAGGTTGAGAATCATGATCATCCAGAGCCCGAGCCAGAAATTGCATCAGACAATCCCCATGATGCAAATACTCCACCATTTCGGCCCACTCTCGCTCCTTTAATGCACAAAGTCGGGCGATAGCTTCATGGGGCAGCTCATAACGAACAGGGGTTCGATAATAAACGCTCTTATCCTTCATCACCGGAGCCGGTTTTTCTGCCATCAAAAACTTCAGGGCCGACTCAACTTTCGATGGGCGGGCATTGATCATACGCTGAAGCCCGGTTTTCTTCAGGCCATTATCGGCATCACTTAATGTCTGAAGAATCTCATTCACCAGTTCTTCTTTAGGAAAGGCCTGATTAATAAAATAATTCTGAATATCCGCATCTTCATCGCCAGACAGTAAAGCTCCCCAGGCCTGCGGAATCGCTCTGCCTGCCCTGCCGACCCGCTGATAATAACTGACCACCGACCCCGGACTCTGGTAATGAATAACAAAAGCAAGGTCAGGCTTGTCATAGCCCATACCCAGAGCAGAAGTGGCAACCAGCACCTTTAACTGATTGTTCAGCAGTGCAGACTCCAGTGCCAGCCGATGATCGGTTGGCAAGTCGCCGTAGTAAGCTGCGGCAGTGATCCCCTGTTGCCTCAACCAGTCAGCCACCTGTTCCGCATCTCGAATGGTTGCGGTATAAACAATCCCGGTTCCGGCAATTTGTGGAATAGTATCCGCCAGCCAGGCTAGTCGATGAGAGCGCCTGGGGAAGTGCAAACATTGCAGATGCAAAGACTCTCGCACCAGCTGCCCCCGGAACTTTTCCCCAAGCTGTTCGTAACTTTTCTACAAACCGCTTCAAAATTAGCAATTAAGACACCGCTTTTCCCTATTGTTGCCTCCAATTGTTATACCTTTGGCGGATCATGATTGCGCATTTCACAAAGCCGCTCCTCACTCATTAACCAGGGCAGATAAGGAGTGAGATCATTAGGTGGCTTCCTGCCATTTATGGCACAAGCCTCAAGATAGGCACCCAGCCAGATTTTTGGATTAATATCCCAAAGCTTTAGCGTCATAAAAACGCTGAATAGAAAAGCGGCTATATCAGCACTCCATACGCTGCCAGAGCCGTAGTAATTCTTCCTGCCAACGACACCTGTGCGCAGTGCTTGCTCTGCAGCGTTGTTATACCAATCCCTTTTTCAGAATATGAGCTAAACTGAGTATAAATTTTATTGCCTACTATCTACTATTAAGATGTCTTGTTCTCCCAATTTATCCGAAGCCTTCTTTAAAGAAGATTTCCAAAACCAAGCACGACATGCCTTAGATAACAGGGAGTGTATTCGGCTGCTTGGTTTGCGGCTCTTACAAAAAGGTCTACCAGAAACAGAAGTTGCAGATTTACTCGATGTCCACCCTCAAGCAGTATACAAATGGTTATGCCGTTATAAAGAAGGAGGAGCAGAGTCTCTTAAGGATAGAGGCGGTCGTGGCAGAAAAAATATATTAACTGATGAACAAGAACAGCGATTTAAAAGTGCCGTTCTTGAACTTCAGGAACAACGTGAAGGGGGAAGAGTTGTTGGAAGAGATATCAAAGAAATGTTAAGCAAGGAATTTGGCATAGACTGTGTCAACTCAACAGTTTATAGATTACTTCATAAAGTTGGCCTTTCATGGATCTCCGGTCGAACACGTCACCCTGAGAGTGATCCAGAAGCACAGGAAGCGTTTAAAAAAAATTCAAAGATGAGGTACAGCAAAGGATACCGGAAAGTGTAGATCTAAAAAATGTTGATGTTTGGTTTCAAGACGAAGGACGCTTTGGTCAACAAAACACTATCAGCAGAATTTGGGCTCCTAAAGGAAGTCGACCAGGATTAATTCGGCAACGCCAATTCAAATATGCTTATATGTTTGGAGCCGTCTGCCCAGAACGAGATAAAGCTATTGCCTTAATACTTCCGATGGCTAATACAGAATCAATGGCTCTTCTTTTAAATGAGATTTCTAAAGTAACACCTGAAGGACAGTATGCGGCAGTGGTGATAGATAATGCTGGATATCATCACGCAAATGATCTTCCCGAATATGACAACCTGGTGCTAATTCCATTACCTCCTTATTCACCAGAGCTGAATAGTTCAGAACAACTTTGGGAGTGGTTGAGAGAACATGATTTATCCAATAGGTCTTTCAAAAATTATGATGCCATCGTTGATGCACTCTGCGATGGATGGAAAAAGCTTACTTCTGAAGTTGGCCGTTTAAAAAGTTTATGTTCCAGAAGCTGGGCTACTTTATCATAATTTAAAAACGGAATTGGTATTATCCATGGGGATACCGGGATCAGTGACAAAGCGGGTCAATCCTTCCCAGTGATTCTGTAGACTTTCGAGCACTTTTTTCGCTCTGACTCGCAGTTTAGGACGATTAAGTTCCTGAACCCTCTGGATTGCCATCTGCTCTACCTGATGTTCAAGCCGTAACTGCTGTGTTGCTAGCTGCTCTGGTTCATCAAGCACTTCAAGTCGCTGACTATTAAGATGATATAAACGACCAATCCTGTTCACCCAGGTGGCGCTCCATTTCTCCAACTCCGGATCACCTCGTTGAGCGTCAATAAAATCCCGCCTGACGTGAGCCCAGCAGAAAGCTAAATTAATAGACACCGCATCATTCGCAAGCTTTTTGTACGCTGAGTATCGGTCACACACCAGCGTTCCAGCCCCGTCACCAATGATCGACTCTGGTACGACAGCCGCACGGGTGTCAGCAATGCTGAAATAAACCGCCTGATCACAAAGAAATACCCAAAGCCAATGTTTGTGAGAACCTGTGGTCTCATGTGCCCAGCTGATCCACCGGGTTTCATCAGCATGCCACTGATCGCTACTGGCGACGAATTCCCGAGTAGCTTCGGCAACCGGCTCAAAAAAGGGCGTTATAGCTTCCAGGCCAAAGGAGATGGTCGCCTGCGACAGTTCCAGTCCCTGAGTCTTATAAGACTCAAGTTGCCTGTTTATGGGGATGCCGTATGCGTACTTATTCAGCAACAGCTCCACCCAGACAGAAATACCAAGCTTTCCTTTGTTGATGAGTCTTGGTGGAGGTGGTGGAGTAGTAATATTGGGCGTTTCAGGGCACTGGCAAGTTTTTTGGTAATGCCTTCGGTGATAACGACGAACGTGAGCCTTAACTTCAACTTCAATTACGTCGCAGCTGTCGTCATTGAAAAAAGACTTGAATGGCCGGTGACAGACTGTACAACACTGTTTGTCCACTGGTAAGTCTACAGACTCATGAACCACTGGCAGGTTGTTGTGAAGATGGCGACCAGAGCCGGGGACTCCGGGCTGGTGACCTCGTTTTCGATTTGAAGGTGGCCGGGTAGTATTGCCACTTTTCTTTGAAGAAGAACTGGTCTTCTCTGATTTACGACCGAAAAGCAAGTGCTTCATGTGTGCCAGTTCTGATTTCAGATCAGCGACCTGGGTGTTCAACCCAGCCATTTCGGCTTTATGCTGAGCGATAAGAGAGGCATTTTTAGCCAATACTTTTTTCTCTCGGCCACAGGCCGCCTTCCACATGGCATGCCAGAGTTTGGCCTGCTGTTTTAGCTGGATGTGTTCCTGCTTGGTGAGGATGACCTGCGAGGTAGCAAAGGGGGCAGGCAGTAATGCAGGTGTTGTGCCTGATCCTGAAACATGAGCATTTTGCATACTCTAAAAGTAGACGACTTTGAGCTTATGTTTAGTGGTTTGTAGAAAAGTTACAGCTGTTCAGCAATATCGTCCATAACCCTTTGACTGGCGGTGGCCGTGGTTGCCAGCACCGGAAGATTCGGTGGCATATAAGGCAGAATATGTTTGATGCGTTTGTAATCCGGTCGGAAATCGTGCCCCCAGTCAGAAATACAGTGGGCTTCATCAATCACAAACAGTCCGACCCTGCCCGCTACCGGCAACAATACCTGTTCAACAAAATCCTCATTGGGCAGACGTTCCGGAGAAATAATCACGGCATCCAGCTGGTCAGCCAGCAACTGCCGTTCAGTCTGTTTGTTTTCAGGGTTACTGTTTGAGGAATTAATAGTGCCAAGCCGAACCCCATATTTTGCCGCAGACTCTATCTGATTTCGCATCAGTGCCAGCAGGGGCGAAATAATAATGGTCGGGCCTTTTCCCTCATTTCTGAGCAAACGGGTCGCCGTAAAATATACGGTACTTTTACCCCAGCCGGTTTTCTGCACCACCAACAGGCGAGACCGGTGAACCACCAGTTCCTCTATGGATTCCCACTGATGTTCATGAAAGCAGGCATCGGCATCCCCAAGGCTGCGACGTAATAATTCCAGACCTTCCCGGTAAAACCGTTCTGTTGTTTTCATTTTTACACCTTGTATATGCAGGCTGGGTCGAGCAAATGCGAGCTCCAATCTGGATAAAATTATTTATTGCGCCCTATTATGGCTAAGGATTCTTACCGGTGATGGCTTTTCGCTCCTGCGAGCAAAAGCACTCGATCAACCAGCCCCCCTGAATATCGATAACCGCTCGCCTGCAGTTGCTTAATTGCTGCCCTGACGTTGGTGTACCCCGTTTTTTTTGCTTTGACCAGCATGCCTAAACTGCCTGTGGTGGTTAAACCCATATGTTCAGCATGACATTCGTTTATGTGGTGGCTTGTTATTAACCCAGAGAATCCAGATCGCGATCCAGATCGTCAGGATCATAATCCACAGCATCAATACCCATAGCACTCAGGTTTAGAGTTCTTGAAACATGAACGTTCGGTAAAATATTTAGCGTCGGCGCAGCCAATCCCGTCAGGCACACAATTTAAACCTGCCTGAACCGTTTAAATCATTGGTTCTGAGTTCATTTATGCCGCTTTTTCCAAAAAACTATCCGAACGTTCGTTTTTATCCGGCAATTTCAGCTCTAATTTTTGCTCATATCGGTTCCAGCAGCCACGAATTCGAAACTGCGGAATAATCCAAAACAGCGCGCGCCTAAGCATTCCGGCCGTGACTGTATGGGGATTCCTCCAGGCAGTTTTGGCCAGCGCAATGGCCGCTGGATTTTGACAAATGGTCAGCAATTGCACCAGCGCATACCCTGCCATTTTAATGTGCATCCACCGTAACAGCGTTCTGAGTTTCTGCTGCCATAAATGCTTGCATCCAAACTCGTGTTTAAGTTGCTGGAACATAGGCTCTATAGGCCACCTGAGCGAGTAGGCTAATAGCACTTCATCGGCTTTCAAGTCAGGATTGGTGGACAGAAACAGTTTAGTTTCTGTTTGTCCCTTGTCGTTTTCAAAACAACTCCAGACGACTCGGACAATACGGCCTTTCAAAAAACGAGCTCGGCAAATACAAGAACGAAAAGAGACAGTCCGGTTCTTTCTGTAAAGCCAGAGAGTCATCTTGGTCTCTGGTAATTTATCTACTTCCTCAGGTGTCATTTTGACACCGTACTTACGCTTGCGGCCTTTCCTTTTGAAAGGAGAGGGAGGAAGTGCATCGACTGGAAGCGCATAAAGTGCCCGGTTTTTCGGTATATGACCAATGACCTCATACCCAAGCTCAAGCGCGGGCTGCATCATGGTATGATTCATAAACCAGCAGTCAGTGAGCAGGCGCAAAGCTCGCCCCTGAAGACTCTGTCGTACAGATTTCAGCATGGCCTTTGCAATTTTAAGCTTGCTGATGTTGCCTGACTTAGGTGATGGAAAAGCCATCACTGGAATCGCAGTATGCACCTTGTCTGATGGTCTATGGAAAGGAATAGCCAGAAAGACCCAACATTGACCAAGGAGATAAGTACACCGGTTCTTTTTCTTGCTGTGTTGGTGATGTATTCGGCATGCCGGTGCTTTGTCAGAGCAACGTTCGAGTGTCAGGTCGTCGAGAATCAGGGGAATGGTCTGACCGTCAGGCACTTTAGAACTGACCAGCAATATCAGACGATGCGCCAGGTTTCGCCAACGCCACTTACCTTGGGAGACCCAATGATGGTAGCTGTTCCAGAAATTTTCGTAGTGGATCGTCAGAAGGGCTTGTGTAACAAAGCCTTCGCCAGAAAGCATGCCACCCAGAAGTAACTCACAGAACGTTGGTGCCGCAAGTGGTGATAGCGCTTTTGCAAGAAATGTCGTATATAAAGAAAGCTCTCGAAGGATTACTTTCTGATCTGAAGTGAGCATGGCAACCGCTTTTTCCTGGTAGATGAAGCGGTTGCTTAACCTATCTCAGCATCAAAAAATACGAAACGTTAGTACTTATAATTCTCTAAACTTGAGTACCCATAGCACCTAATATCTGTATAAATTCCAACAGGGGTTTATCAGCAATCCGGGCAGCTTTTGCCAGGGTTGCCAACTGATTCTTAAACAGGTGAATTGCCAGGTTAATGCCAACCCCCTGTTCCAGCAACTCTCTGGTAAAAGGAATGCCCACCATAAGAGGCGTGTCACGTTTCGTGATGATGGCGAGCTTACCCGCTTCGGCAATGCGGGAAAAATCACCACTGCGCTCTCGCAAATCTATGATTCCAAACATTTCCATGAGGAAATCCTATTCAGGCTGTAATTGCTCGCGTACACCAGAGATGCCACATTTCTACCTAAGTGATTTCCGAGGTAGCAATGTACCGACTTCGAGGTTAATAATCCACGCAGCTCTAATGAACTGTTGATGAAGGACAGCGCGTGAAATTATCCAAGATCCTGGCGGGTGTTGCATTGACACTTGGCACTCTCTCTGCCACTTACCCTCTGGCTGGGTATTGCTCAACCAAAAGTGGTAGTGGGATGGACATCTGGTTTGATACCGGAGGCCCCGTGGGCGGTGCGTATAACACAATCGTTCAGAACGGTGCTAAGCAGGCCTGTGTGGATCTTGGTTGTGATATCCGGTTCCTCTACTCGAACTGGAGCCCCCAGAAAATGATTGAAAACTTTAACCGGGCGATGAGTTCCAGTCCCGATGGCATCGTGGTGATGGGACACCCCGGCGATGATGCCTTTGAGAAATTGATCCGTGAAGCCCGCGACAGCGGCATTCAGGTCACTTCCAGTGATACCGAACTGCCCCGGCTGATGAGTGAGTACCAAAGCGAGGGCTTTGGTTATGCCGGTACCGATAACCGCACCCGCGGAACCATGCTGGCCAGCGAGACCCTGCGCCGGTATCCACTGAAAGCCGGTGACCGGGCGCTGGTCTGGGGACTGAAAAGCAAGCCTAACCGGGGACTGTCCACTCTGGGCATGATCGACACTCTGGAAGAGGCTGGTCTAGAGGTGGATTACATGGAAATCAGTGCAGAGCTGGATAAAGACCCGACCCTGGGTATGCCCCTGATGACCGCTTACCTGTCCCGCCATGCTGATACCAAACTGATTATGATTGATCACGGCGCACTGACCGGTCAGCTGGAGAACTTCCTGCGGGCTGCCGGTATCGGCCCGAACCAGATTGTTACCGCAGGCTTCAGCCTGTCTCCGGCTTCCGCCACCGCAATGCAGCGCGGTTATATAAACCTGATAGGGGACGGACAGCCGTTCTTGCAGGGTTATCTGCCGGTGGTTCAGCTGGTGATGAGTAAACGCTATGGGTTCTCCGGTTTGCAGGTGGATACCGGTGGCGGCTTTATCACCAAAGAAAACATTGACATGGTGGCTCCTCTGGCCAAAAAAGGTCTGCGTTGATCGTGGAAACTTTGCTTGAGTTGCAGGGCGTGAACAAATGGTTTAACGGTGTTCACGCCCTGAGGAGTATTGATTTTCGCCTTGACCGGGGCGAAGTAGTGGCGATTCTGGGTGACAATGGTGCCGGTAAATCCACCCTGGTAAAAGTGATTTCAGGTCTGCACCGGCCTGAGTCCGGAGAGCTGCGGGTGCGGGGAAAAAACATTCCCTGGCAGCGGTACACCGTCAATACTGCCAGAAACCTTGGTGTTGAGACTGTCTACCAGGAACGCTCTCTGGCAGAAAAGCAGCCACTTTGGCGTAACCTGTTTGTGGGGCGACACCTGCGCAATCGGTTTGGCTTTATTGATATTGCCCGGGAAAAACAGATTACTACCGATTTGCTGAAACAGATGGGTCTGCGTGGTGTCGGCATTTCCCCGGACTCCCCGGTCAGCCTGTTGTCCGGTGGTGAACGACAAGGTTTGGCTATTGGCCGGGCCATGCATTTCAACGCTGATATCATCATTCTTGATGAACCTACCAATGCGCTCTCCCTGGGAGAAACCAGTAAGGTACTGTCGTTTATTCGACAGATCCGGGAGTCCGGCCGCTCCTGCATTTTGATTTGCCACAATATGGCTCATGTCCACGAAGTAGCAGATCGTTACGTTTTTGTTGACCGGGGGCGGGTGTGCGGTGAGACCAGCGCCGCAGGCATCACCCTGGATGCCCTGAGCCGACAGTTGATTGCTATTGCCAGAGGCGAGCACCGGTTTCAGGAGATGACTCAATGACTCAGATACAGGCAATGGATGATAACCCGTCGATAACCGGTAACCGCGGCAGAAACCGGAAAACGATCTGGGACAGGTTGCACCCTTACCGTTTCAAGCTGGGTACCCTGTCCATGCTGGTGGCGCTCTGGCTGCTGTTTATGGGCATGAGCCCGGAAACCTTTGGTTCAGGCCGAATTTACCTGTCGTTAATGACCAGTATCCCATTTCCGGCAATACTGGCTCTGGGTCTTACCCTGCTGATTGTGTCCGGGGAGATGGACATGTCATTTCCGGCCATCATGGCGTTTTCCAGCTATGTCTTTGCCCTGACTTTTTCGACCACGGGTATAGCAGGGCTGGCACTGCTGGCTGCGCTGAGCGCCGGAGCCTCTGCCGGACTGGTCAATGCCCTGCTGGTGGTTCGGTTTGGTGTACCCTCTATCATTGCCACGATTGGCGCCCAGTTTTTCTGGTACGGCCTGGCAACCCTGCTGGCCGATGGCATGGCCATCAGCCTGGTGGATATTCGCGACACGGCACTGAACAGTATTCTGACCGGACGTCTGTTTGGCTGGTTGCCCATGCAGGCTGTCTGGTGCGTTGGTCTGGCCATCGGTGCCTCGCTGCTGCTGCATCGGCACTGTTTCGGGGACAACATCCGCTTTATTGGTGACAACCGGGAAACCGCCAGAATGATGGGCGTGCCAACGGCTAAAACCCGCACTCTGCTGTTTGTCTTGATGGGCGTCATGAGCGCCCTGGTGGGGGTGATGGTGTGCAGTGAAATGGCATCCTGGTGGCCGACCCAGGGGGAAGGCTACATGTTGCTGGTCTTTGCCTCGGTTTATATTGGCGGTACTTCGGTATTTGGTGGTGAAGGCACCCTGTCCGGAACACTGATTGGCGCAATTATTATTGGCATGATTGAAGCGGGCATTATTGCCGGAGGGCTGTCGGGTTTCTGGACCCGTATGGTTTACGGTTTGATTGTTATTGCTTCGGTGTCCGGCTATGCCCTCGTCTTTAAAAAAACGGATCGATAAAGCAACTGAGAATAAGTAGCAACCATGAAAAAACTAACGATTATTGGTGCAGGTAGCATCATGTTTACAAGGCAGCTGTTGTCTGCCCTGTTTGCGTGTAAAAACTTGCCACCTGTAAAGGTTGTGCTGGAAGATTTAAGTCACGGGAAGCTGGAGGAAACCTACCGCCTGATCGGTCTGATGGTTGAGCAGGCCGGAGTGCCTGTCACCCTGACCATGAGCACCGATCAGAAAGAGGCGTTGAGGGGAGCTGACTTTGTGATTAACGCCATCCAGGTGGGAGGCCTGGAACCCTGGCGGCTGGATATGGAGATTCCCAAAAAATACGGGGTTGATCAGGAAGTGGGCGACACTCTGGGGCCGGGGGGCATTTTCCGCGCCCTGCGCCAGATTCCGCCAACCCTGTCGGTGGCACGGGATATGGAAGAAGTCTGTCCGGATGCCCTGTTGCTGAATTACGCTAACCCCCTGGCACCGTTAACCTGGGCGGTTAATAAAGCGACCAGTATCCAGTGCATCGGACTCTGTTACGGTGTTCGCTACACAGCGTCACAACTGGCGGGTTATCTTGGTGTGGGTCCCTGGGTTGAACACCCTCATACCCCGGAAGCCTGGCAAGCGCTGATGTACCATGATGTGCCGGAAGGGTTTGAATATACCTTTGGCGGTATCAACCATATGACCTGGTTGCTGGATGTGCGCTATCAGGGGCGGGATATGTATCCCGCTATACGGGCATTGCCTGATAATGACAAGGCCTATGACAGTGATGGGGTGCGCTGTGAAGTGCTGAAAATGTTCAACTACTGGTGTACGGAAAACCACTGGCATATGACCGATTACGTGCCATGGTTCCGCAAAAATGAAGCCATGATCAACCAGTTTCTGCCCCGGCGCTGGAACTTGCTGGCTCTGGAAGAAAAGGTTCATGCCAGCGCACAGGCTGAGGTTGAACGACAGTTAGCAGGTAAGCAGCCGTTCCGGATCGAGCGGAACATGCTGAATGCTCCCAAACTGATTGAGGCCATGCTGACTGGTGAGCGTACCCGGATTAACGGTAATTTGCCTAACCAGACCGCTGATGGCCTGCTGATTCCCAACCTGCCAGCAGAGTGCATGGTAGAGGTGCCGATTCATGTGGATAAAGCCGGCTTGCACCCTGTTGCGGTTGGCCCTCTGCCCACCGCCTGTGCGGCTCTGAATAAAACCAATATCAATGTTCAGGAGCTGGTGGTAGAGGCGGCTCTGACCGGTGACCTGACCGCCGCCAGGCAGGCGCTGGCCATGGACCCGGTGACTGGCATGGCCTGTACTCTGGAACAGTGTCATCAGATGTTTGCGGAGCTGGCAGAGGCGCAGAAGCCCTGGCTGGACTCGCGGTATTTTGCCGATAAGCAGGGTTAGGGGCGCTTTTCGCTGTTGGCTTTTGGCTTCTGGTAGCCAACAGCCAACAGCCAACAGCCAGAAGCCAGAAGCCAGAAGCTAAAAGCCCGGTATATTTCTGATTGCTATCACCGGGTAAATTCTGTCTGGCTAGATTGACTAAAAACGAGACAGAGTCTTATTTTTCTCGCTGAACAAACGATATTCCTCCTATAACTTAACAGCAGCCAGGAGGCAGGGATGGCCGGGGTTAACGGGGTTGGCAACAGCGGGAGTTATGACCAGACCAGGGTAAGTCATGATAACTCCGGGATAGAGGGTGACAATCCGAAACAAGCTGAAGAGACAGAAAATAAGACCGGCAAAAAGAACGGCTGGCGAATTTCCCACCTTCCATCACTCGGGCAAAAAGAGATAGCGTCTTCAGAACCGCCTGATACGTTCCGCTCCCTGTCGGAAAGGGCTGTGGAACCCGTTGAGCCAACCAGGCAAGTCAATACGGCTGCGGAAGTCGCCCCTGCCTCAGACAAAACCAGTAAAGAAGGTCTTGCTGATGCCTTGCCCGGTGTTGTTGGTGGGGGAGCAGGTGCGGTCAATGCAGCAGGGTCGGCGGTTGAAGATGGCAGCAACAGCAACGCCCCGGAGATTGTTGAGGCAATAGAAGGTTTTGGAGAGGTTGCTGCACTGGCAGGAGACGCCGGAGATATCTCAGCATTGACTGATGATTCCGCAAGCATCACTGCCACAGCGGGCGGAGGCACCCTGACTGCTACAGCAGGAGCCGGAAGGGATGCCGATAATATTGCCAGTTCAGCCAGTACCGAAGAGATCAGCGCATCCGCTGACACCGATGACATTTCCACCTCTACAGACGCCAGTGACTTCACCAGCCTGACAGACGCCGAAGATATCACCATTCTGGCAGATGCTGGCAGCGTCGCCTCTTCGACAGATACCGGAGACCTCTCTGCCCCGGTGGAGGTCAGCAAGCTCTCAGCCTCAGCAGATGTAGCAGATACTACCACCACAACAGACACCTTTACCTTTTCAGATGGCGTTGAATCAGAGCTTTCAGAAATTCATCAGGAGGCGCTTAATCAGATTGCCCCGGAAGACCTTCAGGCTTTCCAGCAGGAAGGCGTTTCATTTGATGACATCGAGTCGGTATTTACAGCAGCGGAAAATACATTTCAGAATCAACTGGATACCCATGACCTGGGTCAATTCAGCACACAGGACTTTGAGGCTTTGCAGGCGGAGTACAACACTCTTCACGATGCCTCGTCAGTGCAAAACAGTACCACAGCGCAATCATCAGTCATTGAACCGAACCCCTCCGAAGCCTCAGAGTATTTTGATCAACTGTTGGATCCTGTCAGTGTCGGCGTTGATGTTGGCGTTGGTATTTTATCACACAGCGTTACCCTTGGTTTTAAACTGCATAAGCTGTCAAAGCTTCAGCAAAGGAAGAAGGCATTTGAGGCGAGTGGTCAATTGGTTAAACGCTGGGGGGCAGACTCTTTTAATGCTAACGGAAAAGTAACAGCGCAGGATATGAAAGACTATGCGCTGATGAGCAAACTGGCAGGGAGCGAAGACACTAACGACCCTTTGCGCTCAGTACTGAGTGAAAATAAATGTCATTATGGTGATGACCAGCAGATTCTTAACTTAACAAATCAGCTCATAACGTTGACTGGAAACAAGCAAGACAGTTCCAGTAAGGAAGTCAACGAACGCTTAACCGAGTGGAAGAAAGAGTTTGAAACAAGGTCTGCTGAATTTAAAAAGAAGTTGGCAACTGCTGGTGCCGATAAAAATGATGCCCCTCTGAAATCAGCTCATCAATCAAAAAAAATGATGGCACAGTTTAATGATATTCTGAAACCTGTCGGTATTAAGATTGATTACTCCACGCCATTAAAGAAAGGAAAGTCTGCACTGGCATCAAAGCACAAGCTGGTTATCAATGAAAACAGGATTCACAGCTATCTGGAGAAATCCAAACAGCTCCCTGACCGCTCGGTTGTTAAAAAATATATTACCAATTACTCAGGTGACACCGAAACGCTGGAAGCATTTTCCAGCTATGAAGACCGGAAAATAAAACATCAGAAAAGTCAGGCCAGGTGGACTGTAGGGGCTATGGTAACGTCTGCCATTCCTGTTCTGAAAGCAGACTATCTGGTTCGTAGTGGCAGGGAACTGAGCGAACATAACTACCGAAAAAAGAATAATAACATCCTGGATGCCAAGCTGAATGCACTGGGTAAATCAATGGCCAGACACTCTGATGTTATCGATAACAGCGCCTCTCTTCGAAATACCCTGGAAACCGCAGTCGAGGTTATTAATGCCAAGAAAGACCGCACCGGGATAAAATCAGATACTGCCGCAGCCAATAGCACGATTGATGCGGTTGGTGGCGTTGCCGGTACCGTCGCTGCAACGGCTGCCCCCGGAGTTGGAAGCCTGGTGGCTGACTCCCTTGTCGGAGCTGCAAGGTTAGGGGTAACCGTGGGATCAGCCCTTAAACGACGGAGGATCGATAAAAAAAATCAGCAGTTTGGTCGGATTGAAACCAGGGTTTATTCGGAACTGAAACAAGTTCACAATAATGCTCCCAAAGGCAAAGAAGGAGACGCCGAAAGAAAAGCCATTAAAGACATTACTGGTCAGCTTTTCGACGTGTCTGAAAAGCAGGTGGCTCTTTTATTTAATCAGTCTGACAGGCAGGACCTGGTCTCCCAGAAAGGCATTATTCGTCTTCGGTTTAATAATTTCGATTCGACTAAGCCAGTGAAGTAAATTTTGATTGATCAGCCTGCCCTCTTGTTCGGTTGAGCAAAGCAGGCTGATGCACCACTGAAAAACGGGTCGCTTCAATCACTGCCCGTTTTTCCATAGTAGCTGGAACAAACGTTACATAAACATCACCGCACCCGGACCCAGAGGCAGGTTCAGCACACTCCAGACAATAAACATCACTATCCAGCCACCCAGGAAGAAGAAGGTGTATGGCATCATCATAGAGATCACAGTACCCATACCAATCTTGGGACCATTCTCTTCCTGGTAGCGAGCGGCAAAGCTGGCAATAATCGGGAAGTAAGTCATCAGCGGGGTAATGATATTGGTGGTAGAGTCACCGATACGGTAAGCCACCTGAGTATATTCCGGAGTAAAGCCCAGCTGCATGAACATTGGAATAAACACGGGTGCCATAATCAGCCACTTGGAGCTGGCACCACCCATAAACAGGTTAACAATCGCAGACAGAACCACCATAGCTACCGCCAGAGGCAGGCCGGTAAAACCGATGTTCTGCAACAGCTCGGCACCGGACACCGCAGCCACGATACCCAGGTTGGAGTAGGTGAAGTAAGACACGAACTGGGCAGAGACGAAGATGATCACCAGTACGCTGGCCATGGTAGACATGGACTTCACCATGCCAGTCACAACGCCTTCAGCACTGTCAAAGGTTTTAGAGGCAAAACCGTAAGCAGCCCCCGGAATCAGGAACGCTGCGGTCAGAATCAGAATAATGGACTGCATAAACGGTGAGTTACCCAGAATCTGTCCGGTGGCCTGATCACGCAGTGGCGCAGATTCAGGAATGATCAGGGCGCACAGCAGAGCGATCAGGGCAATGAAAGACCACTTGGCACTCTTCAGTCCTGCCAGTTCTTCAGGTGTCATGGCCTCTGCCTTTTCACCCATGTCACCACCGTAAGTACCCAGGCGAGGCTCAACAATCCTGTCAGTAACAATAGTACCCAGAACCGTGATCAGGAGCGTGGACACCAGCATAAAGTAGTAGTTTGCTACCGGTGTAACCATGTAAGTCGGGTCCATGATGCGCGCCGCTTCTGTGGAGATTCCTCCCAGCAGAGGATCAGTAGAACTGATGACCAGGTTGGCAGAAAAGCCGCCGGACACACCGGCAAATGCCGCAGCGATCCCCGCCAGAGGGTGACGACCAAAGCTCATGAAGACAATGGCACCCAGAGGCACCAGCACAACATAACCCGCGTCGGAAGCGATGTTGGACATAATACCGGCAAACACCAGAATAGGCGTCAGCAGACTTTTAGGGGTTGCCAGAACCAGGCGCTTCAACATAGCACTGATCAGGCCGGAGTGTTCAGCCACACCAACACCCAGCATTGCCACCAGAATAGTACCCAGCGCGGCGTGGCCTGTGAAAGCATTGATGGCGTTGGTAAAGATAAAGCGGACACCATCTGCGGTCAGCAGGCTCTTGATAGCCACCGTTGCAGGCACCAGTTCACCAGTGACACGGTCCATGGCGTCGTAGGTAACGGATACGCCAATAAGGCTCAGCAGCGCAGAAAGTACAACTGTACCGACTGCAAAATAGAAAAACATGATAATTGGATGAGGAAGCGCATTACCACCACGCTCAACAATATCCAGGAAGCGCTGAAGTGCTCCTTTCTGACCCATAGACGGGCTTGAACTCACTGCAGTGTTCATGAAAAATTCCTTATTTGAGGGAAATATCCCGCTGTTCGTATGAACACTTCTCCGGCTCAGCCAGCCGTTGTAAAAACCTTCGGTCTACCACTTGTTATAAGTGAAAGCTGTCTTGTGTAAAACGGCTTACACTTGCATTCGGTGGTTGAATATCCATACGGCGGGGGTTAGCTATTTTCCGCATATCATTTTCAGTGGTGCTGACATACGTCAATTTCACGTCGGTAAGACGTGTTTCTTTTGATTAAGCAGAGTAATAAAAGTGTTTATTTCTTAATAGCTTACCTATTTCAGAGTTATTTAAGGCGCATTCGTACGGATAATATACGGCTATTACGAAGCAGGGATGCCCGGAGTAACCGGACATCCCTGTTTAAAGACAGATGAAACGGATTGATAGTGACTTTCTGTTTACTCTGCCGCCAGACGAGCAATATTCACAATCACCTCAACGGCTTTTTCCATATCTTCCAGAGCAACAAACTCATAAGGGCCGTGGAAGTTGTAACCACCCGTAAAAACGTTCGGACAGGGTAAGCCTTTAAACGACAGGCGTGCACCATCCGTTCCACCACGAATCGGCTTGATAAGCGGCTTAACATCAGCGGCTTCCATGGCCCTCTGTGCCAGATTAATAATTTCCTTACGCGGCTCAACCATTTCGCGCATATTGCGGTAGTAATCTTTAACCTCAAGGGCCAGGGTTCCGTCACCGTACTGTTTATTGAATTCCGCTACCCTGTTTTCAATAAACGTCTTACGTCGTTCCTGGTTGTCTTTGTCAAAATCACGGATGAGCCACTGCATAGACGTTTTACTGACATTGCTGTCCATAGTACTGAGATGGAAAAAGCCCTGGTACCCATCGGTGGTCGCCGGTGTTTCATCTTTTGGCATGCTGTTGATGAATTCCGCAGCAATCAGCATGGCGTTCACCATTTTGTTTTTGGAATGCCCCGGGTGAACACTTTTGCCATAAACCGTAATCTGTGCCTGTGCTGCATTGAAGTTCTCAAATTGCAGTTCGCCCACCGGCCCGCCATCAATGGTATAGGCAAATTCAGCACCAAATTTTTCAACATCAAAATGGTTGGCTCCACGTCCAATCTCTTCGTCGGGCGTAAAACCAATGCAGATATCACCATGCTTAATTTCAGGGTGTTCAACCAGGTACTCAACGGCGGTGAGAATCTCAGCAATGCCAGCCTTGTTATCAGCGCCCAGCAGCGTTGTGCCGTCAGTGGTAATAAGGGTTTTACCCAGGCAGGTGTCCAGCTCGGGAAATTCAGCAGGCGACAGCGTCAGAGTGGTTCCCAGGGCAATCGCTTTGCCATCGTAATTCCTGATGATCTGCGGTTTGACATTCTCACCGGAATAATCGAACGCAGTATCCATATGGGCAATAAAACCAATTGGAGTCACCGACTGTCTGGTATTCGCTGGCAGGCGGGCCATCAGATAACAGTTGTCGTCCAGAGAAATATTCGACAGTCCCAGTGTTTCCAACTCAGCCTTTAGAAATTTCGCCAGCTCAAACTGTTTGCTGGTACTGGGTACCGTGTCGAATCCCGGATTGGATTGGGTATCAAATTGAACGTAGCTCAGAAAGCGGTCCAGAAGTTTGCTCATAGCGCTTTACAACTCGTAGCAGAGGCGTCAGCCAGATGGATTATGCCCACGTCCATGATGGGCGCCGGGCAGAGGAGTTCAGCATGCTAGTTCAGGGGTGGGGGGAATGTGTTGATATCAGTCAAAAAACAGCATGTACTGTTTGTGCGTGCAAGAGGGAGCGTCAGGCTAACGGTTTACTTTTGCTATGGCAGACCTACAATTGGGGGGGCAAAATGCAGCAACAAAAATCGTCAGGAACGCTGGCAATATTATAATCAGGGGGCTTTATGACCGCAGTAACATCTGCCAGTTCAGATCTTCAACAAACACCATTACACCCGTTACACCTTGAACAGGGAGCTCGCATGGTTCCCTTTGCTGGCTACGATATGCCTGTACAGTACCCTCTGGGAGTAAAAGCCGAACATCTGCATACCAGAAAACACGCTGGCCTGTTTGACGTCTCCCATATGGGACAGCTGTTTTTGAAGGGGGTAAAAGCCGGAAAATGGCTGGAATCACTGGTGCCTGTCGATATCATCGATCTGCCCACTGGCCGTCAACGCTACGCTCTTTTCACCAACGAACGGGGTGGAGTTCTGGACGACCTGATGGTTAGCCGCTTCGCCAGTGACTGCCTTTACCTTGTCGTGAACGGCGCCTGTAAAGAACAGGACATTGCCCATCTGCAAGCGCACCTCACCGATGATGTTCAGATTGAACGTCTGGATGACCGGGCTTTGCTGGCACTACAGGGGCCGGAAGCCGCTGAAGTGCTTGGACGCTTTGCACCGGAAGTGAGAAGCATGATCTTTATGGATTCCCGCCGGATTGCTATAGAGGGTGTCGAATGCTTTGTCAGTCGTTCCGGGTATACTGGTGAAGATGGTTATGAGCTATCAATTCCGGCTTCTGAGTCAGATAGAATTTGTCGTTTACTTCTGGAACAGCCCGAAGTTGAACTGATTGGACTCGGCGCCCGTGACTCTCTGCGACTGGAGTCCGGCTTATGTCTGTATGGGCATGATATAACTCCGTCAACCACGGTGGTTGAGGCCAGCCTGACCTGGGCTGTCAGCAAAGCTCGTCGTATTGGTGGTGTGAGGGCGGGTGGTTTTCCCGGTGCCGACATCATTTTCCAGCAGACAGGCAGTGAAGCGCAGGAAAGCAGGCGAGTCGGCTTACTGGGCAGCAGTCGTGC
Source organism: Endozoicomonas euniceicola (assembly GCF_025562755.1). Taxonomy (GTDB): domain Bacteria; phylum Pseudomonadota; class Gammaproteobacteria; order Pseudomonadales; family Endozoicomonadaceae; genus Endozoicomonas_A; species Endozoicomonas_A euniceicola. Next base: position 5,448,623 of record NZ_CP103300.1, read on the forward strand.
ACCCGTCAGGGAAGGGACCGTTTTAATGAACGCTGAAGGCGAAACCATCGGCAAAGTGACATCCGGTACTTTTGGGCCAACGGTTGCTCGCCCTGTTGCCATGGCTTATCTTGCGAAAGACTATGCCAGCATCAATACTGAAGTATTCGCTTCTGTCAGAGGCAGGGCTCTGCCCATGACGGTCAGCGAGATGCCGTTTATTGAGCAGCGTTACTTCCGGGGCTGACGTTCAGCAACCAGCCCTCTCGATGACGGCAGCGTAGATATTGAATGACCAATATCAGGGAGGGCGTATTTTGCCTTATACCGGCGTGAGAGCTCGAGCTTACTTTCAGCAAAATAAGTTTTTTTTATTTACAGGTCGATCGTTCAGAAAAGGTAAGGTCCAGAATCTGATAATTGATTGCGGTTATGGGGTGTATTCAACAGAGATACCTTACAGTACAACGTTTTGTGTGCCCGGGGAGCTTCGTTTGCTGTTTTATTGTCTTCACGGGACGATTATGACTCCTTACCTGGCAAGCCCGATCCCTTTAATGCAGGGGTCGTTTGAAGCCTGTGAAGTCGTTTCCGGGAAGCAGCCCTGTTTCAACTATACACTGTGTCCCAAGGAGGGAGTCTGTCTCGGCAGTGTGGCGCACATCAGTGAGCAGTCGTATAAAATATACAAAGCAATCATTAAGGCTGACAGACTTGAGAGATCCAAAACCGGGGAAACGCGTGCTGCCAATGTGTACGATATCCTCTTACCGGCGGGTTTTGTGCAGCTGCGGGATGTGTTGACAGAGATAATATTCAGATTTCCCCATTACCGGAATATTCACTGTCTGTTTAGTCGGAAGGTATCAGGTGAGAATTTAACAGACTGGAACCCGTACAAACTTCCTTCACGTTTTATCCAGGGGCAAACGGGTCGTTGGGAATTTCTCGAAATAGACGATCTCGACTTTAGTCTTACTGATTCATAGGTGTTTTTTTGCATAGCTGATCCAAAGGTTACCAGTCAGTCAGGAGCCTGACCGGGAACTAAGTAATAGTTCTCAGTGTCCTAATTACGACTCTACCTGTTCTCATTGATTGCAACAGGCCAGGGGGGGCATTTTACCGGTGTGGAGCATCGTTAAATGGCAAAAGGCTGGCTTATAAGGAAGTAAGGTAACATGATGTCGAAACCATTAGGATCCCGGGCTTTATATCTGCTCCTGATGCTGTGCTGCGTGACTGGCACCGATGTTGTCTATGGTAATCATATTCCTGCTGCTAACCAGGTACTTTACCGACCTGCCAAGCCCCATTGCAAAATTCCTGACATCGACACCGCTGAGAATCTCAGGGTTGCTGCCCGGTACATCAGGTCAGGTGGCCTGGACAAGGTTAGAGAAGTCATCGAACAAGGTCTGCCTGTAAATGCAGTATTTGAAGATCAGTTTGGTATTCTCGGTCAGACGTACACCGCCCAGGTGGGCCTTTTGGACATGGCAGTCATGTTCAAAAAGCAAGATATTCTGGACCTGCTATTAAAGTATGGTGCTAACCCTGAGGGGTGCGGCACTCACGAACTCGATCCGTCGTTTCTCGCCATTATTAATAACGACTTCAAGTCTCTGAACAAGCTCACTGAGGCCGGTGCCAGACCTGATCAATGGATAGGGCCGGAACCGCTTCAGCAAACTGCTCTGCACTACCTTGTCAACCACCCAGACGCTTGTGCCAGTGAACCTGTCAGCCGGGAGGTTGCAGGATCAATGCAAGCACTACTCACCCACGGCGCAAATGTTAATGCCCTGAACGCTCTGGGTGAAACACCATTGATACAGTCGGTACAGAATTGCCAGTATAATTCAGCGTATACCCTGACCACTCTGCTATTGATCACCCATGCTGCTGACCCGTTTGTCCACTCCGGGAAAGGTCATAACATTTTTCACAAAATGGTTTCTCACGGTAATCTCAGTCGTAACAGGGATTTATGGCTATTACTGGCAAGCTACGTCTGGGCGGGTGGTGATAGAATGATGAAACTTGCCTCAGATTATCCCGAACTCCGCACCCGGTTGGATGCGATTCAGGCAGACATCTCCTCTCCAGAGGGGGTTTTAGACTGGTTCTGGAAGCGGACGTATTCATACGGCACACTGCAGGATCATGTCTCCGGTATGGTTGATATTTTCAATGACCAAAGGCTCATCAGGCGTGATCCCAATAAAGTACGCAGCCTTGTAACCTGCCGCAAAGGTTTCAAATGTTTTACCCCTCTGCATTATGCCGGCCAGACGCTTCTGACTCCCCTGGCCATGGAGTGGCTGAATTGGCTGGGCAGTGACTTTTCAGAACTCAGTGATGAAGGCGATACGGTGCTGCACTACGCTATCAAGCACCATCAGGCCGATAGTCTGGATATTCTTGCGCCCTATTTTATTGACCCGATGCAGCGTAACAGTGAAGGCATGACCAGCTTTGATGTCACCCTGGCCTTTACCCACGATGAAGACAGGCAGGCGGTGTTTGGCAGCCTGTGTAGAATGCCTTCAAACAGTGATGAACCCGAAGTGTGCGGTGCTTACTTTGACCAGTTCAATGCCCGTTGCGCACAGTTAATGGCACCGGAAAACATCACCTTTTCTGCTGATCCGGAACGGCAACAACGTTACCTCAGCAGCTTTGCTGTGAAAAGCTGCCTGGGCAGCGGTGACCAACCGCTCAGCTCACGACAAAAACTGGAAATACTGACGGAAACTCCGGACACCACTTACCAGCGCATTAATGCTCACGTTACCGCCAGGCTAAAGCCAGAATATCTTGATCGCAGGGTTGACTGGCACTCTCCAGCCAGTTTGCACTTACAGCAATTGCAGAGTTTTGCCCAGCTGAAACACTATCTGATGTATGATCGCTCACCGGAAAAAGGTCATATCCAGACCTGGCTGGTTCAGCGGGACGATCCAGCGCTGTTTATGTATACCCTGACCATGGGTATGAAACCTGCGATCGTTGATTCACCATGCGATTTGCCGGAACAGCTGGCTTACTTGTGCCAGTCACCCATTGCCGCCATTAACAACACAAACTTCAGAACCTATAGCGCACTGTTATCACTCTATGGTTACTATGACTTTTCGGCTTTGCCAGCTCAAAATCAGTATAAGGATTCGTGGCTTTATCGTGCTGTTCATAGCAGGGAAAAAGTTTGGGTAGAGCAGCTTCTCAGCACGGGTGCTAACCCTAATGCCTTTATTTCACGGGACCAGTTACGCTATTTGCCAAAAAATATAAGAGAGCAACTGACCTCAATGTCGTCCTGTGGACTTTTGGCGGACGCACTGCGCTTAGAGAAAGACCAGACTGAAGCGACTATGTCCAGGCTGCTGTTATTATACGGTGCCAGTGTTGACCCTGTTATTCCCCGTGGTTGCTCATCCACAGTAACCGATCTGCAAACCCCCCCCCTCGGCTGGGCCGGACGCATTAAGGACCAGGAGGTGAGTAAGCTGCTGAACTATTTTGACCCGGCGGAAGTGTCCCGTCGTGCCTGGAGCAACAAGCCTGCTAACGAATGGTATACAAACCAGCAAACGGCCACCAATGCTCTCAGCCTGACCTCGGAGCAGTATTCCCTGATTCCGGGTAATGAGGTACAAACACCACTCTGTACCTGTTTGGGGCTGCAAAAGATAGTGAAAGAGAACCAGCCATTGGCTGCTTCCGAAAACCCGTCATTTGCTCCTTACTGTCAGCAGCTGACAGGCGAACTGCCAGAGGAAGTTAAACAGTCGATTTGCAGTCCTGCTGTATTTCATTAGTGTTTTTAACTTTTAACTTTTAACTTTTGGCTATTAGCTGTTCATAGTGACCAACAGCCAACAGCCAACAGCCAACAGCCAACAGCCAACAGCCAACAGCCATGGAAGCTTATTTGACTTCCAGAACCTGCTCCTCAATCTTTTGTTTCCAGATTTGCGGGCCGGTGGTGTGGACAGATTCTCCGGTGTGATCAACCGCCACGGTGACAGGCATGTCTTTCACTTCAAACTCGTAGATCGCTTCCATACCCAGATCCGGGAATGCCAGAACTTCAGCTTTCTTTACGGCCTGGGAAACCAGGTAAGCAGCCCCACCCACGGCAATCAGGTAAACGGATTCATTGTCCCTGATCGCTTCAATGGCCGCGGCACCCCGTTCCGCCTTACCAATAGTTCCCGCCAGACCACCTTTTTCCAGCAGGGTACGGGTAAATTTGTCCATTCGGGTAGACGTGGTTGGGCCTGCCGGGCCAACCACTTCATCACCAACCGGATCAACCGGACCCACGTAGTAAATGAAACGGCCTTTCAGATCGACAGGCAGTTCTTCGCCACGCTCCATCATCTCTACCATGCGCTTGTGTGCGGCATCGCGACCGGTGAGAATTTTACCCGACAGCAGAATGGTATCGCCTGGCTTCCAGCTCTTGATGTCGTCGCTGGTGATCGTGTCAATATCCACCTTCAGCACACCTTCGCTCATATCCAGTTCCACTTCCGGATACTCATCCAGCCCCGGCGGCGTCTGGAATACCGGACCATTACCGTCCAGGGTGAAGTGTGCATGGCGGGTGGCAGCGCAGTTTGGGATCATCGCTACCGGCAATGATGCGGCATGAGTTGGGTAGTCTTTAATCTTGATATCCAGAACCGTCGTCAGGCCACCCAGACCCTGGGCACCAATACCCAGACTGTTGACAGCCTCCATAATTTCCAGGCGCAGCTCTTCAACGCGGTTTTGTGGGCCACGTTCGCGCAACTCGTGGATATCTACCGGGTCCATCAGAGACTCTTTGGCCATGACCATGGCCTTCTCGGCAGTGCCACCAATTCCGATACCCAGCATACCCGGAGGACACCAGCCCGCCCCCATGGTTGGAACTGTTTTCCTGATCCACTCAACAATATCGTCAGATGGATTGAGCATAGCCAGTTTGGACTTGTTTTCAGAACCACCACCTTTGGCAGCCACCTGAACTTCCACCCTGTCGCCTGGCACCAGTTCAGTATGAATAACAGCGGGGGTGTTATCTCTGGTATTCTTGCGGGCTCCGGCGGGGTCCTCCAGCACTGAGGCGCGTAAAACATTGTCCGGATGCGTGTAAGCCCGGCGAACCCCCTCATTTACCAGGTCATCCAGAGGTTTGTCAGTATCAAAACGCACGTTCATTCCGACTTTCAGGAAGATGGTCACAATACCGGTATCCTGACAGATCGGGCGCTTACCCATGGCACACATTCTGGAGTTAATCAGAATCTGGGCCATGGCGTCTTTTGCCGCTTTAGAAGGCTCCTTCTTCCATGCTTTGTGTACGGCCTGAACAAAATCAATTGGATGATAATAGGAGATAAATTGCAGAGCGTTAGCAACGCTCTCAATCAAATCTTCTTCGCGAATAACAGTCATTAATGCTCCCCGGCTCCCACGATCGTTCCCTTGATGTTTTGGTAAAAAGACGTTTTGGCAAAACACCAGGCAACTTTTTAAGCAACACTTTTTAAGCAACACTTTTTAAGCAAAAGTAGTCTCTCTAAAAATTACGGCTTTCGCCTTTATAAAGGCAAAAAGACACTACCGGTCGAATCAGAACCGATCAGGCGGCGTATTGACCACTAATTTTTAGCGCATAATACCAACAATTTTCTGGTCGAAGCATTGATTGATAACAATATACCTTCGACCAGTCCTTTCTTTGTCTGTAAGATATCCTGATCTTGTATGATCTTTGTACGTACAGAGTATTTTTCAAACAACATGCCTTTAATTACATTTGCAGGCCGCACCTACCAAGCCAGTTCACAAAGGCCATTGCTGGAAACGTTACTGTCACACGGACTGCCTGTCCCCTATTCATGCCGGTCAGGTTACTGTCACTCCTGCCTGATGAAGGTCGAAAAGGGGAACGTCCCGGCCTGTAGTCAGCAATCGCTGAACATCGAGAAAATCCAGCAGGGTTATTTTCTGGCCTGCCAGTGCCGACCCGAACAGGATATGGAAATATCTCTGGCAAAAAGAGATAAAATCCCGGCCATTATCACTGGCAAAACCAGGCTAACTCCCACTCTTGTTGCTCTGGATATTGCCCCGCGACATTCATTTGAATATCAGCCAGGGCAGCTGATTACGCTCTGGGCAACGGATGTCCCATTGCTATTCAAGCAGGGATCAGGCCATTCAAACAGCAGCAATGAACTGGCCCGCCCCTGTTATCTTGCGTCGCTGGCAGAACAGGACAAACAGTTAACCGTCCATATCCAGCGCAGAGTAAACAGTCAGTTCAGCCAATGGGCTCATGATTGTACACAAATTGGTCAAAAAATCAGTATTAGCGATGTGCGAGGGACAAAAATTTATCAAAATCTTTCATCAAACAACTTGATTGTCGTACAGGATGGTTGTCTCGCTCCCGTTTTGCCCTTGTTGCGTAAACTCTGCGCTTCTTCTGCAACCGCCGGAAAATCTATACAGCTGGTTCTTCAGGTTGACCATAAAGATAACCTTTATGGTATGACCCTGGTTAACAGATTCGCACAGCAATGCCCTGATTTTAATGTCCGGGTTTGTTGTGGTTTACAGGGAAAGAAACAACTTGAGCAAATACTGAAGACATCAGGGTCACTCCCAGAATCATCCGATAGCCGCTTGATAATTTCCGGCTATCAGGATTTTATAAGAAAATACACACAGCAGGTACAGATGAACATTCAGCTACTGCCTTATTCCTGATAACCTGCTTTTAACCCGTATAGGAAATGAAGTATGAGCATGCTCGAACACATTCAAAACAAGCTATCGTCTTCTTTGTCGCTGGAACATATTGAAGTCATTAACGAGAGCCATTTGCACAACACGCCACCCGGCTCGGAGTCCCACTTCAAAGCTATTCTGGTGAGCAGCGAGTTCTGTCGGAAGATGCCGGTCAAGCGACACCAGATGGTCTATTGCCTGTTAACTGACGAAATGCAGAACAGCATTCACGCCCTGGCTCTGCATACCTATACGCCGGAAGAGTGGGCGTCACTTCAGCAACAGGTACCCGCCACGCCCGATTGTCGTGGAGGAAGCAAGCACTGAATAAAAAAGCCCGAAGTCTTCAGTCTTTGTTCTGGCGACTGACCGAGGTGTGCAAACCGCACTCCCTGTGTCCCAGTACTTTGGTTGGGTCGTAATAGTCTTCCTCAATGGGCAGGTTGTGTTCAACCAGATACTCCTCAACATCCAGTTCTGCCCAGTTCAAAATTGGAGCAACCCTCAGGTAACCGTCCTGAGTTTCCGACGCCACCTCCAGCCCTTGCCGAAAAGCGGTCTGATCTTTACGAATAGCGGTCAGCCAGATGTCCGGAGCTTCGGACGCCATGGCTCTGGCAAACGGCTCCAGCTTAACCTGACGAGTGAACTCATCGTGTTCGGGCGTATCCACTTCCGGCACGCCGCCCATCACAGCACTGCGATAAGCACGACTGAACTCAGGATGATAGATGCGGATATTCAAATCCAGCTGGTTAATCAGTTGACTGGCAAAACGATAGGTGGCATCAGTACCGTAACCTGAATCAATCCATACCACGGGTATATCAGGCTTGATCCGGGTCACCATGTGCAAAATAGCAGCCTCATGTGGGCCAAAGTTAGTGGTCAGTACAGGGGCTTTGGCTCCGGCCAGTACTGAGGCAATGATGTCCTGGGGAGATAGTGTCGTCAGATCCCTGTTGATCGCATCCAGATTCATTTTTATTCCTGTTTTCTACTTTTGAGCAATGCAGTGTGCGGTTTGAGCTATTGGTAGACTATAGGAAAAGCAGGCTGGACAGAATCATTGCCGGGAAGATGGCAAGATTGATTTTGACCATGCTTATAACCGATATAGCTTCTTAACCAAGGGGTATTGGCAGTCACTATTCGTAAGGCAATCTGAAGGAACGGATGCCATACTGTGGGCTGAATCCACAGGAGAATAAAGGCATGAAATACCATCATCTTGGTATTCCTACCCAAGAAAAGCTAAAGGATGAGAAACATTTGCCCCACCTGAAGATGTATGTCAGTGGTTTTGGGCGCAACCCTTACGGGGTGGAATGGATACGCTTTGAAGAAGATGCCGATTATCCCGAGCTGGTGAAAACCGTACCTCATGTCTGTTTTGAGGTAGACGATTTGCAGGCAGCCATTAAGGGTAAGCATGTCATCATTGAGCCAAACAGCCCCAGTCCCGGGGTGTGGGTCGCTTTTATTGAAGATAACGGTGCGCCGGTAGAATTTTTGCAGGTAGACCGGACGATTGCAGAGGCAGGAATATAAAGTCTGCGAGAATTTCACTGGGCGAGAAAACAGACAATACCTGAACCGATGTTTGATTAGTGATCTGTATGAAGGGCTTGGGCAACAAAAAAATCAGGGCTTCTCAATACGATCAGCCCCGAAAGTGGTTTCTGACGAAAGGTCACTGGATCAGGTTTACTCAGGCACTTTGTAGTTGTACTTTCTCCCGTGCAGTATCCAGCCCTAAGCGCTTATCAACTTCATGCTGACTGGCCATGATGCTGTGATAGTTTTCAGAAAGATACTGTATAGTTTTCGTTGCCGCAGCAACGAAGACAGGAACAATCAACATAACAATCAGCACCGGGAATGACTTAAGAATGTTCAGGTCGGCACGGATCAGCAGGAAAATAATTGGCAGGGCTGTCAACAGCAAGCACCAGAACAGACGGAACATCGGTGACACATTGGCCTGGGCATCCAGTTTTTTAGTGGCAATACCGGCCAGAGAGAAAGAAGTGCCGTCCAGGGTCGTCACGGTGAACAGAATCATGGTCACCAGGTAGACTGCTGTCAGAACCATAGGCATCGGGCTTTCACCAAATATCTGTCGTACCAGTTCTGTTGGCTGGCCCGATTCGATCAGGCTTACACCATCAATGATACCACTGTTGATCAGATCCATAGAGTAAGTACCCAGCACACCAAAAATCAGGGCGCTGCCAAGGGTGCCACCAATGACCAGAATCATAACGACATCACGCAGTTTCTGTCCCTCAATAATCTTGGTGATAAATACGCCTACACCCGGAGAGTAAGAAATCCAGTTTGCCAGAAAGAAAACTGTCCAGTACTGAGGGAACAAGCTTGTACCATAAGGGTCGGTATTGGTACTCATGCGAATGTATTCAGTCAGCATGATACCAACCGCGTTGGTCGTATTGTTCATGATCAGGGCGGTTGGCCCAATAATGAAAATCATTCCGACAAACCCGGCGCAGATGTAAATGGTGGCACTGGACAGACGTGCCATGCCCTTTTCAATGCCAATATAAGAACTCAGGGAGAAGATAACCGACAGTCCCAGAATTACCCCAATACCCAGCATCAGGCTGTCCGGAACACCGGTCAGGCTGGCGATATTGGCAGAAATCATTGGAATCCCCAGTCCCAGTGTCAGGGCTGTTGCAGCCAATGTGGTAATAATGAACAGCAGGTCAATAAACTTCTGCGCCCAGAGTGGCAGGCGATCATTGTACAGGCTGTTGATCACTCCGCTCAGGCTCATGCGCTGACTTTTCTTCAGATAGAACACCACGGCAAAAGGCACGGCAACAATCAGGTACAGAAACCAGCCGGCTGCTCCCCAGTGGAATATGTTATACGCGCTGGCGTACTCCATGATCATGGGTTTATCAATAATCCCGAACTGTGGATCCAGGAAATAATACACGCTTTCGATGAAGCCCCAGTACATAGTACTGGCTCCCATACCGGCAGACAGCGCCATGGCAAACAGCTGAAATTTACTGAACTTCGGCTTACTGTCACCCATGCGGATTTTGCCGTACTTCGAAAAGGCGATATACAGCAAAACCGCCGTAGCAAATACGGTATACCATAGAAACACCGACCCAAGGTTAATAACGATGAAGTTGAACAGGATGCTCATGGTATCTTTTACCATTTCCGGGTAAAGGACTGCCAGCACACCCAGCAGCAGCACCGCGAAGAAACTGCTGAATGTTAATTTCAAGTCTATTTCAGTTCCGTCAAGTTTCATTTCGCATTCCCCTTATTCGAACACGTAGGAAAGAATGGAAGCTTCCTTCACGGCTTCCCAGTCCATCTGGATACCGAGCCCCGGACATTCAGGCGCGTGAACAAAGCCATCAGGGTCAGTACGAATAACGTTCTTTGCTCCGTACTCAAAGTTTTCGTAGGGATAAGCCTGTTCGAAATATTTGCCGTTGTTATGGGCCAGAGCCACATGCAGGTTGGCTGCCTGGGTAATGGTGTAACCCCAGCTCTGTATTTCCAGTGGCTTGCCGTGGGCTTCAGCCAGGGCAAAGCATTTTATCAGTGCGGTAATACCGCCACAAACAGTGGCATCCTGTCGTATATCAGACCACATGTCGTTAGCCAGGGCGTGAGCAACTTCCGGCAAAGTCAGCAGGCAGTTACCGTGGCTGGAAATCTGGACATTTGTTTCACGAACCAGACGCTGGTAGGACTTATAGTCATAGTCAGATACCGGTGCCTCGAACCATGCCCAGCCAAACTCTTCCAGCAATTTGGCCATTTTCAGGGCTTCGCCCTGGTTGTAATACATGGCGGTGTCAAGCATAAATTCCACATTCTGTTTGTGGTAGCGAGCCTGAATGGCTTTTACCAGCTCGTAATCTTTTTCAAAGATACAGGCGCAGTGCAGTTTAATCGCCTTGAAACCATGCTTGATGCAGCCGTCAATAAATGAGAAGTATTCTTCAAAGGTGTCAAACATCGGGGTGGAGGCATAGGACAGCATCTTGCTGCGACAGCCGCCCAACATTTGATAAAGAGGCATATCGGCCTTGCGCCCCTTAATATCCCAGCAGGCAATGTCAAAAGGTGATTTAGCCACCAGTCCGCTCCAGGTGCAGCGGCTGGCCAGCCAGGTATTTATTTCACCGGTATTCAGGGCATTTTTACCAATAATTCCCGGCGCAATATTGCGCATGGCCTCGACAATGCTCTTGTCAAAATCATTTTCGGTGTAGCTGATGGTTGCCCCGACACCTTCCAGCCCATCGTCACACAGAATGCGGATAATGTTATTGGTGTATAAAAGCGGTTCCTGGTCAGCTGCCCAGGGTAGAGTATCGGCGTTGCGATCTGCCACCGCGTACATTTCTACACGTTTGATAATGCTTTGTTTCATTGTTACTCCCGTTCCTCAAATGAGGTTTACAGCTTCCTTCCCCCAGAACCTGCAAACGTTTAATCAGTTGTTAGTTTTGGCTTTCGTTGTTATTCATCTGAATTCGAACTTCTTCACCACTCAGCTCTCGCAGACTGCGATTGTTTTTTATGGAGAGAGCGACTGCCTGGCCTGCGGCATGCCCGTACTCAAAGGTCTGGGCCGTTACCCGGGCAGAAGCCAGAGCTTCGTGTTCCGCAGACAGGCAGCGACCCGCAACAATGATGTTTTCTCCATACTTTGGGAGCAGGGTGTTGTAAGGTACGTCATACCAGTCTTCCAACAGCCAGTGCAGTTTTGGTTTGGTGCCGGAATGTAATTCGATTGGCCATGGGCTGCGGCAAATGCCATCAGGACGTTTGCGGCAATTAACCACGTCGTCATTGCTCAGTTTCTCTACGCCCTCGATAGAGCGGGTCTGGCGAATACCGACTTCAACGCCAGTATCCACGACATAGCTTTGCTCACAGCCCGGCACAAAATTCTTCAGGAAACGGGCGTATTCACGAACCTGCCGACGTCCGAAAATTTCAGATTCCGTAAAATCCACCGGGTCAATGGCATTCAGCACTCGACCATCCTGAGCAGTCAGACGAGTCGCATTAACCATCAGCTCACCGGGGCGGGAAGTAGGGAAAATCCAAATTTTGTGACGGGGCAGGCTGTATTGACCGGATGCATTCAGTTCCAGAATTTTTTCGGTCACTTTAGTGGGGCAGATGGTGTCTTCACCGTAGTAGTTCAGGTAAGTCTTCATGTCCACACCGCCAATACGGAAGAACATGGTCGGGTTCTGGATGACGCCGTTATCACCGAAGAAGTATTCACCACCAGCTCTGGCGACAACAGCCGCATCGCCACTGGCATCGATAATACGTTTTGCTTTAATTAGAGCCTGGCCGGCATTGGACTCTACGACCACGCCAGTATATGTGTCACCTTCCATAACCACGCCGGTCACTGCGGTGTGATACAGCACCTCAACACCGGCTTCCATAAGAAACTCATCAGCGACTTCCCGCCAGACCAGTGGATCATGAGTGACGGTGAACGTTTTACCATAACGCTGAGGGTCCGTGAGACCGCCGCGCTGATACAGAGCCTGTCGAAACTCTTCCGTAAAACCAAAGACCACTTGCTCTGGTGGCTTGCTTTTATCGTCACTGGCCAGGTACATGCCACAGATAGTTCCGGACATCCCGGCAACAGCAGCGCCGCCGCAAAAGCCGTATTTTTCAATCAGCAGGGTATTCAGACCCTTTCTGCCACAGGTGGTAGCTGCGGCAACACCGGCAGACCCCCCGCCCACTACGAGAACATCTACTTCGCAGAGCAATGGGTGTGCTTTCTGGTCTCCGCAATAGGTATTAATCAATTTCCAGTTATTCATTCTGCTCTAGCGACCCGTCAAAGTTTGTGATATATCAATTATAGACCAATGATATTTCTCTAAAATTTTAAAGCAGTGACGCAGATCAAGAAACGCACAGAAGAAGGCAAAATACGGTTAATGCTTAATCAGGCAGATTTATGACAGGTGTATTATGCCTGTCCCATGCTCTTCACCTGAAATATGGGGTAGAGCAGACAACCGAGAAAGGACGATGGTAGAGAAAGAACTTTCACAGACAGACAGCGCATATGTTCAGCTGGAATCCATGATTATTTTCGAGCAGCTGGAGTCAGGTGCCATGTACTCCGAAAAGCAACTGGCAGACATGCTCGACATGGGACGTACACCCATCAGGGAAGCGTTACAGAAGTTGGCATGGGAACAAATGGTTAATATCTATCCACGTCGTGGCATCCAGATTCCTACCCTCACAGTAGAGAAACAGTTAAAACTATTGGAAGTTCGTCGCCCTATTGAGGCTCTTTGTGCCGGACTGGCAGCAGAAAAGGCTACCCGGGAACAAAAAAAACAGATGCGGGAACTGGCAGAGGGAATTGTGGAGTGTGCTCACGACCAGAATGATCAGGCATTTTTCCATCATTTGAGGCAGGTACACAATGAGCTGGTGGCAGCATCCCGCAATGATTATATCCGTCAGGCAATGCGCCCTCTGCAGGGATTGTCGCGCCGCTTCTGGTTTTTGTATAAAGAAAAAGACACAGAACATCCTGCATTACTTCATGCTGAAGTGATGAAAGCTGTCGCCAGAGGCGATAAAGTCAGTGCAGTACAGGCTGCCAATGACGTAATTGATTACCTCCATGCCTTTACCCTGAAACAAATCAGCTATTGAGGATAACGGTGCGCCGATAGAATTTTTGCAGGTAGACCGGACGACTGCAGGGGCAGGAATATAAAAAGCTGTCAGGATTTCAGGGTATTGCGATGTCCGTCAGAGCGCCAGGCCGGAGAGATCACGTTTGGCATATCTGAGCGGTTAAGCAGAGGCGCTTTGCACAGGGCAAATTCACCAAAGCGATGATTAACGGCGTCCAGCGTTGCCAGCAATTTGTCTTTACGGGCATGATCCTCACTGAACAGTTCGCCCTGACGATCTTTCGGCTGAGGGTCCAGCGCACCAATATGTACCTGACGCGCTCCCCGTCCATCCCAGTAAACCTCCAGAAAAAAATCTGCCAGAGCCATGATCAGGTCGCCATCGGCGGTTGGGTGCAGGCTTTGCAGTTTGCGGTGAATCCAGCCACGGCGGGTGTTGACGCCAATGGCAAAGGTTTGTGCCTGCAGCTCATAGCGGCGCAGGCGTGCCGCTACCTTTTCTGCCATATGCAACAGGTAAGTACGCAATACCGCTTTATCTGTGGTGTTGGGTGGAATGACTTTGCCGTGTCCGATGGATTGAGGTGCTTTTATCTCTTTATGGATCGGGTCCGGGTCCATACCCTGGGCCATCAGCCAGATGCGCCGCCCCGGATTGCCAAAGCGTTGTGCCAGTACACTGATGGGGATCTGTTTCATATCACCGCATCGGTGTACCCCGTACTGAGCGAGAAAGCGGCCAATACCTGAACCAATGCCACACAGTTCTGTAACGGGAACCGGTGCCAGTCGTTTCTGTGCTGTTTCTGGCAGAACCACCGTCAGTCCATCTGGTTTCTGCTGTTTGGCCGCCCATTTTGCCGTGGTTTTATCACCACTGATACCCACCGAGCATGTCAGGCCGGAGGCATTAAATACACAGGTTTTAATACGTTCTCCCAATTCTTCAACCGTACAGTCGTACACTTGCTGGCAACTGGTGATATCAAGGAAGGCTTCGTCCACGGAAAAAATTTCCAGCTCCGGGGTAATGTTTTCCAGTGCTGACATGATGCTGGATGACACCTGGCCATATCGTTCCGGACGTGACGGAGCCTGTATTAAGTCCGGTGCCAGCGTGCGGGCTTCCCGCAGGCGCATACCGGTTTTGATGCCTACAGCCCGGGCTTCATAAGATGAGGTGATTATGCAGGTTCCGGTACGTCCGTTAGTCACACACACGGGGCGGTGCCGCCAGTCGGGGTGGTCCAACTGTTCAATAGAAGCGAAGAAAGCATTCATATCGATCAGGGCGATCATTCTGGACCATGGTTTCTTTTTTATAGTAATGCTGTTCATACATACAGTATTTTGTATTTAGGCATTGAAGGCAAGCCAATGGCGATTGAAATTTTCAATAGCCCATAAAGCCTTCCCGGTCAGGCTCCTGGACGTCAATGCTCGTTGCAATAGCTATAGTCAATGGTCGGTTATAGCTTGAGCAGGTGTGCACGAATAATGAAATCAGCTGTTAAATGGTGGTTGCTGGTCCTTGTCACGATTAACTCTGTAGCGCTGAGCGCTGATGAGTTAAGTGCTGAAGATGAAAAGGTTTTGGACGTTTTGAACAGGGAGCGAGTAGGCGCTGGCATTAAACCCGCTTATCAATTTAACGCTGCCCTGAAAGAAGCTTCACGCAGGCACTGCCTTTACTGGTCTGAACATTATGATCTGCAGAGGGAGGAGCTGAAGGCAGGTGAAATTAGCTGGCATGATGAGCGGTACATAGAAGGTTCTGCCTACTACATAGGCAATATGCGAGAACGGGCGAAAAAGCAGGGATATATTTCCAGTGTTGCTGAGAATATTCAGTTAGGTCGTGAGAGCTGGGCTGGAGCCATAAGTAGCTTAATGAGTTCAATAGGGCATAGATTGAACTTTCTGGAGCCAGCACTTAATGATATTGGGTTTTATGGCTGCCGTGTTAAGTCAGTTTTTCCCGATGAGGAAAAAAGGCTTTATGTCTTTATGATGGGCAATGACTATCAGCGCGTATTCGATGAGCAGAGACGGCAACGTTGTGCAAAAGAAGCGTCGAGGTATTGTCCTTCGGGTATGACGAGTTGCATGCTGACTCCTTGTGGCAATGACCTGGGAGTCATGGAGTCGTTTGTCAAAGATGACGCAGACAGGCTGGTTCAGCAGCAAAAAAGTGGTGTTGTGAAGTATCCGTTTCATGGCGCTGTGGTTGAGCCGCAGGGCTCGAATTATGGTGCTTATGATGATAGCCCCGGCCCGTTAAGGGGGCAGATGATCAGTGTTGAACTACTTCCTGAGACACAAGAGCAGATTTTCAACCTGTCGGTGGAATTGGTTGATGTTAGTTCAGGTGAAATCGTACCAATAAAACCGGTGAGTAAAGATTTGTTTGTAAACCAGCCAGGTCTGAATGCCTGGTTACCGCAACGGCCCCTGAACTGGGGTGGTCAATACCGGATAGCGATGAAATATCACGACGCCAGCCGTGGATTGCAGACTGAGGAATCTGTATTTAACGTCCGCAAGCCAGAAGGGCAAATAATAAGAATTTCAAGCCTTCAGCAGACATTGTCCGTCAAAAAGGGAGAGGAGAAACTGCTTGCTATTGACTGGAAACTGACTCCGTTGGAGGCGGTCCGTAACATTAAAATTACTTACTGGGGCGAATCAGCCAACTATAAGATTGAAATGCTGGAGGATAATCTGATCAAAATTCAGTCCTACATTGACACGCTGGTTATAGAAGCTGCTGTTAACAACCTGAAGATCAACATTAATGCCACGGAATAGACTGTATGGAGGCTTGTCAGCCACTGTGTAATCCGACGACGGGCTGCGGATCATAAAGACTGACAGTTTCACTGTCATCGTTTACAATGCCGCCATGCCATTCTGTAGTGATGCTGGTGTAAGTAAGTCTATTTGCAGAGTGTCGTAAAGAATGTCTCGAACTGAATTATAAGAACGGTCCTGTTCTTTGGAATGACGGGCCACGAACAAAGATAAGTTTGGAGAGTGTAAATGGCCGTAGAACGCACTTTGTCGATTATTAAGCCAGATGCTGTTGCCAAAAATGTAATCGGTAAAATTTACAAGCGCTTTGAAAAAGCAGGTCTGAATATCGTTGGCTCACGAATGGTTCATTTGAGTCAGGAGAAAGCAGAAGGCTTTTATGCAGAACATAAAGAACGGCCATTTTTTCCTGATCTGGTGGCCTTTATGACATCTGGTCCGGTCGTGGTGTCTGTCCTGGAGGGAGACAATGCTATTGTCCTGCACAGGGAA
This sequence comes from Endozoicomonas euniceicola, assembly GCF_025562755.1. Taxonomy (GTDB): domain Bacteria; phylum Pseudomonadota; class Gammaproteobacteria; order Pseudomonadales; family Endozoicomonadaceae; genus Endozoicomonas_A; species Endozoicomonas_A euniceicola. The sequence continues at coordinate 5,465,395 of NZ_CP103300.1, forward strand.
CTGATGGGAGCCACCAATCCGGCAGAAGCAGCGCCCGGAACCATTCGTGCGGATTTTGCTCAAACCATTGACGAAAACGCCGTACACGGTTCTGACTCTCCAATATCAGCAGCTCGGGAGATCGCTTATTTCTTTGATGAAGCGGATGTCTGTCCGCGAACGAGATGATAGTACGATTGCCGGGTATTCATGCCCGGTAATTTTGAGGTGTAGAAATGTCAGAAACAGTCGGTCAGTCCGTCTCTGAAGAGAATGAAATGGCTAAAACCAACCTGCTGGGTCTGTCCCGCAGTAAGATGGAAGCCTTTTTTGTCAGCATTGGTGAAAAGAAATTCCGCGCTCAACAGGTGCTGAAGTGGATTCACCATGAACGTGTTGACTGCTTCGACGACATGACCAATGTCAGCAAGGCTCTGCGCGAGCGACTGAAACAGGTCGCTGAAATTCGCGGGCCTGAAATCGTCAGCAGCCACTTTTCCGAAGACGGTACTTGCAAATGGGTCGTGAGAGTAACCAGTGGCAGCTGTGTTGAAACCGTTTATATTCCTGAAGGGGATCGTGGCACCCTGTGTGTTTCCTCTCAGGCAGGCTGCTCCCTTGACTGCAGCTTCTGTTCTACCGGCAAGCAGGGTTTTAACTCAGATCTGACGGTGGCTGAAATCATTGGTCAGGTGTGGGTGGCAGCCCGTCATTTTGGCAATGTACCCGCCAAAATAGATCGCCGTATTACCAATGTGGTGATGATGGGGATGGGTGAGCCGTTGATGAACTTCGACAACGTCGTGGACGCCATGAACCTGATGATGGATGATTTTGGTTATGGCCTGTCCAAGCGTCGGGTCACCCTGAGTACTTCCGGTGTCGTGCCTATGCTGCGCAAGCTGGGCGAGGTGACGGATGTTTCACTGGCGGTATCCCTGCATGCGCCGAATGACGAGTTGCGTAATGTGCTGGTTCCCATCAACAAAAAGTATCCGCTGGCTGAGTTGATGGACGCTATTGATTTTTACATGAACTCTCTGCCCGACAATCGTCGTGTAGTAACCATCGAATACACTCTGCTGGCAGGTGTAAATGATCAGCCGGAACATGCAGAGCAACTGATTCAACTGCTTAAAGATGTGCCATGCAAGCTGAATCTGATACCCTTTAACCCATTCCCCCATTCCGGTTATGAGCGACCCAGCAATAATGCCGTTCGCCGTTTTCAGGAGAAAATGCAGACTGCGGGTTTCAATACAACCGTGCGCAAAACCCGGGGGGATGATATCGATGCTGCCTGTGGTCAGCTGGTGGGGCAGGTCAATGACCGTACCCGCCGGAGCCAGCGTTATATCGAAGCCAGGCAGCTGGAAGCCTGATAAGCCTTTGCAGAGCGATGCGCCTCTTGAATAGTGCGTGTTGCCCTGACTGGCAGTACTAATAATCTGGGGAGTGACATGACTGCAAAACGGAAGCTTTGTTCAGCTTTCATGTTCGCATTGCTGAGTGTGATATTGTCGGGATGCGTGTCCACAGACGGTCGGCCGCCGGATGAAAATCAGGCAGTCCGAAGTTATATCGATCTGGCCAGGGGGTATGTGCAACAGGGTTATACCGAAAATGCCATCAAACCTCTGAGCCGGGCTTTGGAGCTTCGACCCGGCTCGCCGGATGTGCATGCTATGTTTGCCCTGGTGTATCAGCTGCAAGGTGAAGACAAGTTGGCTGAACAGTCGTTTCGCAAAGCGCTTTCTCTCAGTTCCGGTTCGGCAGAAATACATAACAACTATGGTGCATTTCTTTTCAGCCAAAACCGTTTGAGCGAAGCTTACCGTCAGTTTACACTGGCTGGAGACGATGTTCGCTATCCTCAGCGCAGTCGCGTTTTTGAGAATATGGGGTTGGTGGCGCTGCAACAGGGGCGGCGCGGTCTGGCCCGGCAAAATTTTGAAAAATCCCTGAAACTGAATGCCAATTTGCCCAGATCCCGGCTGGAGCTCGCCTCTCTGCTGTATGAGCAGGGGGAGCACCCTCTGGCCTGGGAGCATTATCAGACATTTGTCACACTGTCGTCGCAGAATGAGCGTAGCCTGCAGCTGGGCATCAGGCTGGCCAGAGCCAACGGCGACAACAACGCGGCAGCCCGTTATGCTAATGAGCTGCAGCGTTATTATTCCAACCCAAAGGCGGGGCGGGATACCCGGAGTCGAAGCAGTTATGACTACTGACTTATCAGAAACAAAGATTGATACAAAAAGTGAAAGCCTCTTGGATGAACCCGCAAATGTCGATGTCCGTTCGACACACGACCAGGAAAGAGAAGAAGGCTTAGAATCCCCGGGGGAGCGATTACAACGATTCCGTGAGCATAAAGGGCTGACAACCGAAGCGGTGGGGGAGGCTCTTAAAATTCCTGCGTCGTATGTTGATGCCATTGAATGCAGTGCGTTTGATAAATTGCCGGGGCTGATGTTTGCCCGTGGCTACCTCCGAAGCTATGCCCGCCTGGTTGACCTTGATCCGGATGATATTATTCACCGGTTTGATCTGTTCACCGGGGACAGTGGTAAAGAGACCCCCAGGTTATCGGAAGGGAAAGATGTAGAGATTCGCCGCCAGGTTTCTCCTGTCGTGAGTATTGGCGGTGCGGTCAGCATTATTTCTATTCTGCTGGTGGTGGCTTTCAGCTATTACAACTGGGGTGGTGGGCGTGAAGCCGATGCGGCAGTGGTTGCTGAAGTCTCGGAGCCCTCAGCGATACCAGAGCCCTCAGCGACACATGAGCCCTCAGCGACACATGAGCCTTTAACGCCTGAACTGACTGTTGCTGATTCGTCGCCTTTGATGACAGAGGCAGTGCCAGAACAGGCTGTGGATTCCGTTCAGCCTGATGAAGAGCCGATTGCTCCGGCGGTGTCTGACAACGCCCCTGAGGATGCACTGAATAATGAGGCTGCTCAGACAACAGAGCAGGAAGTGTCGGGTATTGCTCCCGTTGAGTCGGCACTGCCGGATGAGACGCACCTGGTGATTCGCTTTATTGAGGATTGCTGGATTCAGGTTCGTGATATGGCGGGCAAAAGCCTTTATACCGATGTGCAAAAAGCAGGCTCCACTCTGGATCTGGAAGTTCCTGATACCATTCAGGTGCGCTTTGGCAACGTAGCCGGTGTTCAGTCTGCCACCTTTCATGGCGAACCGGTAGAGGTGAAGGCCACTGAACCGGGTCGCAATGTGGTGAGCCTGGTGCTTGGCTCTGAAGATGCCGGTTAATCTGTATTTTGACTGTTATCATTAAGCCGGAACCGTTATAGTTGCTCCTTTTGCCCGGCCAGCTCGGTCTGGTCGGCACAGTTGAGGATTTAGAGGGCGTCAGAAGTTGGCAAAGCAACTGAAAGCTATTCGTGGCATGAACGATCTCCTGCCAGATCAGAGTCCGGCATGGCAATATCTTGAAGGTAAATTCCGGCAGCTGATGGCTAGCTACGGCTACAGCGAGATGCGTATGCCTATTGTCGAGCCCAGTGGCTTGTTCAGCCGTGGTATCGGTGCCGGTACCGACATTGTTGAAAAAGAGATGTACACCTTTGCTGACCGCAATGGTGAAAGCCTGTCAATGCGCCCGGAAGCCACCGCAGGCTGTGTACGCGCAGCGATTCAGCATGGCCTGCTGTATAACCAGGTTCAGCGTCTGTGGACGTCCGGCCCCATGTTCCGTTATGAGCGTCCGCAGAAAGGTCGTTACCGCCAGTTCTACCAGTTCAGTGTGGAAAGCTTTGGTATGGCCGGTGCGGACATTGATGCCGAGCTGATTCTTCTCACAGCCCGTTTCTGGAAAGAGCTGGGACTGACTGAGCATGTTCGCCTGGAGCTGAACACGCTGGGTACGCTGGAGGCTCGTCAGAACTATCGTTCAGCCCTGGTTGAGTACCTGACCCAATACGAGTCTGAGCTGGATGAAGACAGTCAGCGTCGTCTGAGTATCAACCCGATGCGTATTCTCGACAGTAAAGATGAACGTACTCAGGAAATCGTTAAAGGTGCGCCTGTTTTGCAGGATTACCTGGATGATGAGTCTCGTGAGCATTTTGAGACACTGAAGTGTATTCTTGATGCGGCAGGCGTTCACTATGTGGTAAATCCAACCCTGGTGCGAGGTCTGGATTACTACAGTCGAACCGTGTTTGAATGGATTACAGACAGCCTGGGTGCCCAGGGAACCGTGTGTGGCGGTGGCCGTTACGATGCTCTGGTGGAGCTGTTGGGCGGTAAGCCGACCCCTGCTGTTGGTTTCGCCATGGGACAGGAACGGCTGGTTCTGTTGCTGGAAACCCTGAATCTGATTCCGGATAGCGTGAACAAGACTATCGATGTTGCCGTCGTCACCCGTGGTGAGGGTGTGAGTGGGCGTGCCATGCCGGTGCTGGAAAGCATTCGCAACCGTTTGCCGGATCTTCGCATGCAGGTAAATTGCGGTGGTGGTTTCAAAGGACAGATGAAGCGCGCCTACAACAGCGGTGCGGAGTTTGCCCTCATTATTGGTGAAGACGAGCTGGCAGCCGGTACAGTCACCATTAAGCCTCTGACCGGTGATGAGCCTCAGCAGACAATGGACGTTAATGCAGTGATCGGGTACCTGCAGGCAAAGTAACCCTGATGCCTGTATCTGCGACTGTCAGATGCAGGTGGCTGAGATGATTAAAAAAGGTTTCTCAGGAGTAAGAGTGTGAACCGTACTGACGAAGAAGAAGTTGAGCTGCTTAAGCGCGTCTGGAATGAATATGGCAAGCCAGCCGTTTACGGTGTAGTGATTACCATGGCGGTTATTTTTGGCTACAAGGCTTATCAGAAGAATCAGCATGAAACCGCCTCTGCGGCTTCTGCCCTGTATCAGAATCTGCTGGAAACCACTCAGGCAGCTCAGATGGCTGAAACCCTGTCAAAAGAGCAGAAAGCCACGATGACCCATGTGGTCAGCAATCTGCAGGACGACTACAGTGGTACCCGCTATGCTGCGTTCGCCACCATGATTCAGGCTCAGCAGCAAGTGCTGGAGAATGACCTTGCCTCTGCCCGCGCTTCTCTGGAGTGGGTGCTGGATAACAAGCCTGAAGCGGAAGTGGAGCAGGTGGCTCGCGCTCGTCTGGCCCGGGTTATTCTGGGGCAGGGTGATGAACATGCGCAGGCGGCGCTGGATGTTCTGGCTGCTGGCAAGGCGGATGAGGCATTTATTGCAACCGTTGAAGGTGTGCGTGGAGACGCCTATGCAGCACTGGGTCAGCTGGACAAGGCGCGCGACGCCTACCAGAAAGCGCTGGACGCTGCCCGTGAACACGGAGAGTCCCTGCCTGTTCTGCAATTTAAACTGGACGATCTGGCAGCTAACGTACAAGAGGGCTAATGCATGGAAAGGTTTTTCAGATCGCTACTGGTTGTCACCCTGTCACTGGGTGTGACGGCCTGTGGTATGTTCTCCAAGGATGAAGAAGAGGTTCGCACCCCTAAACCCCTGACCAGTTTTGAAGCCAGTGTTGAAATGAAACAGGTCTGGTCTCAAAGCATTGGTGAAGGTGTTCAGGGCGGTTATGAGCGGCTGAAACCTTCTGTTTTTGGTGATGTCATCTATTCTGCCGGGGCTGAAGGTACTGTTTCAGCGCTGGAGGCTGAGACCGGTAAACGGCTCTGGAGTCGCAAGCTGGGTGTTCAGGTAGGTGGTGGCATTAATGCCATGCAGGGCATGTTGCTGCTGGGTACCCTGGATGGTCGGGTGCTGGCTCTGAACGCTGAAGATGGTAGCGATCTCTGGGAAACCCGTGTTAGCAGTGAAGTGATTTCTGTCCCTCAGGTGAGTGGCGATACGGTGGTTGTGCAAACTATTGACGATACCGTTACGGCTATTAACGCAGAAAATGGCAAAATCATCTGGTCGCAGGAGAATCTGCAGCCAGCTCTGACGCTTCGTGGCTCCAGCTCTCCACGTATTGAAAAAGGTGCTGTTTTTGCCGGTTTCCACAGTGGTGAAGCCAGGGCTTATCGCATTGAAGACGGTACGCCATTGTGGGTCAGCAAAGTGGCTTTGCCGAAAGGCTCCTCGGAGCTGGAACGTATGGTTGATATTAACTCGTCACCACTGATTGTGGGGGATAACGTGTTTATGGTCAGCTATCAGGGCAATGCTGCCGCACTGGATATGTACAGTGGCCGGGTGCGCTGGAATCGTGAAATTTCCAGTTACAAGTCCATGTCTTCCGGGTTTGGTTCCCTGTATCTGACGGATCAGGACAGTTATGTCAGTTCCATTGATCAGCGTACCGGTGCGGTTGGCTGGCGTCAGGATCAGCTGGAATATCGTCAGGTCAGTGCGCCGACTGCTTATAGCAGCTATGTGGCGGTAGGTGATCTGGATGGTTATGTGCATCTGCTGTCCCAGGTTGATGGCAGTGTGGCGGGTCGCTATAAAGTAGGGACAGCCATTAAGGCGCAGCCGGTAGCCGCTGGTGACCTGCTGTTTGTGCTGGATGCCAAAGGCAAGCTGTACGCACTGGATAGAAAATAATACTTAGCCAGAACCCTGTCGGTTCTGGTCGTTGGTCTTTCATCGGGCTGAATCCTGAAAAGGTTCAGCCCGTTTTGTGTTTTTAAAACTGCTGTGAAAACCATAGGGTTCTTGCGGCAGTTCGTTTTAAAATGTTGCCGGGCTGCTTTTTGTTAAGAGATCCTCTGTTTAAAGAAAGCCTCCGGTGACGTTGATGGTAAGAGAATATGGTTCCTGTTATTGCTCTGGTGGGACGCCCCAATGTGGGTAAGTCCACCCTGTTTAATCGGCTGACACGCTCTCGTGATGCACTGGTGGCGAATGTCGCTGGTTTAACCCGTGACCGTAAATACGGTGAAGGAAAGATTGGTGCCAGTCCTTACATTGTTGTGGATACCGGCGGTATCAGTGGCGATGAGGAAGGCATTGACTCCGTTATGGCGGAGCAGTCCCTGGCGGCTATTCAGGAGGCAGATATCGTTCTGTTTCTGGTGGATGCCCGTGCGGGTCTGACGGCGGCGGATGAGATGATTGCTGACCATCTGCGTAAGCAGAATAAGCGTTATCATCTGGTACTCAACAAGACTGACAGCATTGATGCCGATCAGGCAGAAGCGGACTTTGCTGTTCTGGGATTCGGTGAGGCATTCCATATCGCAGCCGTTCACGGTCGTGGTGTGCGTGGCATGATTGATGGCGTACTGGAAGAGAACAAGGCGCTGAACCCGGAAGAGTTCGATGAAGAATACGAAACGGAAACGGTGAAAGCGCGCGGTATCAAAATTGGTATCGTCGGTCGCCCGAATGTGGGTAAATCAACCCTCGTTAACCGCCTGCTGGGTGAAGACCGTGTGGTGGTTTATGACCAGGCGGGTACTACTCGTGACAGTGTTTATATTCCTTATGAGCGTTTTGGACAGGAATACACCCTGATTGATACCGCCGGTGTGCGTCGTCGTGGCAAGGTGCATGAGATTGCCGAGAAGTTCTCGGTGGTCAAAACCCTGAAAGCCATCGAAGACGCCAACGTGGTGGTGCTGGTGGTGGATGCCAGGGAAGGGATTGTGGAGCAGGATCTGCACATGCTGGGCTTTGTTCTGGATGCCGGGCGTGCGGTGGTGATTGCAGTCAATAAGTGGGATGGCATGAAGGAAGAAGAGCGCAAGCGGGTGAAGGAAGAGTTGTCGCGCCGTCTTGAGTTTATCAACTTCGCCCGGATTCACATGATTTCCGCGCTGCATGGTACGAACGTTGGACACCTGTATGAGTCGATTGACGAAGCTTACGAGTGTGCCACTCGTAAGCTGTCTACAAACCAGTTGACCCGGATTCTGGAAGACGCGGCAAAAATTCATCAGCCGCCTATGGTGCGTAACCGCCGTATCAAGCTGCGTTACTGTCACGCAGGGGCAATGAACCCGCCAACGATTATTATTCATGGTAATCAGACGGATGAAGTGCCTGCTTCTTATAAGCGTTATCTGGAAAATACCTTCCGTAAAGTGCTGAAGATTATGGGAACGCCGATTCGTATTGAGTTCCGTACCAGCGAGAACCCTTATGAAGACCGTAAGCGTGAGCACCGGAAGAATACGGGGGAAGGCCGCAAGGTGACCCATAAGCGTCGTACCATTGAGGTCAGCGAGAAAAAGCTGAACAAGAAAAAGAAGAAGGTGCAGGCTCGCAGAAAAGGGACTTCCTGAGGCTTAGAATATACCGCTGTTGGCTGTTGGCTGTTGGCTGTTGGCTGTTGGCTGCTGGTTGATGGGTGTCGAGCAGCTAACAGCTAAAAACTAACAGCCAAAAGCCCGTTATATTTCTGATAGTTTAAATGTTTTCCGGAGGCAGTGATGAATCTGTTTGACAATATTCCCCAGTCATTACCGCAGGAATTGATCGAAGTTCTGGCTGAAGGCAAAGGGGTGACGATAGAGCGTATTGTTTCCAGAGGGCATGTGACGCCGGAAGCTGAGTGGTATGACCAGGATCGGGATGAGTGGGTGGTGTTGCTGACCGGGGCGGCGTCGCTGAAAATTGAAGGGAAGCAGGAGCTGATTCAGTTATCCCCCGGTGATGCCTTGCACCTGCCAGCCCATTTAAGGCACCGGGTAGAGTGGACCGATCCGGATCAGGATTCCTTGTGGATTGCAGTCCATTTTACCCCCATAAACTAAAGAGTTTTTTAACCTTTTGAACACCCTTTATGCCTTTTTCATATTCCGGGTTTATAGCCAGGGATAAAGCGGTGGCCGGTGCCGAGCGCCAGCATGATTCTTCCGGAGAGTAGTATTTGTCTGGCCATACCACCCCGACAATGCTTGTATTGGGGATCGCATGTGTAAAGTTTACATCGCAGATCCCGTTGGTGAGGTGTGGGAACCAGCTGCCCAGTGCGGACTGGGGAGTTTCTGCTACGGCAATGCCCTTGAACTCTGAGGCGTCAATGAGGTATACGTATCCGGCTTCTGCATCGACCCCATGGATGGTGAACCAGCCCGCCACCTGTACGCAAATAGTTGTCGAAACGCCGCCCTTCATTCTTCTGCCGCTGGAACCTGCCGTCAGCGAGTGTACCGTGGGTTGGTCTGAATAGATTTTTGCAAACCCTGCCTGAAAAATAATTTCCGGAGGTTTGATGTCACCTCGAAATACATAGCCGGTAAAATAATTTTGGATGCCATGCTGTTTTGAAGCGCTGCCAGCCTCGGAATGAATTGCACCTTCTAATAGAGTTGTGTCATGGATTTTAGTAGGGTCTTCCAGTCTGACCATATTGTCCTGGCGATAAATATCAAAACTGGAATGAGAGCTGGGTTTGTACATTTGCTTATCCTTTTGTGGATGCCAAAGTGCGATGGAATAAACAGAACTTCTTCCAGGTCGTTTCTCTATCATGCTTGCGACTAAATGGCAAGAGTGTTCGTTGGCTATACCAGGGCGATCTCATTTGGCACTAACTGCTTTGGTACGCCCGGCATGGGCATGAACTTATGGGGTGAAAGTCCCCTGTGGGTAAACCAGCATCGGATCTGGAGCCGAATAAGCCCACCGATGATAACCACTAGCTTAAGGCAAGTGCAATCTCGCGAGGGATTGTGCGGAGGCAGTCTGACTGCAAAAGTGCGAGCCGACGGACAGAAATCGCATACAAGGCCGAGACTCGTGGGCGAGTGAGCCAAAGATCACAAAGCCCTCTGGTTTGAGAGACACGGTAAATGCGGCGGTTGTGTACTGAAAGTTCATGCTCTTATCCGGGGAGGTCTGTTCAACATGCGATTGGTCAATCCCAGTTCTCAGCCACTGGTTACAACAGGCTCGGCGAACAGGGTTCATCACCCTGTTCGAGCAAACCCGATGACCACCAATAGCGCCTGCAGAAGTAATTCTGTGTGGTGATTGAACAGAAGTCAGCAGACGTCATAGTAGTTGTTCGACAGGAGTCGTTAATCCGATTGGAAGTCGTCAACGAAGGACTGAACACCGATGAAAAGAGGAGACTGATTCCCTCAACACAGTGCAGCCGTCCGGCGACTCACTGGGGTTGGCGAAAGAATCTTTAACCAGCTTTGAACCACGATCTACTGAGTTGCGCACTGGAACCTGCCAATTTGCTGAAAGCATGGAAACAAGTCAGAAGCAACAAAGGGGCTCCCGGAATAGATGGGATCACCATTGAAGCCTATACTGACTTTGCCCGTCAGCACTGGTCTTCAGTTCGCCAAGCCTTACTCAATGGGACTTACAGACCATCTCCCGTCCTTCGGGCTGTTATAGAAAAGCCCGATGGTGGAGAGCGGCTGCTGGGCATCCCGACAGTCATGGATCGAGTGATACAACAGGCCATTGTGCAGGTATTATCACCCATCTTTGATCCTGACTTCTCTCCCAGCAGCTTTGGCTACAGACCGGGAAGGTCTGCACAAGATGCCGTACAACAGGTTAATCGATACATTAAGCAGGGGCTGCATCAGGCGGTTGATGTTGATCTGAGTAAATTCTTTGATACGGTCAGCCACGATGTTCTTATGTCGAGAGTCTCTCGAAAGATTCACGACAAGCGTCTGTTGAAGCTGATTGGCCGCTACCTTCGTGCTGGCGTCATGATTGATGGGCAATGCTACCCAACTCGGGTAGGTATGCCACAAGGCGGTCCACTTTCACCGCTGCTGTCGAATGTCCTTCTCGATGACCTGGACAAGGAACTGGAGTACCGGGGGCATTGCTTCGCACGCTACTGCGATGACTTTGTGATCCTCGTTGGCAGCCAGCGAGCCGGGGAGCGAGTGATGGAAAGCATCACCCGTTACCTTGAGCGCAGGCTGAAACTGAGGATAAACCCGACAAAGAGCAAGGTGGTGAAAGCTACCGAAGCTGAGTTCCTGAGTTTTACCTTCACAGGGAAGCGAATCCGCTGGTCGGAGAAGAGTCTGAACCGTTTTGAGCGGAAAATCCTGAAACTCACTGGCCGAAGCTGGGGAGTATCGATGGAATATCGCTTGAAGAAGCTGGCCGAATATATCCGGGGCTGGATGGGTTATTTCAGGATAACCGAATATTACAGTCCCATACCGCGACTGGATCAATGGATACGTCGGCGGATTCGCTGTTGTTTTATCAAGCAATGGCGAAAGCCGAAAACCCGATACAGAAATTTAATCAGGTTAGGTGTTGATCACATCAAGGCCGCCTCGATTGCAGGCAGTAGCAAAGGGTATTACCGGCTAAGCAAAACCTATGCGGCACAGTTAGCATTAAACGACAGTTATCTCAGTAAACTCGGGCTTGTTTCCCTGAAAGACTTGTGGATCAGGTTTCACCATCCTCGGTGAATCGCCCGGTGCGGACCCGCACGCCGGTGTGATGTGGGGGCTGGAGGTTAGAGACCTCCGGCTACCCGATTCCTGAGACAGTAAACCTATTCAGAAGGTATGGCATTCTTTGCTCCAAGATTAACCTAAATTCAGCGGTTAACCCCTGAGCTAAACTCTAACCCTCAACAATATTGAGGGCTCGAAGATGGTTCGACCACCAAAACCCACTCCCCCAAAGGGTGAGTTGTCTGAAATGAAAAAAGATCCCTTATCCGTCAAACTCGAAGTCGATTCTTTCGACGGTAAAATTCATGTCGAGTGGGAGCCTGAAGCATCGGTCACCCCAATGGGACAGCTTCCTTTTTTTATACAGTTTTTAAAAACAGGTCACCGATTTGAACCCTGGATTAACGATTGCCCACTAACTTATAAAAGCCCAAACGCCCCTCAAAAAGTGGATGTGATTGGCTCATTAATGCTTTCCATTCTTTCAGGACATAAACGCTATGCGCATATCGGAACAATTATTGGTGATAAAGTAAACGCTCAGTTGCTCGGGATGAAAAAAATTGTCAGCGATGATTCTGCCAGGCGTGGTTTAAAGAAGATTGACGAAGATGAAGGCGTTGAATGGATGCAAAAACACCTCCATCTCTGTTTTGATCCGTTATTAACCATTCCATGGATTATGGATGTTGATGTTACCGTGAAAACCATTTATGGGCATCAGGAAGGAGCGGTTAATGGCTATAACCCACATAAGAAAGGGAGACCCTCTCATACTTACCACTCATATATGATGGCTAATCTTAAATTAATACTGGAGGTTGAAGTCAGACCCGGAAATCAAAGTCAAAGTAAATACTCTTTACCCGGTTTAATGGAGCTATTAAATCGACTTCCAAAACGCTGCTGGCCTGAATTTGTTCGTGGTGATTGTGATTGGGGAAGTGACCGGGTAATGAGCGAATTGGAAGATGCTGGTTGTCATTATCTTTTTAAAATGAAGAAGCACGACAACGTTAAGAAAGCCATAGGGAATGCACACTGTAGCGGAGGATGGGTAAAATACGACAACCATTGGGAGGGAAAAGAATCCGTAATTAAACTGTCAGGTTGGAAAAAAGAAAGACGCATAATTATTGTTCGAAGACGGCGTCCTGAAAATGAAATACCGATGTTGGAAAAAGGAATAAAAGAACGTCAACAAACGTTAGCATTAATAGAAGAGCCAGAAAATATAAAAGCTTACGAGTATTCGGTTCTGGTCACATCTCTTGATAATGATATAGTCTCGATCATTAATCATTATCGCAATAGGGCTGACTGTGAAAATAACTTTGATGAAATCAAAAACCAATGGGGCTGGGGCGGTTATGTAACAAAAGATATGGCAAGATGTCGAATGCTGGCCCGAATGGTTGCCTTGGTTTACAACTGGTGGACGCTATACGTTCGATTGAGTAATCCGGACTCCCATAAAGAATCAATTACCAGCCGTCCCTTATTAATGAGTTCAATTGGCAAGCTGACCCACTCTGGCAACCAAAAGAAAATAAAGCTGACAAGCCAGCATCGATGGATGTATAAAATTGCGAAATTACAAAGTGAACTGTGTGATTTTTTTGATTCAATCAAAAGTATCGCACCGCAGTTGAATCCAATTAACGCATGGTGTCGTATTTTAACGAAAGCGGTCTCAAAATTTTTGAAAAAAGGGCAGGTTATTACGATGCAACCATTAATTCGATCGGGCTAATGACTTAAAAAAACGCTGCTCAGAACCGTGAGAAGCTATTCCTAATGGCATGGCTCAGTGGCGTTCAACTGCTGAATTTAGGATTAAGGATTGCTGCACATGACTCTCTTGGATATTTGTTCTGAACTAACTGAAATTCGCGCTGATAATCATCGATACCCTCTGCCTCACCTTGTATTCATAGCTGTTTGTATGATCACTTGTGGAGCTGAAGACTGGAAAATGGTTTCTCAACTTGCCAGAAAAAAGAAATACTGGCTAAACCTCTACATCCCTATGCCTCATGGTGTTCCATCACACCACACTTTCATCCGGGTTTTCGAGCGACTTGACCCCGACGAGTTCCGGCAGTGCTTTATAAATTGGGTAAAGCAAATTGCTGAACGCACTCATGGTGAAGTTGTTGCCATTGATGGAAAAACACTACGGCGCTCATACGACAAAGGGGATAATAAAGCGGCTATTCATATGGTTAATGCGTGGGCTAGCCAGACCGGCATGGTGCTTGGACAGCTCAAAACAGCAGCTAAGTCGAATGAAATTACAGCCATTCCAGCTTTACTCGATATGCTGGAGATCAGTGGATGTATCGTCAGCACCGACGCCATGGGGTGCCAAAAAGCGATCGCCGAAAAAATCAGAGAGAAAAATGCACATTATCTTCTGGCCGTTAAAGGAAACCAGCAGCTTTTACACGATGACATTAAGCTTTATCTTGATGCCCTGACAACGAAGGAAAAGCTACCTGAAGGCGCAAGCTCTCATGAAACAGTAGAAAAAGGTCATGGTCGGATAGAAATACGTCGCTGTTGGACGAGCACCGATATTCACTGGCTTGACCAGCGTGAGGACTGGAAGGATCTTGCCATGATCGGAGTTGTTGAAAGTGAGCGTCACGAAGGCAATAAAGTGAGCACTGAGCGTCGATACTTTATTTCCAGCCTGACAACAGATGCAAAAAACTTCATGAATTCGGTTCGTTCTCACTGGTCGGTGGAAAATAACCTGCACTGGGTACTCGATATTGGCTTTAGAGAAGACGAATGCCGCATTAGAAAAGGTTTTGGTCCAGAAAATATGGCGATATTTAGGCAAGTAGCTCTGAACTTGTTAAAGCAGGAATCCACGTTGAAGCTTGGTGTTAAAAATAAGCGCATCATGGCAGCAGCGGATGATGAATATAGAACGCTGCTGCTTCAGGGGGTTATTTGAAAGTTAGTGCCAAATGAGATCGCCCTGTTGGCTATACAAAACTGCGTATGTATTAACCCAGCAAGTCGACTGTGCAGTGAGCTTTACCTCTACCTCTTAACTGAAAGAGTGCTCCCTGCGAACCAGCAGGGAGGTGAATTTCTTCAGCCCTTCAGGGCTGATATGTGCTTTGCCCATTTAAGGCACCGGGTGGAGTGGACTGATCCGGATCAGGATTCCTTGTGGATTGCGGTTCATTTTCATGGGGGATGATTTTACCCTCTGATGATCTGTAGCGAGTCGGGAGGTGGCTTTTGCGTTTTTTGCGTGTTTTAATCAACTGTTCTTTTACGGTGCTTCCCGGGCGTTTGCGGCTGATACCTTTTGTCCTGCTAACTGGCTGGCTGGATTGGGTTGGGTGAGGGGGCTCTTCAGTTTGGACAGGCATGAATGGGTGATTTCTAAGAGACCTTCTCCAGTTGAACTGTAAATGAATGTCGGAAAAGGTATTGTCAATCCATAAAGCCAACAATGCTTTTTCATTGCTTTCAAGGCCGCAGGAGATGCAGGAGAATATCTCATTCAATATTGGAATGAATATGTTCGTGAATAGTGGGTCATCCTGAAAAAGGTCTTCGAAACTTAGCTCTTTATCTTTATTTACTAGACTCATTTTTTTGTAAAAGTGCATTAAGATAATCCAAAGTGATTTAGAACTGTATTTTGTTGTTGAGAAGGCTCTGCTTTTCATTACAGTTTTTTTATCCAGGTTATATTTTTTTACATATTTTTCTCCCTCTGGTGTTAAATTATTGCCGATGATCAAGGGGGCGTCAGCGATGTTAAAACTATAATCAGCCTGAATGAATCTTCTGCTTAACCAGTTATCAATATCAAAATGAATCTGATGCTCTATGAGTATGTATTTCAGCCATGCGGTAGTTATGTAAGCATCGGTCTCATTTATTTTGTACATTGCGTTTATCATGATTTTTATTATTACGTCTAGTGCGGGGTCTTTATTTTTTATGATTTTTAAAAAGTCATCTTCAGGGTTGGTCAGTTTTCCGTTTGAACTAAATGCCCTGTTGAAAAGTCGTACCATATCCCAGGCTAGCGGGTAAGGGTATCCTTCAGGTATTGTTTCTGTTTCAATAGTGTCCCAGTCAATATTTTTTTCCTTAACCTCTTCCATGAGTTTGATGAACCGGTCATTTTTGTATGCATACAACATGCTTTCAGAACAATCATTTTCTAACTCTTGCAGAGTAGAGAAATCTTTGATGGCGAATCCGTCAATGATAGTTTCTTCTGTTGATTCTGTATCTGTATCTGTATCTGATCCTGACTGTGGTTCTGGTTCTGGTTCTGGTTCTGGTCTGTTAGAGGGTGTTGATTTAAAGTGTATTTTACTTTTTTCTACTGATATTGCTGCAGTGTTGATGTTGTTTTTATATTCTCTGAATTTGCCCTGTGAAAAATACTCTTCTATCCATTGTATAAATCTTTGAAAATGGATCAGATTCATATTGCTTAAATTTAATGCTGCTAATGGGTTGCTGTCTTGTGATTGATAACCTGAAAGAAGAATGCTGCGTGGGCTTGGAAGTGGAGGGGGTATTTGTAAGTAATGGCTATCAGCGGGTTGTAAGGAGTAAAGTTCTGTTTCGCCAGGGTACCCTTTTGAAGCATTCAAAAAAATAATGGCTAACGTGAGAGATTTTAAGCAGTTAACTAGTTTGTTTTTAACCATATTTTGACTCTGATTTATTAGAATGATTGCGCCCTTAAAGAGGCGTAATGTTTCCCAACATGTGTTTGCCAGGCGATCCTTATTGTTTTCTGCGACAATTCTAGTCAATCTGGTCAACGGTGCAGTGAATTTTTCTTTTGCTAAGTTGTGCGGTCACATGATCACCGGGGGTGAGTATGGAGGCGTCCCTGATAATTTCATCCCCGCGTCTTCTTTTCGTTCTGCCATGTCCTGCATAGAAAACACCCTTTAAACCTGGCTTATAGCAGTGTAATGCTGTTTCCGGTTGCCAATAAACACAACCTGAGTGTTCTGTTCTGAACAGTAAATGTTTTCATCATCACGCTCAACAAAGGTGCCTGACTCTATGCTGGGCTCATAACTGAATCCACCTTTCAACACCAGGTTAATGCCCAGCTCCTGTGCCAGTATTTTACCTTCCGTGGCGTGGCGGCCCCACAGCTTTTCCGGATCATTAAGCTGTTGTTGGTAATCCTCAATGCTTTCGTAATGGGCATCAATGCCCTGGCTGTTTGCCATGATGGTGTCGCGGTAGTTAGGCGCTTGCTGTTGCAGGATTTCTTTTAATGCCCTGTAATCGGCTTTGCCGGTCTTTTTTTGCAGTTCCTGTTGCTTGTCCTTGCCCAGCCCTTGCCAGATCGCGTCGTACAGGCAGTTTCCATTATCGATGGTGGGGGTGGTTTGCCAACCCTCGTTCATGCCCGCGGCCTGTTCTACCAGCAAGTCCAGCTGGTAGTGATTAACAATGCCTTCCAAAATGGCACCGCATTGCTCCCGGTCTTTGAAGGTGAGGCTTTGGAGTGGGATTTTCTTAAAATAGTTAGGAAATGTTTCCTTGAGGTCTGTTATTAGCCGAACCTGTTCTTCAAAGTTAGCTGTTGTGCTTTCTGACCAATACTGATTGCTGAAGTTTTTAAAAAATTCAAGCGCTGACGGTGTGACTTGATTGAGTCGCTCCGACTCGACGGTATGGGTCACTACCTTCTGATCTTCGAGAATGCTCATTTGTCTGCTGCGCAGGTGGGTGGTTGATGGCTGAAAGGTGTCGGGTACTGTAGTGCGTAGAAAGTGCCCAATGCGCTCACAAATAGAATCGGGCTGCCGCTGTGTGGAATCCTCCAGCAGAGCAGTTCGGTCATCGTCTAACTCGACCAGGTTCGGGCTATTCTGACCTGATTGGGAATAGGGGCCTGAAATTTCCATAAATTCTCCTTAAATGGATGACGCCTTCCAATGGAAGTCACCAGTTAAGCAGAAATTGTCGAAACGGTTGTTAGCAGACCTGACAGAGTAGACAGAATCACTGGCAAAAAAGTTATTGCTTCGGATCGCCTGGCTACTTGTCAGCGGGCAGAACCTGTTGCAGGGTAAAGTCCAGTTGCGCCTTTAATTCGCCATTCTCTTTATAAAGCCGCTTATTTTCCTGTTTCAGTTCGCCGGTCTCGATGGCAAGTTTCCGGATACGTGTCAGGGCGGTTTGCAGCTCGGTTTCTGCTTTTATCAGGCTTTCGGGCTTTCAGGGTGTAGCGTATTCACGGTGCAGCTGGCAGAGCCTGAACTGAAGCGAGTAGTGATCTGGTCGCCCGGATTCAGTGCATTCACATCCCTTATGATGTCTCCATCTTTCTGCACAATAGAGTACCCCCTCGACAGGGTGGCAAGCGGGCTGACGGCGTTCAGGTGTCCGGAGAGCTGTTGCAGCTGGTGGTTTTGCCGTTCAAGCTTTTTCTGCATCTGGTGTTGAAGGTGTTCAGACAGATGCTCTGTGCGGTGTCTGA
Source organism: Endozoicomonas euniceicola (assembly GCF_025562755.1). Lineage (GTDB taxonomy): Bacteria > Pseudomonadota > Gammaproteobacteria > Pseudomonadales > Endozoicomonadaceae > Endozoicomonas_A > Endozoicomonas_A euniceicola. The sequence goes on from NZ_CP103300.1 coordinate 5,483,225, forward strand.
TTTTCTCAACCAGTCTGGCAGGGGATTGTCGCAGTAGCCTGCTTTGTAGTTGCTGAGAGTTTGAGTGCCGGTTTTGCAGGTTGATGGTCATGGCTTGCTGCAAGCGGATTTCAAGGTCATCCAGTCGCTGGTTATGTTCCCGTAAACGCTCTCCGGGATGTCGCAGGCGCAGGCTGATATTGTCCAGAGACTGGCTGGTGGCTTGCAGTTTGTGCTGAATATGAAGGTTGAGTTTACGACTCAGCAGATTCAGTTTGTGCAGCCACTCCTGACGATCCGGGCTAAGGATTTCGGCAGCCGCAGAAGGCGTTGGGGCTCTGTAGTCCGCCACAAAATCGGCAATGGTAAAATCAATTTCATGCCCGACAGCGCTGACAACAGGCAGTGCGCTGTTGGCGATGGCCCTCGCCACGGGCTCTTCATTAAAAGGCCAGAGGTCTTCCAGGGAGCCACCGCCCCGGCCAACAATCAATACGTCAAGTCCGGGCATCCGGTTAGCCAGGTCGATAGCCTTCACAATCTCCCCGCTGGCTTGTTTGCCCTGAACGGCAGCTGGTATTACGGTCACCTTGATAGCAGGAAAGCGTCGCTTAAGGACGGCGAGAATATCTTTAATGGCTGCCCCGGTGGGGGAGGTGACTACTCCAATCTGTCTGGGGAGCGCTGGAATATTTCGTTTACGCTCGGCGCTGAATAACCCTTCGTTGGCCAGCTTTGTCTTCAGTTCTTCAAAAGCCCGCTGAAGTGCTCCGGCTCCCGCTTCCTCCATATGATCTACGATTAGCTGGTAATCGCCGCGCCCCTCATACAGGCTGACCCGCCCCCTGATCAGTAGTTGCATGCCTTCGGTGGGAGTGAATTTCAAGCTGCTGTTGCGGTTTTTGAACATGGCGCAGCGTATTTGCGCATTGGCGTCTTTTAAAGTGAAGTACCAGTGGCCTGAACGCGGGCGTGCCAGTGCCGAAAGTTCGCCTTCTACACGCACATTGCCAAAATGCGTTTCCAGCATGCGGCGAGTACGGCTGTTCAATTCTGTGACAGTTAGTGGACGATGCGTTGACGATTGTGAGAACGAGTCGTCAGAGAAGTTATATAGGTTTTGACCGTGCATTGCCTGGCTCAAGCTGAGTGGTGTTAAGGTGATGGTTTCGGTAATCCGTCTAAGTCGCTGGGAAATAACGGAAACTACTTAGTGTTAATACGTTATCACTAATGTGTTAATTAATGCGTGATGCTTACAATTCAGACATTAACTGTTTTTTCATTTCCTGTTAAGGGTTGGTATGTTTTTTATACAGCTTCTGGTCGTTCTGGCCTGTATCCTGATTGGCGCACGCATTGGTGGCGTAGGTCTTGGCTTGATGGGGGGCGTTGGCCTCGCCATTCTGAGCTTTGTGTTTGGTCTGGAGCCAACCAGTCCGCCTATTGATGTCATGCTGATGATTGTCGCTGTGGTGTCCGCAGCTGCCTGTATGCAGGCGGCCGGAGGTCTGGAGTATCTGGTTCAGCTGGCTGAGAGAATTCTGCGTAAGAATCCCAAGCGCATCACTTTTATGGCACCGGCTGTTACTTACGTGTTCACTATGTTCGCTGGTACTGGTCATGTTGCCTACTCTGTGTTGCCGGTTATCGCTGAAGTGTCCCGTCGTACCGGGGTTCGTCCGGAGCGTCCTCTGTCCATGGCGGTGATTGCCTCCCAGGTGGGGATTGTCGCCAGCCCGATCGCGGCTGCTACTGTTGCGCTGCTGGGTTTTCTGGCGGACTTTGATATCACCCTGGCAGGTATTCTGGGGGTCACTATTCCTTCCACTGCTATTGGCCTGGGCCTGGCGTCCCTGGTGACTAACAAGCTGGGTAGAGAGCTGAAGGATGATCCTGAGTTCCTGAAGCGTATGCAGGATCCTGCCTTCCGCGCAAAAATGGAAGAGGAAGGTGGCGAACTGGTCAGCGAACTGAAGCCGGGGGCTAAAAAGTCTGTTGGGCTCTTCCTGCTGGCCGCTGTAGCGGTTGTCATGATGGGTGCTTTCCCGTCTCTGCGACCTGTTTTTGAGTCTGGTGCAAGAATGGGGATGGCGCATACTATTGAGATCATCATGCTGTGCGCAGGTACTGCTATTGTTGCGGTTTGTCGCGTTGATATTGCTGAAGTCACCCGTGGCGATGTGTTCATTGCCGGTATGCGTGCCGTCATCGCGATCTTTGGTATTGCCTGGCTGGGTAATACTTTCTTTGGTGCCCATGATGCCATGCTCAAGTCTGGTATTGGTGAAATGGTGAGTATGTACCCATGGGCATTTGCGATTGCCCTGTTCGTACTGTCTGTCATGGTGAACAGCCAGGGCGCAACAACGACGGCGCTGATGCCTCTGGGTGTTGCCCTGGGGCTGCCGGCTCCGGCTTTGATTGCCATGTTCCCGGCGGTAAACGGTTATTTCTTTGTGCCTAACTACGGTCCGATCATTGCTGCCATCGATTTTGACAGTACTGGTACCACTAAGATCGGTAAGTATGTGTTCAATCACAGCTTTATGTTGCCGGGGCTGATGGCTATTAGTTTCTCTGTTGCCGCTGGTTTTGTGATTTCTGGAATTGTTTTGTAACCATCTGATCTAAAAGAAGAAATTATAGGGCTCTGAAAAACCGCAGCTGAGAAGTTGCGGTTTTTTTGTATTGGCATTCGAATAATTTCAAGGTATTCTGCGTGTGATAGGAATGCGGACTGCGGTAGAATCCCAAGAATTTTATCCGCGATTTTTATCAACGTACTGGATTGGTAACAGGTAATGCTGAGAATTGCCCAAGAAGCCCTCACCTTCGATGATGTCCTGCTTTTGCCAGGTTACTCCGAAGTTCTCCCGAAAGATGTTTCCCTCAAGACCCGCCTGACCCGCGACATTGAACTGAATATTCCTCTGATCTCTGCTGCTATGGATACCGTTACTGAGGCTCGTCTGGCGATTGCCATGGCCCAGGAAGGTGGTATTGGTATCATTCACAAGAACATGACCATTGCCCAGCAGGCCAACGAAGTTCGTAAGGTTAAAAAACATGAAAGTGGTGTGGTGAAAGACCCGATTACTATCGACTCATCGGCCACAGTGCGTGACTTGCTGGAGCTGACCGGTAAGCACAAAATTTCCGGTGTGCCGGTGCTGGATGGTGACGACCTGGTGGGTATTGTCACCAGTCGTGACGTGCGTTTTGTCTCTAACCTGGACAAAATCGTTTCCCAGATCATGACGCCAAAGGATCGTCTGGTAACGGTACTGGAAGGTACTGATCAGGAGACGGTTCGCAAGCTGTTACACAAGCATCGCATTGAAAAAGTGCTGGTGGTTGACGACAGCTTTGGCCTGGTGGGCATGATGACCGTTAAGGATATCAAAAAAGCCCAGGACTACCCGCTGGCCAGTAAAGATGACCATGGTCAGTTGCGCGTGGGTGCCGCTGTTGGTACAGGACCTGAAACCCCTGAGCGTGTGGCGGCACTGGTCGACGCTGGTGTCGATGTGGTGATTGTCGATACGGCTCACGGTCACTCCAGGGGTGTTATTGAGCGTGTTCGCTGGGTTAAGGAAACTTATCCACAGGTTCAGGTGATTGGCGGTAATATCGCCACCGGTGCTGCGGCGCGCGCGCTGGCGGAAGCCGGTGCAGATGGTGTTAAAGTCGGTATCGGGCCGGGTTCTATCTGTACTACCCGTATTGTCACCGGTATTGGTGTGCCGCAGATTTCAGCGGTGGCTAATGTGGTTGAAGCCCTGAAAGATACTGACGTTCCAGTGATTGCCGACGGCGGTATTCGCTTCTCCGGCGACCTGGCCAAGGCGATTGTCGCTGGTGCCAGTACCGTTATGCTTGGCAGCATGCTGGCAGGTACCGAGGAAGCGCCGGGTGAGGTTGAACTGTTCCAGGGTCGAAGCTACAAGGCTTACCGCGGCATGGGATCTCTGGGTGCTATGGGCCAGGCTACCGGCTCCAGCGACCGATACTTCCAGAGTGCTGAGGATGGTGCTGAAAAGCTGGTACCTGAAGGTATTGAAGGTCGTGTACCTTACAAAGGGCCACTGAATGCCATTATTCACCAGATGGTGGGCGGTCTGCGCGCTGCCATGGGGTATACCGGTTCTGCCGATATCCACACCATGCGCTCTGTGCCGGAGTTTGTGCGTGTGACCAATGCCGGTATGAAGGAGTCTCACGTACACGACGTGACGATTACCAAAGAAGCGCCCAATTATCGTGTCGGCTGATAAGTAGCCTGTTAAAACAGAACAGTCGGATTTTTATCCGGCTGTTCTGTTTTAAGTTTCCATAAACTTTTTGTTTCCATAAACAATGAAAGTGCTCGCTGATGGTGCAGCATTTTCTTTTGCCCAAGGCTGTTTGAGAAGACTATGTCTAACGCGATGTCTAACGCAAAGTCCAAGGATATTCACGCTGAGCGAGTTCTGATTCTGGATTTCGGTTCTCAGTACACGCAGCTGATTGCCCGTCGTGTGCGTGAAATCGGTGTTTATTGTGAGCTGCATCCGTTTGATATGGATGAGCAGAAAATCCGTGACTTCGCTCCTAAAGCCGTGATTCTGTCCGGTGGTCCTGAGTCTGTTACCGGTGATGACTCGCCACGAGCGCCTGACGTTGTTTTTGATCTGGGTGTACCGGTTCTGGGTATTTGCTATGGCATGCAGACCATGGCAGAACAGATGGGTGGCAAAGTGTCCACTTCCAACCTGCGTGAGTTTGGTTACGCCCAGGTGACTCTGGAAGAGAAAACCCGCCTGTTTGAAGGTATTGAAGATCATATCTGTGATCACGGCCGCATGAGTCTGGATGTGTGGATGAGTCATGGTGATAAAGTCAGTGAGCTGCCGGAAGGTTTCGTTCTTGCAGCTTCTACCGGTTCCTGTCCGATTGCTGCCATGGCTTGTGACGATAAGCGATTCTACGGCATTCAGTTCCACCCTGAAGTGACCCACACCAAACAGGGCTACCGCATTCTTGAGCGTTTTGTGGTGGATATTGCTGGTTGTGAAAAGCTGTGGACTCCGGGGCAGATTATCGAAGACGCTATTGCCCGTGTGCGTGAGCAGGTGGGTGATAAGCAGGTGCTGCTGGGGCTGTCCGGTGGTGTTGACTCCAGTGTGGTAGCGGCGCTGTTGCACAAGGCGATTGGCGATCAGCTGGTCTGTGTGTTTGTTGACAACGGCCTGTTGCGTCTGCACGAAGGTGACCAGGTAATGTCCATGTTTGCTGAAAACATGGGTGTGTGCGTGATTCGTGCCGACTCTGAAGATCTTTTCCTGGACAAGCTGAAAGGTGTGGATGAGCCGGAAGCCAAGCGTAAGATTATCGGTAACACCTTTATTGAGGTGTTTGATGAGCAGGCGACGGCGCTGGACGGTATTGAGTTCCTGGCACAGGGCACTATCTATCCGGACGTCATTGAATCTGCCGGGGCTGAAAGTGGCAAGGCTCACGTCATCAAGTCCCACCATAATGTGGGTGGTCTGCCGGAAGAGATGAAGATGTCGCTGGTTGAGCCTCTGCGTGAACTGTTCAAGGACGAAGTACGCAAGATTGGCCTTGAGCTGGGGCTGCCTTATGACATGGTGTACCGTCATCCATTTCCTGGTCCTGGTCTGGGTGTACGAGTGCTGGGTGAAGTTAAGAAAGAATACTGTGACATTCTGCGTAAAGCCGATGCCATCTTTATTGAAGAACTGCGTAAGGCTGACTGGTATCACAAGACCAGTCAGGCGTTTGCTGTATTCCTGCCTGTGAAGTCTGTAGGTGTGGTGGGTGACGGTCGTCGCTACGAATACGTTATCGCTCTGCGTGCTGTTGAGACGGTTGACTTTATGACGGCTCGCTGGGCGCATTTGCCTTATGAGCTGTTGGAAAAAGTATCCGGCCGTATTATTAACGAAATTGAGCACGTTTCCCGTGTGACCTATGACGTCTCCAGCAAGCCGCCTGCGACTATTGAGTGGGAGTGATATTTCGCTGTTGGCTATTGGCTGTATGAGCAGCTAAAAGCCAGAAGCTAAAAGCCCTTGATTGCTGCTACTCTGAGCTGCGCTAATCCGTAAAAATCACCCGACATCACGTATGGCGGGGGATTTTTTGTAATAACTGGTTAAAAAACATCATGTTATGGAACTCTTTGCTGAAAAGTTGATCTACTACAGGGAATGGAAGAAGTTTTTATGTTGGGTCGGTTGTCAGGCCGCTATCAGTGTGCATAATAGTCTTTCATCAGCAGTGGCGCGTGGCTGGAAGCTTCGCTAAGTCACTGCCTGTGATCCTCTTAAGCGAGAAACTCTTAAACGAGAAACTCTTAAACGAAGAAGTAGAGGCGCACTATTTTAATAGTAATCCGGAGTAGGGTGACTCCGTTGGTTTGAGCCTATCAGCCAATAAGCCGGATGAAAGGAAAAAGTGCCGAAGTGGGTATGAGAGTCGTATCTACCCACTGGTGGTGCATCGAAGAGGTGTATCACTGTCACGGTTTTGAACTGTGGAGAGCTACTGGAAGTCTGTGTGAGCTGACCCGTTAAACGGTTGGGAATTTACACAACAGAAGTATGAACTGATCTGTTCTGCTCCTTATCCAACTGCCTCCTGATCTGACACCTGCAAGTCAAACTGAATAACAGTCTGTTAAGGATAACAGCCTTATGAAATGACTTGCTATTACGAGATCAGTTTTATGGATTTATTAAGTTTTAGTCATTCGCCATTATCTCTGGCTGCCCCTGTTGTCGCTATTTTGCTGGCGATCATTACCCGTAAAGTGCTTCTGTCCCTGGGGGCGGGTATTCTTACCGGTGCTCTTTTATTGACCGGCTACAGCCCTCTGGATTCCCTTGCGTACATCGGCAAAAGCTTTTTTGCTGTTTTCTGGGATGAAGGTGTTAATGTCAGCAGTGTTTTTATTCTGCTGTTTCTGATGTTGCTGGGTGTTATCACTACCCTGATTGATATTTCCGGCGGTGCCCGCGCTTTTGGTGACTGGGCCCGTGAACGGGTCAAGACTCGTCAGGGTTCTCAGCTGCTGACGGTTCTGCTGGGTGTGATTATCTTTATTGATGACTACTTTAACAGTCTGGCGGTAGGTAATATCAGCCGTCCCTTAACCGATCGTCACGGTGTTTCCCGTGCCAAGCTGGCTTACCTGATTGATTCTACCGCAGCGCCTGTCTGTGTCATTACGCCGGTGTCCAGCTGGGGTGCCTACATTATTGCCCTGATTGGAACGATTCTGGCGACTCATGAGATCACCGATATCAGTGCGATTTCTGCTTTCGTCGCCATGGTGCCGATGAACCTGTACGCCGTGTTCGCCCTGCTGCTGGTTATCTGCAGCGCCTGGATGGATCTGAACGTGGGGTCGATGCGTACTCATGAACGTCGAGCCCGCGCGGGTGAGCTGTATGACGCCCGTAAAGGCACGCCTCCCGGTGCCAGTGCTGAGCTGGGCAGAAGTTCTAAAGGAACGGTATCTGACCTGGTGATTCCGGTTGTTACTCTGGTCATTGCGACGAGCGCCTCTTTGATTGCTACGGGTGCTGCTGTCCTGTCTGAAGCGGGAGAGGCGTTTTCGGTTCTGGGGGCGTTTGAAAACACTGACGTGGTTCACTCTCTGGTATACGGTGGCCTGATTGGTCTGGTGGTGACCATGGTGCGCATGATTCGTCATGACCTGGACGGCCCGGCCTGGAGTAAGGCCATCATTGAAGGTGTGCGCTCCATGCTGCCAGCGATTTACATTCTGGTCTTTGCCTGGGTGCTGGTGGATGTCATCAGCTCTCTGGAAACCGGTCGTTATCTGGCAGGCCTGGTCAGCAGTTCTTCTCTGGAACCAAGCTATCTGCCAATGATTCTGTTCCTGGTATCCGGCGCTATGGCATTTGCTACCGGAACCAGCTGGGGTACTTTTGGTATCATGTTACCTATCGCGGGTGATATGGCGGCGGCTGCGGAGATTTCCATGATGCTGCCTATGCTGGCTTCGGTTCTGGCGGGTGCGGTATTTGGTGACCACTGTTCTCCAATTTCTGATACGACGATTCTGTCTTCCACGGGTGCTTCCTGTCACCATATTGATCATGTAACGACTCAGCTACCTTATGCTCTGGGTATTGCGGTGGTTGCCATGTCGGGTTACCTGGTCATGGGTATGTCAGATTCTGCAGCGGCAGGTTTCACTACCTCTCTGGTGGCCTTTGGTGTGCTGCTGATGTTGTTCCGCAAGTTGTCAGGCTATTCTAACACCCCTGAAGATACTGTACTTGTCAAGGAATAACCCCCTACACTGAAAGAATGAAGACGAAAGACAAGGATGTCTTTTCATTCGTTCTACCCAGCAAGCAGGGATGCTATGAGCTTTGATAACCTGATTAAATCTGTGGCCCGGCGCAACCAGATGGGGGAGCTGGAGTTCAGGGATAACCGCTACTACATTTCCATTGACGATCGTATTGAACTTGCTTGCTTTCAGGCAAATGGCAAGTTCTATCTTCATGGTGTTATTGCCAAATTACCTTCCAGACCTGATGAGCAGGAAGAACTTCTCAAGAAGCTTTTGCAGAAGCACCTGGGTTTGATCCAGACGCAAAGAATCAGCTTGTGCATTGAGCCGGATTCGGATGAACTCTCCCTGTCTACAACCCGAACGGCATTAGGGCTTAATGAAGATATTATTGAAGAAGCCCTGGCTGAGTTCGCGAATAACTTTGAATATATTCTGACACTGATTAATGAAGATGCGCTGACCATGCCTTCTGCGCCCGTTATGATCATGCCCTGACGGGAGGCTTCATGAGCGTTTTGCATAATGGTTTGTTTGGTTGTCTTGTTACCCACAGGCCCGGAAAACAACTGGGTTATAACGGGCTTCAGAGTGCTAATAATTCTTTTCTGAAAGCGATTGTCCGCCACAGTCAGTTTACTGAGTTGCACCTGTTTCTGATTCCGGCAGAGATTGATGGATTTCAAGCTGAATGGCAGCCACATTTTGATGCCTATGGTTCAGATAAGGTCATCAGGCTGATCAGTGTTCACCAGCTTCCGGACTGTTTTTCCCGATATCATTATTCGATTTTTCATTGTGGTGATCCGTATATTTCTGACCTGGTGGCCTTGCGCGACCATCATGCTTCAAAGTGTTTCCCTGTGGTGGGTAGAGCCCATACCATGAGTGATGACTCGGGGCTCTCCAGAATTCGGGACCTGGTGATGTCACCAGTGAAAAGTTGCGATGCCATTCTATGCAGTTCGGCTTCTCAGAGGCAGGTGGTCAAACGTTTGCTCTCGACAGCTTCTGCCTCTATCAGTGATTGTCTGGGGATTGCGCTTCCTTATCGTGGGCGGCTTGAGCAGCAGGTGCTGGGGCTGGAAGTGGATTCCGAATGTCAGGAAGATAAAGACGCTGCAAGAAAGTCGTTGAATTTGCCCGAAGATAAGAAAGTATTGTTCTGCCTTGGGCGTTTATCGCCGTTCGATAAAATGGATATTCATCCATTGCTCCTTGCTTTGAATGAGTTGGTTGAAGCGTGGCGGATTGATGACTTTCTGCTGGTTATCGCCGGTTCAGGAGATGCTGGTGACCCTTATGTGCAGTCGTTGCTTAAGCGAGCCTGTGAACTAAACCTTGAAGACCATATTCGCTTTGAATTGTCGCTTGATGAACGCAAAAAGTTCCAGCTTTATAAGGCTGCGGATGTTTTTGTGTCGCTCGCTGATAATGTGCAGGAGAGCTTCGGAATAACGCCTCTGGAAGCCATGCGTGATGAGGTGCCTGTGGTTTTGTCTGACTGGAACGGCTACCGGGAGCTGGTAGATAACGAGGTGAGCGGTTATCTGATTCCTACGATGGGTGTGAACAATGAGTCTCTTAATCGTTCTTTAAGTCTTCTGCATGTGCCGCAGGCCCGGTTGATCGAAGCCCAGAGCGTTTCTGTTGATATCGAGGCGCTGGTCAATGTTCTTGCAGGTCTGTTGACGGATGATGATTTACGACAACAGGTGGGTAAAACTGGAAGGCAGCATTTTGTTGAACAATTTTCCTGGCCAGAGCTAGTCAATGCTTATCAGCAGATGGCGTTGGAATTGGGAAAAGAGGCGGCATCAGTCCCCTATCGTCAGGGGCGGCCAGCCGGTCTGTCATTTCATAATGTGTTTGGCCACTACCCCTCTGAGCAGCTGGAGTTGTCCCGGAATCTTGTAACAACGGATCGTGGGTTGAGGGTTTTGATTCAGTCAGAGCACGGTTTTCATTTCTCCGAGCTTAAGGGGTGGCTGGATCAGGATGTTATCTATCAGTTGCTGGAACAATGTATTCAGCCCAGAGCGGTTGCCTCGCTGGAGACATTGCATGAGGGGCAGCCAGTTCAGTTTACCCTTGCATGGATGCTGAAATACCAGCTGTTAACGTTGTCGGAAGCTCGGTCTTCAGGTTCTTCTTTTGTCAAAATGATTCGCTCTGATAGTGCGAATGATGATTTCAAGCTGACTTTTCCTGAGCAGAGACGTGCTCATCTTTTACAACCCTTTCTGGCTGCCGGTATGGCTGTTTTGTCGCAGGCTGTTGCACCATTTAAGGAGCATAAGTCGTTACTGCTACAGGCTCTGGGGACTGAGCTGGCCAATATTCTGGATGGTGCATTGCTGCAGGCCGTTGGGTGGTTTGCCCGGGGGCAGAAAATGACGGCCTATAGTGAGGTGCTTGAAGCTTTGGAGCAGGCGGGTGGTGTGGAGTTTCTGATCCGATCCTACCCTTATTGGTATCGTTCTCGCCGGTCGCTGGTTTTCAGGTATTTACGCAGCGTCCGTTGCCTGTTGCGTAGGCTGCAGCAGGATATGGAGAGTATTCAATCGACCTACGCTAAGGCCTGGGGCGATCAGGCAGGTGGACTGGTTGGGGTTGATTTCTTTTCGCACCATCAGGAGTACACAGTTTTTCTGCTGACCTTTGATAATGGTCAGAGGCTCATTTACAAGGCAAGAGATATGCGGGTGGATCATGCACTGACTGATCCGGACGGGAAGGTGGTTAAGCAGATTAATCACTGGTTGTCACAGGTTCAGATAGGTACGCACCGGCTTCTGTGTCGACAGGAGACTGTAGGTGGCAGGCTGGTTCACTATGGTTATGCAGAATTCCTTGATGATGATGAGTTGGGTTTGACTCTGTCGGCGGATGAGGCCAGAGATTATTATCGTCATACCGGAGGGTTGCTGGCTTATGTGTTACTGCTGGGGCTAGCGGATTTGCATCAGCAAAACCTGATCAGTCGCAATGGGATGATTTATTTGATTGACCCGAAAACAGCCTTTCACCGAGGGTGCTATCAAAAGTTGTTGAATGAGCTGAAGCAGCCAGAAATGGCTTTTTTAAGAGGGTTTGATGGCAGTAGCTTAGAGGAGACCGGGCTGAATCATCTGTGGCAGGACTTTCATATAGCCAGGCTCGCCTCTTGTTCTGTGAAGTTGGTAAATGGTGAATTACTTGAGGCTGAGCCGCAGCAATTCAAGCCTGTGCTGAAACATTTGCTGACTATAGAGGGGCAGAATAGCCTTGATTGTAATCCAATGACCCGGTTTGCTGAGGATGTATTGGCCGGGTTTACTGAGGTTATAACGGCCGTAGCAGAGCATAGTGATGAATGTAAGACGTTGTTATCCGGGCTCGGGGATTATCAGATTCGCTATCAGCCATTTATGAATCTTAATGAAGCCAGGAAGTTGTTGTGTGACGTTCAAACAGCTTCTGCTCTGCAATCACTGGGTAATAAGCGTATTGAGGCTTTTGTGCATCGGCTGACCAGAAGAATGACGTTGACCGGAGAGGTGAGTCAGAGATGGGTTGAGCCGGAATGGCAGGAAGCGGTGACGCTTCTGGATGACTCTCTGGCTAAAAGCATTCTGAAACTGGATCTTCCCATCTATACCAGTCAGGTGGGAGAGCGAAGTCTTTCTGTGCGACATTACGATGGATTTACGGATTCTGTTGCTGAGGGATACTTTAATACCGATGTTATGGATAGCGTCAGGGAGTTATTGGATGGTCTGAAAGATGAGGCAGTCAGGCATCGTTTTGTTGAGGCCTATGTGGGTATGCTGACTGTCTGGTTTACACAACAGTTGGTGCCAGGTGGGAATATGCCTGAAGAGGTCAGGCAGGCTGTCAGAAAGTCACTGGCTGAGCAGTAGGTCTCAGCTCTGTCGAATGTGAGCCAGAAGTTCTTTGGCCATGATTTTGGCGCTGTCGTCTCCCTGAGTAGACACTTCGGATAGAAAGTCTTCGCTTTCCTTATTTCGTCCTTCAAACATCAGTGCCAGGCCAATAAACGCTTTGGTGATCGGGTTGTCTTTATCCAGAGGCAGGGCTTTTTTGTGCAGAATGTCCAGTGCATGTTTGTGCAGTTTTTTATTCATGTACTGCAAGGCGTAACCAATGTGAGGAACCGGGCTGTCAGGACGGGCTTGTTCCAGTCCGTAAAAAATAGCAAAGGCCTGTTTGGACATGTTGTTGGAGGTGGCCATAAAGCCGATGTCTGCCAATGTTTTAATCAGTGAATCGTCAGCCATGACTTAAGCTCTCCCTGTGGCTACAGTTTCTGGATAATACTCTGGATGGTGTCTTTGATGGACTTGATAATGCTGGACCGCAGACCTTCAATAATCATGTATTTGTTAAAGTCGACCTGAAAAGCGACCATGTCTTTGGTGCTGTTCGGGTCCATGGTGGAGATTTTGTTTTTCAGCTCTATATCCAGCTCATTCGCTTTTTGGCCGAATGTAGACTGAATCTGGTCAAAATTAAAGTTATTACCAGTAGCACCGCCTGTTGCTCCACCTGTTCCGCCTTGAGCCATGGTTTATGCTCCCTTTGAACTGTTAGTCAGAGGACTGTTTATGATGTTTTTCCCAAGTGTGGTCTACCACGTCGGCAGCCGCCAGTAATGCCAGCATCATGTCTTTGTTTTTTTCAAATTCGTCGGGAGAGTTACCCTGATCCAAAAGGGTTTTAAGGCGCATCGCTTCATCCATCAGCTGTTTCAGCAGCTGTTCACGATATTCACCGCTTTTATCATTGAGCAGGAGATCTTCAGTTCCGGAAAGGTGGATAGTCTCACTATTTTTTTTGTCCGCCACGGTTCCCTCCAAGACGGTATTTGACCCGATCTGTTCCTTTTACTAATAAAAGATAGTCGAGGTTAATATCTTCAATTATATACCCGTTCGCCAGTTTTGCTCCGATCAGGTATTTTCCCCCGTCTTCCATAATCACATACGGAACCCTTCCCATACTGATTCCCCGGATTCTCAGGGAGGGTAATAATCCCGGTTTCTTCTCTTTGTTGTCGTTCGCAGAGCGAGTGGCGACTTTTAGGACAGGGTTATCCCGATACCTTTTTCTGAAACGAGAGACAACATCATTCAGGTTATATACCTGTTCATCGTCCAAAAGGTGACCTTCTAGAGTGATAAGGTTGGTTTTTTGCACCAGATGAATGCGGGAGCTGAGATTTTTTTCCCGGAGCATGGACTTGAGGGTGTTTAGTCGGCTCGACTGATTTTCAACCTGATCAACAATGGATACAAGACCATGGATTTCCTGTTTGAGCATATCGATCAAATTCGTCAATTCTTCGGCGCTGGCGACATAGCCGGTCATAACCAGTGAGCCGGGCGTATTATCCAGTTCCAGACGTATATCGCTATAACCCCGATTTTGCAGCAGGGCGTCAGCACTGGCGCGCAGCTCGTTCATAATAACCAGTTGCGAGGTGAAGGGGATGTTCTGTTCGCTCAGGTTACGCTGCAGGTTTTGTTTGTCTTTCAGGGTGTTGGTGTAGCCTGTTAGCAGAACGCTTTTGTCAGGCAGTGTCTTGACCCGAACATGCTTTTGATTAAGTTCGTCTCTGATGGTTTTAGCCTGTAGAGCATGGTCGATGGGTTGCTTTTCGGGGGGGAGGGCTTCTGGTGTTTCTTCGCTTAGCAGGAAGATGGCCAGCAGTATGATGATCAATATAAGACTAAGAGGCAGACCGATTAAAATTTTCTTGATGATCGCAGGGGGAGGAGGTGGCTTGTTGCTCTCATCGTCATTGTCTTCATCGTTGGTCAGGAAATCTGCTTCATATCCTAATTCCAGATCATCTTCGTCATCATCATCATCGTTGTCTTCTTCGTCCAGGTCAACGTCGGGAAGTCCGTCATCACTGTCTTCTGTTTCGGCGATAGAGTCATTATCGGTTTCTTCTGGCTCTGTCTCGGGCTCAGGTCGTTGCAGTTCGGGCAGGGTGATCGCCGGCCAGTCTGCATCGGCTGGTCCAAGAGTAAAAAAGAGGTTGCTGGCGGTGATAACATCAAAGGCTGCCATGGTGAATGGTTTTTCAACAGGCTGGCCGTTGTGATAAAGCGGTCCTTCCTCGTGTCTGGGAAAAATATTGAGCTGCCCTTCAGGGGTGATCTGGATAATCAGTTCATTATCACGAAGAGAAGCATCGCTTAGAACCAGATCACAGCTTTCATCTTTACCCAGTGAATGCTGACCCGGCTCCAGGGGGATTTCAGCGCCTATGTGATTGCCGGACAGGATCTTCAGATAGTATTCACCCACGGGGATACCTCGCCGGGGTTATAAAACAGGCGAAAAGGAAAAGATCAATGGCTGAGTTCGGTGATTTGCAGTCCCTGTCGTTTAATCTGATCATCATGATCCAGAGCCGTGATAGTACTAAATATTAGATTAAGTGAATACGCAGGGCTTTACCACCCTGAAGTCAAAGAGCTGTGAGAGTGATATTTTGTGAATTAGTGTTGATGTTTTCTGGAATATTTTGTCGGTTACTTTTAATATTACCGCGGTAGTTTCCTGCTGCACAGTAGCCTGCGGCACTGGGATTTTAACCATTCATAACGATAAGAACAGTACAATGGGGGCAGTAATCAATGGAAACCAGTTTCTGGAATGACAAGCGACCTAAAGGGGTTAATAACTCCGTCGACCCTGACAGTTATCCAAATGTGCTGGCGCTGATAAACAGTATGCTTGCTAAAAATACAAGTCGCCCGGCGTTTACCGGCATAGGGCATACTCTGAGCTTTGCTGATGTTGATCAATACAGTCAGCATTTTGCAGCTTACCTGCAAAGCTGTCCTGCCCTGAAGCCCGGGGACCGGATTGCTATTCAGATGCCTAACCTGCTGCAGTATTGTATTGCGGTTTATGGGGCATTCAGGGCGGGGCTGGTGGTAGTGAATACCAATCCTCTTTATACCGCCAGGGAGATGCTGCATCAGTTCAAAGACTCTGATGTAAAAGCATTGGTGTATCTGGAAAACTTTGCCCACCTGGTTGAAGAA
Organism: Endozoicomonas euniceicola; assembly: GCF_025562755.1. GTDB lineage: Bacteria > Pseudomonadota > Gammaproteobacteria > Pseudomonadales > Endozoicomonadaceae > Endozoicomonas_A > Endozoicomonas_A euniceicola. The sequence goes on from NZ_CP103300.1 coordinate 5,498,603, forward strand.
GTGGTTTCAGAAACCAGCATTGAGGTATTGGTTGTCACTCAACTGGCGGACATGTTGCCTGCGCCAAAAAGACAGCTGATTAACTTTGCTGCCAAATACGTGAAAAAAATGGTTCCGCCTCACGGATTGAAGCCTACTATCACTTTTCGTGGAGCGTTAAAGAAAGGTAGCGATTTGCCTTATCAGCCACCTGAAGCGGCTGACCTGAGTGATCCGGCGGTGTTGCAATATACCGGTGGTACAACCGGGGTGGCAAAAGGGGCCGTGCTTACCCATCGAAACCTTATTGCCAATATGCTGCAGGCCAAGGAGGTGTTGTCACAGAAAATGGCGTCTGAACAGCAGGGGCTGGAAGTAGGCAAAGAGATTATTGTTGCCCCTCTGCCGCTTTATCATATTTATGCTTTTACTGTGCACCTGTTGTGTATGCCGTACCTTGGCAATCGAAATATTCTTATTGCTAACCCCAGAGATACTGCGACCTTTATTAAATTTATCAGACCCTGGCGGTTTACAGGGTTTGTTGGTCTTAACACGCTGTTTGTCAGCTTGATGAATCATCCTGACTTTAGTGAGTGTGATTTTTCGGGGCTGAAGTTTACGCTGTCCGGTGGTACAGCACTTCAGGAAGACACGGGGCTGCGCTGGCATAAGGTGACCGGTTGTCGTGTTTCAGAGGCCTACGGGCTCACTGAATGTACCCCGGCAGTATGCATTAATCCTATTGGCGAGTTATCCCAACTGGGAACGGCCGGTTTACCCGTTCCTGATACTGCCCTGAAAATACTGGACGACAATGGTAATGAGCTGCCCGTCAATGAAGTCGGAGAGTTGTGCGTCAAGGGGCCGCAGGTGATGAAAGGCTATTGGAAAAATGAAGCTGCCACCAGGGAGGTACTTGATGAGGATGGCTGGCTGAAAACAGGAGACGTGGCTGTTATTCAGGAAGATGGTTTTGTACGCATTGTTGACCGCATTAAAGATATGATTCTGGTGTCCGGGTTTAACGTATACCCTAACGAAGTTGAAGATGTTGTCAGTAGTTTCGACAAGGTTGATAACTGTGCAGCCATAGGGGTACCCGACGAAAAAACCGGAGAAGCGGTAAAGTTGTTTGTTATTTCCAAGGATAAAGAGCTGGATAAAGACGAAGTGGTTGAATATTGTCGCCAACACCTTGCTGCCTATAAAGTGCCGAAGCAGGTTGAGTTTCGTGAGGAACTTCCCATGACGCCGGTCGGGAAAATATTGAGGAAAGAGCTGCGCAGCGAGGAGCTAAAAGCCTAAAAGGTGGCCTCCTGAAAAAACGCCACTCAACATTACTGTTGGTGGCGTAAATTGCGAAGGGGAGATGAAGCTTAGAATATATCGCTTTTCGCTGTTGGTTGTTATCAATCTGTTGTTGCGCTGTCATTTGTATAGCTATGCATGGTTGGCTGGTTTTTTGTCAGAAAAATAACGGCTGAAGCATTCCGGGTCATCCTTCAGGGCTTCGCTGGCTTCCTGGCTGGTAGCGGGAGTGATGCTGGTTGAATGAATTTTCATCAAACGAATGCTGGCGTCAAACCAGAACCAGTCCCCACTTTCTGTCAGGCACAGGGCACGAACATTGAAATTAATAGAAGGAATGCAAGGTACATCAGGAAAGCTGAACAGTCTTTTTTTGACGACTGTTGATTCGTGACAGGAGTAGGTCACGTTGTTGTATCGTCGTTCGAACCGGTCAAACGCTTCGGCAAGCATGGTGTCAGCCATATGATCCTGCTTCAGGCTGAGATAATAAAGAGCAAAAGCACTGATTGCGATTAAGATAACGCTTTCCATTGATGGTATACCTCCCTGGGTTATTATTGTGCTAGCGTCCGTACTGGCTTTTTCTAAACCCTTATTTTCAATATAAGCATAAGTAGGGGAAGTAACATAGAGCAACGTTATCATTCTCACCTGCATGGGGCTGGCGTAAAGTTACTGAATATTGCTTTGTTATTCCCTCTGTCCGATGAAAACGCCAAAGTACATTGTGTCATCTTTGACATAACCCAGAGTATCTAAAAGCCTTAATGGGAAAAGCTTGGGATGACCTGAGCCTATGTTCATGTTCCGCACTGGCCGCCCAAATGCACCATTGTCTTTATCAGGAATAAAGGAACTTATGATATGCTCCCCGCCTTCTTGATTAAAGACTGCCAGGTTTATTCTTAGCTGGAATGGCCAGCTCAGCTCGCTATCATGCATCCCTTTCATCAAGACAACGAACATGGATATAAACTGCCCTTTTCCGTAACCATCTCCATTTAAGAAAATACGTACACACAGTTTATAGCCCTGTGGAGTCCAGAATGGGTCGGTGTATATAGCTTTTCTTTTTTCACTTATTGCCTCCTGTCGTCGTGTCTGAAAGTTCGAAATAGGGAAAATAAAAGTACCACTGACTTGCCGTGAATAAAAATAGATATTCGCTTCAGCTTGCAACCGTTTTTGTTCATCCTCAAGAACAGTCACTCTTGCTCGTAATTGGGCAATCTCACTATCGTCTGCCCTTGGTAAAGCATGGTTTCTAACCATCTCCTGGTCTTCGGTTACCTGTATTTGCAGCGCAGTAACCTGATCTTGTAATTCATTAAATTGCTGCTCGGTAACGCCCCCGGTGGTTTGAGGCCTGTTCGTCTGGGCCTGCAGGCGATCTTCAAAGACGTTATTCCTCTGTTCAGTGCCTTCAAGCCTGGTTTTAAAATCATTAATGCTTCTGAGATTAATGTTGATTAACTGCCTGTTCATTGCAGAATTACTTTCTGCGTTGACCGCTGTCTGTGCAATTTGAGCAGTTTCCTGATTGATAGTGCTGGTTTGTGTTTCAAGGGTTTTTATTCTCTCCCCATAGTCGATGGTTTCTTGCAGCCTCCTGTTCACAATCGCCATTTCACGTCTTAATTCACGGTCAAGCTTTTTTATCTCACGGTTGAAATCCTCCCTTGTTGCCGACAGTTCTTTTATTCGTTGCGATCGAAGTAATTGAAGCTCATTTAGCCTGTGCTGAATGTCTGTATAAAGCTCATTTATTCCTGTTGATGAGATTGTTGTTAATGACGAGTCTGTTAATGAAGACATTTCTGATACAGTTTTATCGCCTGAGCCTCCGTACATTACGGAGTCTTCCAACGCTATCAATAATTTTTTTTCATCGTCGTCATCTTCTTGTGAAGAAAAAAATATCGGATCACCTGAAAATTTCTCTTTACCAAAACCGTCTTCCGGAGGTTCATTACCATCACTGCCTCCAGTAGCGCCTGCTGCCCATCCTAAGGAGTTTTGGGTACTTCGACCTTGAGAAACTTCGTATTGAGTGCTTTTTCCTTCGGCTATTGGCTCCGGGTCAGTCTGGGTTCCCGCTTCCTTACCGCCAGCAGCACTTTTTACTACCCATCGCTGAGCGTAGAGTCTGTCTGAACTTCGGTCTGACGAGGGTTCAGACTGACAGGCGACAACGCTAAGCTTGCTGGTACTATCAACTTCAGGGGCGATATCAACATTTTCATACAGTGCTTCATCGCTATTCAGAGAGAGTTTGTCAATACTTATGGTGACTAATCCAAGAAGCAGAAGCTGCAACAGGCCCTGATAGTGACTCAGCCACGCATAAGAGGATTGCCCCATCACCTGATGATGAAGCTGATACAGCGGTATTTCCACATCAATCGATGCGTTCAAAGAGCCTGAGCCCAGGAGCAGGCCATTGAAAATAATCAGGAAAAAACAATACGGTAATAATTTTCTCCATAAAAAGTGAGTTTGTAGTACTGTGACAAACTGCTGTTTTAGCAACATAACCCTACCTCTATTGAATTGTCCTCTAATTTATCGCCCAGTAAGCGATCATTTGTTTCGCAATAGGCCGGTGAGTGTCTTTGCCATACAGAGCATCAATAAGAGCAAAACTGAAGTCCATAGCATTGCCGGGTCCCTGGGCTGTAATGACCTTGTTTTTCTGGTCAATAACAACTGGATCGGTTGGGCGGGGGAGCGCACCTTCAAGCTGGTCAAGAAAGCTGGGATAGCAGGTGGCTTTGACATTATCCAGCAATGAGTGGTGCGCCAGTACAACCGCGGGTGCAGCACAGATAGCAGTGTACCAGCGGGAAGCCTGCTGCTGTTCGTGCAATAACTGAATCAGGGGCTCGCAGTCTCTCAGGTTCGCTGCGCCGGGCATGCCGCCTGGAAGCGTTATCATATGGAAAGTTTTGTCGTTGCAGTGATTGATGTGTATGTCTGCGGTCAGCTTTACTCCTCTCGAGGCTTCGATATCCAGACTGCCATCACTGGTACAGGCTGCAACCGTTACATTGGCTCCAGCCCGACGGAGGGTGTCTATGATCGTTACGGCTTCAATTTCTTCGCAGCCTTGTGCAATGGGGACGAGAATGGGTCTGGACATGAGTAACCTCTCGTAACGGAATAGACCGTAAATGACTGCCGGGAAAGCTGGCAGTACAAAGCCTAGTCGGGAATTGCAAGAACGCCAGAGGGTTATTTTTTTGATAGCGGCGTGAGGGGGCAAAGAGAGTGAGGACAGGCTGGCGACCTGTCACTCGGTTAAAGAGTTGTCCTGACCTGACAGGTTATACCCGATGGCATAACCTCGATGATAATCCGCCACCAGTCGATTGCGGTTGCGTGTACTGCGGGTCGAATTAAGCGGTGTTTCCGGACAAATTTCAGTGATAGAAATGCCTTGCTCCCGAAAGTCATCCAGCTGGTCGAGCGTTTCGTTATAGATAGCGTATTGCTGGCGAATCAGGCTGGACAGTGCGGGTTGTTTGCGAAACTGCCAGGCCAGAAGACGATTGCCGGAAGATATTGTTTTCCGATAGTTGCTTTCCCGGGTTCGGATAATGACCAGATCGTTGAAGCCGTCTTCAATGGCTTTGATAACCGGCAAAGGGTCGGAAAGGCTGCCATCCATCAATGTTCGCTCGTCAATATGAATTGGAGAGCGATAAATCATAGGCAGCGCACTGGACGCTTTCAGGATCTTGAAAAGATCGTCCTTGTCGGTATCCGGTGCTATTTCGTGGTAAACCGGATAGCCGGTGCGAGTACAGGTTGTTACCACGGTCATGGGGCTGCCTTCAAGCGTCTGATAGAAGCGACGGCTGTCAATGGTAAACTGCTTGCTGATTCTTTCAAAAAACCAGTCCAGATCGAACAGGTTGCCACCACGAATATGACGGGCAAGGCTGATAAAATTGGGTTCCAGGCAGGTGCCGGTATAAATGTCGAGGTTTCGTCCGCGCTGACCGGAAAGAAATGAAATCAGATTGAGGGCGCCTGCTGAAACGCCGTAGTAGCCAGAAAAAGGCTTGTGTCTTTTGTCGATAAAGGCATCAAGCACACCGGCTGCGAATACGCCACGCATACCGCCGCCTTCAATGATAAGAGCGGTTTTAGGCTGATTGGGGAGATCGGAGGATTGCATTGACCTGAAAAACAAAAAAACCGGACAAGCCGATTTGATCAAATGGTGGTAGCGGGGGCCGGATTCGAACCGACGACCTTCGGGTTATGAGCCCGACGAGCTACCAGACTGCTCCACCCCGCATCTAAATTTGAAGATTTCAATTGAAAATCAGATCTGACATTGATGTCTGAAATATCAATGAATTGGTAGCGGGGGCCAGATTCGAACTGACGACCTTCGGGTTATGAGCCCGACGAGCTACCAGGCTGCTCCACCCCGCATCCATTCTCTAAAAGAGAGTCTGTAGACTGATCACTAAACTGGTAGGCGTGATCGTCATTGTTACAACAGCAAAACGCTGCTATATAAAGTTGGTAGCGGGGGCCAGATTCGAACTGACGACCTTCGGGTTATGAGCCCGACGAGCTACCAGGCTGCTCCACCCCGCATCCATTCATGTAGACTGATCACTAAACTGGTAGGCGTGATCGTCATTGTTACAACAGCAAAACGCTGCTATATAAAGTTGGTAGCGGGGGCCAGATTCGAACTGACGACCTTCGGGTTATGAGCCCGACGAGCTACCAGGCTGCTCCACCCCGCATCCATTCATGTAGACTGATCAGTAAACTGGTAGACGTGATCGTCATTGTTACAACAGTAAAAACGCCGCTGTATAAAATTGGTAGCGGGGGCCAGATTCGAACTGACGACCTTCGGGTTATGAGCCCGACGAGCTACCAGGCTGCTCCACCCCGCATCCATTCATGTAGACTGATCACTAAACTGGTAGGCGTGATCGTCATTGTTACAACAGCAAAACGCTGCTATATAAAGTTGGTAGCGGGGGCCAGATTCGAACTGACGACCTTCGGGTTATGAGCCCGACGAGCTACCAGGCTGCTCCACCCCGCATCCATTCATGTAGACTGATCACTAAACTGGTAGACGTGATCGTCATTGTTACAACAGCAAAACGCCGCTGTATAAAATTGGTAGCGGGGGCCAGATTCGAACTGACGACCTTCGGGTTATGAGCCCGACGAGCTACCAGGCTGCTCCACCCCGCATCAACGAGGTGCGAATCTTATGGACGATCATGCTTAAAGTCAATAACAAGTTTCTTTTTTATTGAAAAATATAGGATTTTTGTTGTGATCAGGTCGTTAGCAGACTGGCACACAAAGGTGGCTAAATCAGGATGTTATACGACGAGGGGATGGTAAGTAATCAGTCATAGGCGTTGCCCGGTACAATTCTCCACCGGGCAACGAGTTTGTTTAACTGGCCAGCGCTCGGTCGCGGATCAGGTGGTCGACAACCGTTGGGTCGGCCAGGGTGGATGTGTCTCCCAGGTTGTCGTAATCGCCAGAGGCAATTTTGCGCAGAATCCGGCGCATGATCTTTCCTGAACGGGTTTTGGGCAGGCCGGGTGCCCACTGGATAATATCGGGTGTGGCGATAGGACCAATCTCTTTACGAACCCACTGTCGTAAATTAGATTTCAGCTCGTCTGAATATTCGGTGCCAGAGTTCAAAGTAACATAGACATAGATACCTTCGCCCTTGATGTTATGAGGGAAGCCAACCACAGCCGCCTCTGCAACGCTTTTATGGGCGACCATGGCGGACTCAATTTCTGCCGTCCCCATGCGATGACCTGAAACGTTCAGTACATCGTCAACCCGCCCTGTTATCCAGTAATAGCCATCTTTGTCCCTGCGCGCTCCATCACCCGTGGTATACATGCCTTTGAAATGAGTGAAATAGGTTTGGATAAAGCGGTCATGGTCGCCGAAAACCGTTCTTGCCTGGCCGGGCCAGCTATCGAGGATAACCAGGTTGCCTTCGCCTTCCCCTTCAATTAACAGGCCAGCGTTATCCACCAGGGCTGGCTGTACTCCGAAGAAAGGGCGGGTCGCGGAGCCGGGCTTCAGGTCTGTTGCGCCGGGCAGGGGTGTCAGCATGGCAGCACCGGTTTCGGTTTGCCACCAGGTATCAACAATGGCGCAGCGCTCTTCACCTACTGTCTTGTAATACCAGTGCCAGGCTTCAGGGTTAATGGGCTCACCCACTGTACCTAATAGTCTCAGGCTCTGGCGGCTTGTACCTGCAACCGCTTTGTCGCCTTCCGCCATCAATGCCCGGATGGCGGTTGGGGCAATGTAGAGGATGTTAACATTATGCTTATCGATGATTTTGCTGATCCGGTTTACCTCGGGGTAGTTGGGTAACCCTTCGTGCATAACGAGGGTGGCGCCATTAAGCAGGGGACCGTAAGTCACGTAAGAATGCCCCGTTACCCAGCCGACATCAGCGTTACACCAGAAAACCTCCCCCTGTTTATAGTCAAAGACGTACTCGTGGGTCATGGAAGCATAAACGAGATAGCCGCCGGTTGTATGCAGAACGCCTTTAGGTTTACCCGTGGAGCCGGAGGTATAAAGAATAAACAGAGGGTCTTCAGCATTCATTTCCCTGGGCTGGCAGTAAGGAGACGCGATGGCGGTCATATCGGTCCAGGAAACATCCCGGTGGTCATGCCAGGCGATGTCGGCTTGTGTATGGCGATAAACAATGACTTTTTCGACGGACTTGATACTGGGGTGAGTCAGGGCTTCATCAACGTTTTCTTTGAGAGGGATTTTTTTGCCGCCGCGGACACCTTCATCGGCAGTAATCACCACTTTGGCACTGGAGTCGATAATTCGTCCAGCCAGAGCTTCTGGTGAAAAACCTCCAAACACTACTGAGTGAACAGCACCGATTCGGCTACAGGCCTGCATGGCGACAATGGCTTCAACGATCATGGGCATATAGATGGCTACCACGTCACCCTGGCGAACGCCCTGACTTTTCAGGGCGTTAGCAAAACGGCAAACCTGTTCGTGCAGCTCTTTGTAGGTAACTTTGCGTGCCTCGCCTTCTTCATCAGGCTCCCAGATAATGGCTACCTGATCACCTCTGGTTTCCAGGTGGCGATCCAGGCAGTTGTAGGAGGCATTGGTGGTGCCGTCGTAAAACCAGTTGATGTCAACAAAATGATCGTCAAATGAGACTTTTTTTACCTTAGTAAATGGGTTGAACCAGTCGATCCGTTGGCCGTGTTCACGCCAGAAACCTTCAGGGTTTATAATCGACTGCTGATACATCGCCAGGTAGCGCTCGTTGTCAACCAGTGAGCGAACCTTGAGTTCTGGAGAGACAGGGTAAACAGTGCCGTGGGACGTGCCGGTACTCATACAGTGTATCCTGATGTTATTTTTGTTGTTATTTTTACAGCGCTCGGGATGTCAGTGACTAATCTTACGCACAGCGTCGCCTCAGAACATTAGACCTTCGTCTTATTCAATGCTTCAGTTGACTTTTAGCTTTTAGCTTTTAGCTTTTAGCTTTTAGCTTTTAGCTTTTAGCTTTTAGCTTTTAGCTGTTGGCTTTTAGCTGTTGGTTGCACGAACAGCCAATAGCCAAAAGCCAAAAGCCAAAAGCCAAAAGCCAATAGCCAATAGCCAAAAGCCAAAAGCCAATAGCCAATAGCCAATAGCCAATAGCCAATAGCCGATAGCCGATAGCCAGAAACTAAAAGCCCTGTATATTTCTGATTGCTACTACCCTCAAAGAGTAAAAAAGGCGGTGGGTAAAACCTGCCGCCAATAGCACCTACTTGCTAATAACCAAAATTACACAGGACGTTAGTTTGTGAACCGGGTTCACGCTGCGTAATTCGGTTACGAGACAGAAAATTAGCAGTCAAAGGCCATATCACCATGAGACTTTAGTCGAAGACCGGTGTATAACTGCCTATAAAAAAACAGAACTGAAAAATTACTGATTATGACGGGTTGGTTACTGGCACTGATTGCTATGTTGTATGTGGCAGGCTTATTTGGAGTTGCCTGGTACGGAGATCGCATTGACCTCAGAAAAAAAACACAATTGCGATCTTACATATATGGCTTGTCACTGGCAGTTTATTGTTCTTCGTGGTCTTTTTTTGGCACGGTAGGGCAGGCCAGTACTGATCCATGGTCGTTTGTGCCGGTCTTTCTGGGACCTCTGCTGATGTTCACACTGTTCTGGAAAGTGTTGAACAAGCTTATTCTGGTCAGTAAAAAAGCCAATATTACCTCTATTGCTGATTTTATTGCTTCCCGTCACGGCAAGTCCCGGGGGCTTGCTGCACTGGTAACTTTTATTCTGGTGCTGGGGTCTCTGCCTTATATTGCCTTGCAGCTGAAAGCCATTGTCATGGGGTTTGATCTGTTATCTTTTCGAGGAGAAGGCGGTGTTAACCTTCAGGATCTGGTGTTGGTGGTCACGGTATTGCTGGCCGTGTTTGTTATTATCTTTGGAACCCGGCGGATAGATACCACCGAGCACCAGCAGGGTGTTATGACGGCAATTGCGTTCGAGTCTGTCCTGAAACTGGTGGCTTTTCTGGTTGTGGGAGGCTGGGTTTGCTGGACGGTATTCGGGGCAGGAGAAGCGACATTTTCACTGCCGGATACCCGCAACTGGGTACAACCGGCTGGCAACTGGTTTGATGTTCTGATTTTTCCTACTTTTATCATGATGGCTTCCGTGGTCTGCCTGCCCAGAGAGTTCCACGCCATTGTGGTAGAGAATTCAAATATTAAAGATTTTCATCGGTCCCGCTGGCTGTTTCCGCTCTATCTGGTATTGGTCAGTGCCCTGGTATTACCGCTCACTTACGCCGGAAAGCAGGTATTTGGGAATTCGGTACCCGCCGACAGCTACGTGATTCTTCTGCCTCAGGCGCTTGGTTCAGAAGCTATGGCGGTTCTGGTTTATATGGGGGGCGTATCGGCAGCCATCAGCATGGTGATTGTCGCCACTCTTGCATTGTCCACCATGGTTTCCAATGAAATATTAATGCCTGTTATTTTGCGCAGTTCCCGCAATGGAGAGCGCAATTTTTATCGTTTCAGCGGTTTGCTGCTGAATGTTCGCCGCACAGTGATCATCGCGCTGTTGCTGCTGACGTATTTGCTTTACCGGCTAATGGAATCCAGCACTGGCATACCAGGGCTGGCGGGACTGGGTCAGCTGTCACTGGGAGCGGTTATCCAGCTGTTGCCTGCGGTTCTGGGTGGTTTGTATATTCGTGACAGTAATCATAAGGCTGTGTATCTGGGGCTGCTGGCCGGTGCTTCGGTATGGCTCTTTACACTGGTCGTACCATTGTTTGTCCAGGGTGGCTGGCTGCCTGCTTCAATCATGCAGGATGGTTTGTTTGGCGTGCCCGGGTTAAAGCCGCAGTCGCTGTTTGGTTTTGAGGCGACATCCCGTCCTTTCAGTGGCACATTGATCGCTTTTGTCGTTAATAGTTTGCTGTACATTGCCGGTTGTTTCTGCCTCCGACCTTCCGGTGTGGAGCTGCGTCAGGCGCATCAGTTTATGAATGTGTCAGAGGGTGATTCGGAATCTTATCGTCATGTCAGAATCACCAAAGATGAGTTACAGGCACTTCTGGTGCGTTTCGTGGATGCCGGTAAGGTTGAAGCGCTGATGGGAGAAACGCTCGACGGTGTGTCCGGAACCACTCTGGTGGACAGGGAGGCACTGCTGGCCTCGGAACGTCTGCTGGCCGGCGTTATGGGGGCCACCTCTGCCAAGGTAGTGATGAAAGCGTCGTTAGCCGGAGGTCAGATGCGGCTTGAGGATGTTGAGGCGATTGTTGATGAAGCTTCGGAAGTGCTGCAATTTAACCGTGAGCTGTTACAGGGTGCTATCGAAAATCTGGAACAGGGAGTCAGTGTTGTCGATAAAAATCTGCAACTGGTGGCATGGAACCGCCGTTATGTGGAATTGTTTGAGTACCCGGAAACCTTAATTACTGTGGGTCGCCCGGTTGAGGAGATTATTGACCACAATGCCCGGCGTGGGCTTTGTGGTCCCGGCTCGGCAGAAGAACACGTGCTGAAGCGTGTCGGCTTTATGCAGAAAGGCTGTGCTCATAAATCCGAACGCAGGCATCCCAATGGCAGAGTGATTGAAATTCGTGGCAACCCAATGCCGGGTGGTGGCTTTGTTATGAGTTTCACGGATATCACAGAATTCAGGCAGGTTGAGCAAGCCCTTAAAGATATGAATGAAAGTCTTGAGCAGCGGGTTCGTGAACGTACGCAGGAGTTGTCTGAACTGAACCGGGCGCTGGAGTTGGCCAAGTCTCAGGCCGAAGCGGCAAACCGCTCCCGGACACGCTTTTTTGCGGCGGTCAGTCATGACCTGATGCAACCAATGAATGCGGCACGTCTGTTTGCCGCGTCACTGGAATCTTCACGGCTGCCGGAGGATGCCCATGCTCTGGCCAGTCATTTGAACAGCTCTCTGGAATCGGCTGAGCGGCTGATAAAAGATATTCTGGATATGTCGAGGCTGGAGGCCGGGAAGTTGCGGGCCAGTATTCGAGAGTTCTGTCTGTCAGAGGTTCTGGAGCCATTGAAGTCTGAGTTTGATTTACTGGCTCAGCAGGAAGGGCTGGACTTCAGGCTGGTGTCAACGGTCGCCTGGGTACGCAGCGATCCAAACCTTTTGCGCAGATTGTTGCAGAATTTTCTCACCAATGCCTTTCGTTACAGTGGCTCTGATGGTAGCTATGATGGCAGTTCCGGCAGGGTCATGCTGGTTGTGCGGCGTGCCAGCAACCAGCAGCTGCGAATAGAAGTTCGGGATAACGGTTCAGGCATCCCTGAAGATAAGCAGGAGTTGATTTTCAGTGAGTTCGAGCGGTTGCGTCAGGATGGTAAAGGGCTGGGGCTTGGCCTTTCCATCGCTAAAGGTATAGCCGATGTGCTGGGGCACCCGTTGCAGTTACGTTCTTTGCCCGGTAAAGGAACGGTGTTTTCGGTGTATCTGAATACAGTCGAGCGCAGAGTTGTGCAGCAGCATCGGGTCGCCATGCCCGCCAGTTCCCTGAGCCACCTGAAGGTTCTCTGTGTTGATAATGAAAAAGATATTCTTATGGGAATGTCCAGTCTGTTGCAGCGGTGGGGTTGTAAGGTTGAATGTGCTGATGGACGTGATCAGGCCGTCCACATCATTGAACGACAGGTTTCTGATGTGTTGCTGATGGATTACCAGCTGGAGGAGCATTGTAACGGCATAGAATTGATTCAGAAGCTTCGGGAAATTGGCGGGCATAATATTCCGGCGGTACTGATCACAGCGAATACCCGTCAAAACCTGCGTGAACAATGCCTGGAACAGGGGATCCGTTTTCTTGCTAAGCCGGTTAAACCAGCAGCCCTCAGGGCATTGTTGACATCTGTCGTTCAGTCTTCCAGAACCTGATTGTTTCATTGCAGTGCAATTAAATGTATCTCCCTGGAGTAGTGGAAACTTTCCAAAGTTCAGTAATAATTCCTGTGAGTTTATTGTTTATCAAAAATTACGATGCCTACCTAAGAACTTTTGCTAAAAAAAACTGTTGTTTATCAGGAATTGGAAAATTCTTGAAGCAGTAGACTCAATGTTGTTCTGATTTATTGGAAGATAGGAGCCCGTCATGCCTGAGAATACCACCCCAGATAGTACTCGGAGAAAAAGATCTGCGCCTAATGAGGGACGCGATACAGCCATGGTTTACCTTATGGTGGATCGAACGGGACCAGATGAACAGTATGCCCGGCAGGTTTTGGCATCAACTACCGCAGAGAATCGAATCTTTTATTTCTATGACCAGAGTACAAAAAAAGTCAGTGTAATCAACGGGCCGGGTAATTCTTTTGTTCCGAAACAAAGTTTACAGCTTAAGATAATTGGTTCAGGGGTTTCGTATGATACTGATGCTAACAGTGAGAAAATAAAGCCCAGGGAGTTGGCAAGGGCGATTAATTCAGTAAGTTTGAAGATATCTTCGATGGCAACACTTAATAGAATGGTGGTGCATTTAAATACGAAAGATAAGCAAGTGCTAAAAAGAATAGCTGTTGGTTTTGTGGAAAAAAGAAGCCTTAAAATAAAAGGAATGGATGTAAAATTTGTATCTTCCAGGATAGCTGGGTTGGAATATCAAGTTTTTGCTGGTGAAAATTATGTACTGAAACAGCCAGACTTTCCTAATAGCAGTAAATTTTATGGTATTACCAGGTTGCCAGAGTCAAGGGCAGGGCATACCTTTCGCAATCATAGACATCAGAATAAAGAAGATGCTGTTATTGGTCTTGAAATTGAGCAGAGGATTCAGTACAAAAAACGACTGGAATCTTTTATAAATCATTTGAAAACGATTAAATCAGAAAATAGGATTCCTGATAATTACGTCCCAGTTATTGAGTCACTCAGGGAAAAGGGTAATGGCTGGCGAATGGATTTTGTTGAGGACGGTTCAGATAAAAAAATAAAAGTGAGTTTTAAAACGAATGAGATAAAGAAATACAGTGACTTTATAAATACAAAGTACCAAAGTAAGCAGAGTTATAAAGGAACGACGTTGTCTGTTTTGAGTACGGCAGCCACAGTAAAATTGATAATGAATAGAGAGGCAATATTAATAAAGGTCAGGGATGACAAGGAATTAAGCAAGCCTCTCTATAATACTCTGAGGGCTCACAACTTTGTCCATTTGGGTATGGAAATACAACAAGGGATTGAGTTTCTTGCCCAGGTTGAAAGGACGGTTGCTTATAAAAAACCAAGTTTAATACCAAGGAAATTGCAGAATTTTCGGAAGTATGGGAAAGTCGGAACAAACGCTTTGGGAAAAGCAAGTAATGTTTTTGCCGTGACTAGTTTGGTGCTATCAATAACAGAGTATCATCTGGCTGATAATAAACAGCATAAAGACGTGCTGGCGAAAAGAGTATCTGCTGATACAGCATCACTTCTATATTTGATAGCATCTAAAGGTCACCCTAAAGCCGTTGCAGTGGCAACACTGTATTATGTATTGGATGCTTTGTTTGATATTTCTGGTATTTTTGAAAGAATGTTTATAAGTGATGCTCAAAAAGAAGAAGAATATCAAAAGCAGTTAAAAAAAACAAAAAGAGCAATTAAAATGCTTAGTAGTGTTTATCTGGATTTAAATCCTTTTAACTTTATTAAGTTGGCCAATGTTTCTCCTCAAAAAAATAATGAATGCCAGGGAAGTACTGATAGCAGCTTCCCACTTATAAAAAAAGAAAGCTATATTGATTTTAATAAAAATATTACTAGTGAAGAGCCTTTTGCCATACCTGTTAATAAAATTAACTTTAATAGTGGTGAGATAGGATATGGTCAAATTCAACTGGCAGTAACGGAATATAAACTGAAAGGGAGTGATAAACAGGATGCTTCGTTAGCAGAGAATCATGTAAAAACTACGAAACATACTGACTCAATAGGAAAAGCTCTGAGAGTTCTTTGTAAGGAAGAAGAAAGGTTGTTCTCTTTTAATTGTGAGAATGGTACTCACACGCTAGGTAGTGATTGGTTTAACAATGGATATGCCTACGTAATGTCCTTCCTGCCTGACTATAAGCTTAATTTTGAGTTTGAAAAAATTTCAGAGGCTCCTGATATTAAAAATAATGGAACAAAACTTTTAAAGGCAGCAGACATAGACTATAAAAAAAGCGGAACAGCTCGCCAATATGTTACTGCTTTTATGAGTTTTGAATGTTTTTGGTGCTTTTTTGTTACTGGTAAAAAGACGATATATCGTGATTATCATCAAGTGTTAACCAAAATAGATAGTCCTGTTTTTCTTGATACAGAAAAAGAAATTACACTTGACGACAGAGATCGTACTTTAGAGTTTCCCAGTAGCGGTGATCAAAGTATCGATAAAAAAGTGTTGTATCAAATAAAAACAGCTGGAAACACTAAGGCTACTTATTATTTTTATATAAAGGGCGCTGCACGCTATGATATAGCAATACCAGAGAGGTCAGAGTCCACTTGGATATTTTATTATAATAATGGGGATTATGATTTTTTTAACAACGATGGAACAATCGCTAACGTCAATGAGACCATAAAAGAGAGTAATATCCAGCTAGGCGATGCCAGTATTACATTTAACGATACTTATCCATCTGTATCGAACGATAAATTGAGCAATTTGGTTAAATATAAAATATATGTTCACGACAGGCGTAGTTTTTTTAATTTCAATTACGGCAAGCCCGTTATTATATTATTAAAGTCAAGTGTTAACTTTTATAATACGAAAGCCAGAGTCGATGAATTTAAAAAACTAATTTCTAAATATTCAGTAGGTAAACGCTATTTTTACACAGAGCTAAGTAACTGTACTGTCGGTTGTTTGAATAATGTTAATGATCCAGGTTGTTTTCAATACAGTAAAATTGACGTTAAAAATAAATTCAGTGGCCCAACTGGAAGCACCTTGAAAAGGGTTAACCTTTTTTATGATAAGGTAAGTGATAAAGAGTTAGTTGTAGTTACTTCTCCTGACAAAGAGTCCGGAATTTCTTTTAGTTCTGTAACACCATTGTCTGTTGTTTTAAGTAATGGTAAGTTCTTTTATGAAAAGCAAAGTAAAACGGTTTATTTTGAGCAGCGTCAGGTTACTGAATATCAGGAGTTTGATTTTTCCATCCCGTCTATTTATTTTGGAACACCAGTCTATTTAATAGGTGATTATTCAGGAAATGATAAAGAGGAATTACGCGTTAAAGATGAATCTGGTTTGTATATGGAATTAAGCTTGTCTAAACAGGGTGTGATTCAAAGTGAAGTTTACAGAATAGTTAGTGACGAAGAAAATATTGTTCCGTTAATAGATAAAGTGGAGGTCTTTAAGGAGACTTTAAGGGTAATACCTGTTGAGATAGAATCTGGTACTAAAAAAGGAGAAGTGGTTGCTGCAGGCTTCTATGACAGGATAAGTAATTGGTTGATAACTTACTTTAATAGTTTTTTTGACTTTTATCGTAAAGATAAAATGGATGAGAAATGTTGCGAATTAAATAGTAATAGGTCGTGCTTACTAAATTTTGATAACAATCTGAATCAATACAATTTTTCGAGAGGAGGCTTAAATGATTCCAATGTCACTTACTCAGAAAAATGTGTTAAGTTTTCTGATCATTCTTCTGGTGAACTTTCAGTAGATTCAGGTGGAAATGTCTCATTAGTCATCAATGGTGATGCCTACAAGGATCTTAAAATTGATCATGCACCTGTAACTGCTTTTGAACAGGATGGTTATATTAAATATGTTTCAATGAATAAGCACACCCAGAACTTATACTATATTCGGGTTGATAAGAGTGTCAGAGGGAGCGAGAGTGGTTTAATTCGCCTATCGTCCCCTGATTTTTTTGTAATTACATACAATAATGCAACTCAAACCTCGAGCGTAAGAAATACCGGTATTTTTAAAGGAGCTATTCCTTTTGAAAATGGTACATTAGTATATACAGTCGATCATGCAATAATAGAAATACCCCATACAGCTTTCCTTCATACGATAACCATTGGAACAAAACAGCCTGCTGAGTATTACTCATATCATCAATGGGAAACAGAAAGTACGGCAAAGCTAATTCCTAAGGATAAGAGTCGCTTGTCATTTGCGAAGTTTGTTTCTGCCTCTGGTATTCTGTTGCAGGGTATTGATTTTGGGTTGATTATCGATAAGGTATTACCTGAAATCGAAGATCATTTTAAAAAATCCAGTGTATGGAATAGAGATATCGCAGAGACGTTTATCAATAAGTTGAAGGATGAGCTGGATGCGGTCTATCAAAGCTTTATCAAGCGATTTGCTGGTCATGTGCCAAATTTTATTCAGCTGATAAAAGGTGATCAGCTGGAAAAAGATAGTCGATTTAACTTTATGCTGGATAAAAAATTCTTTTATAGCGTTGGTGAAAAGGCTATTTTCGCAATAAATGAAAATGATGATATAAAAATTGTCGACGACGACGACAAGATGTTTTTTGCCAAATCTGACTCAGGTAGCCATACACAAACCTATCGTATCCCCTTTGATCCTTACCAATGTTCGGAATCAGCACGATTAGCATTCTTCTCAACGATCCATCCTTCACTAATCGACCCAGCTACACCTGCACCTTCACCTGTGACTGGATCTGTACCTTCAACAACTACTCCCCAGGTGGAAGAGACTGTTATAACCGATGATGCGAAAACTCTCTTTGCGAAAAAGGTGGCTCAAACATTGGTTAAAGCGGGAGAGATCGCGGGAAAAGATGCAGTATCTGGAGGGAAAGAATTTGTAAAACTAACAGGGAAATTGGGTAAGAAAGTAGCTGATGGTACAGGAATAAAACAAAAACATGTAGTCGACACGGGTGAGTCTATAGCGAAGGGAGGGGTGAAAGGCGTTACGAAAACCGTGAAAGTATTTAAAAATATATTTGGTCGACGTAAACGCTCAATAGCTCAAGCTGATGATAAGCTGGCAAACGCTACAGTGTTTAAGGATTTTATATCTTTACCTTGTGCCTATTCGGATAGTATGCCAGTAACTCGTTACACCTGGGATGCTGATGAAGAGGCGTGGGAAGGAAGTTTGAATGGGTATGACTTTCTGTTTAGTGAAAGTAAAAAAGCAATCACAGGTCTTTCTATTGAGAGAAAACATTTAGAGTTATCTGCACACACTGTTTGGGGCTTTCGTGATGAAAACAGCTGGGTTGATAACGTTTTTTCTTTGCAAGTTGCCCTATATCATGTTTTGGGAAGGGGAAGAGATTCATTATTTAAAAGCTATTCAGTGAAGCCCTGGCTTACTATAGCGTTTCCTGCGTCAGGTTCTGGTTTTACAACGGGTTGGTTTGCTCATAGTTTATCCCTTATCACTGCTTGTCCGGTTGGTGAAGATATTGATTCCGTCATCCCGATTGGCTCTAAGTACTATGGTACTTTTAATGGAGCTAAAACAAATGATAAAATCATTATTGATTTTCGAACATTACTTCACTTGCGAAAAAAAAATAAACTACAGTTGATGTATTTTGATAAAGTTAAAGATGCTGGTGATGTTAGCTCTGTTGAATATAGTGATAAAAATCTTAGGCTAAAGGGAACCTTTGATAATGATGTTTTTAATATTGAAGATTACATTCTGACATGGGTATACACTGATCCTATCAAGTATCTTGATGAGGGATTTGTTAGCTCTAATGATTTTTTTATTTATATTAACGGTAATGGTGGGGAGGATCAGTATACGATCAATGATGAAGCACTGAGGTTTTTCAAAAAAATTATTATTTTTACCAGTATTCGTGATTCCGGAAAATCTGCAAGACTATCACGAAGTACCATCAGGTTACGATTACCCTCTGCTCTTTATCAGGCCCAACGCGATGATAAGGATATTACCCTGTTTAATAGATTTGATAACAATATGGGTATCGTGACTATTAAAAATGTATGGCAGGGAAAATATGATGAACTCACAAATCCAGCTTCTATAGAGTTTTCTGATATTACAGTAACAATAGAAGAAATCGCAAAAGTGGTTGCGGATCATGGTGGATTTTTCCGGATTCCATTAATGCCAGGGGAAAGAACCGGGGCAGAAATAAACTTCACTGTGTCGCCTACAAAAGATAATCCTTTACTTATTCATTTCAGCCAGACAAATAGTGTTACTTCCAGAGTCTTTGAGAAAAATTTGTTGCTTTCTTTCAAAAATACACGAATGAATGTGACGATTGAGAATTATAAGTTTGGAAGCGGTGCTGTGCTTTACAGTGCTCGTGGCATACCAGATGCTGTATACACACCTTTGTTTAAGGTAAGCCCAGAAGATATTGTGGTAGATTTTAATAAAAATGAGGGAGAGGCGCAGTGGAAAATACGATATAATCCATTCGTTATACGTCAAGGTTACTTTGATCATTATGATAATATCGGTGTTAATATTCTGTTTGCTGATACAAAAGGAAGGCTCACTTATCGTGCGCTGCCATTCAGAAAGAATAAAATAAGATTTGTTAATAAGAATTTATCATGGCGCATTGAAGGAGATGGTTACTCTCAAATACTGGGTTCACTTAATAAATCCTTTCACAACTTTGGTTTACTCGCTGTTGGAATAAATAATTTGCTTTCTAAAGCCATTTCTACTGATGGCGTGATCCTCTCGTCACCGGGAGACAATATACCAGCCAAACCGTTGACATTGCTTGAATGGGCTGAAGATCTTTCTTATTTTGCTTCTGTTGTGACTTTACCAAACAGAGATAACATCCTTCAGGGTAACAGGCTTAATAATGTCATCTCTTTTACTCCAGAGGAAGGAAAGCGTAAAGTCATAGTTTTCCCTCATGGAGGTGACGACCTTGTCATAATCCAGAAGCCAGAGGCAAAATCAACTATAGACTACAGGCCTTTTTTATCCTGCAAGGCGGGAGGATTGAGTTGCAGGACAAAGAGGCCTGTTAAAATTAATATTTTTGGGACCGAAGGGAACAATATTTTTGTGGTTAATTCAGGGTATCCGGTAACTATAATCGGCTATCGTTCTATTAATCAAAATACATACAACACCGTTATTGTCTCTTCAGTGTCCCGTGTTGATCTGTTATCGGAATACCGTGTGAATCTCGTTATGAAAGATATTACGCCCGGTGATTTGGAGTGGAGTAGTTACAGGATAGAAAGCTCAGGATCAAGTTACACGAAAGTCCCTAACCAAAGCCTTAGTCAGGCAGCACGCTCTGACTTGTCAGAGTATATTGTGCAATTTGCCCTGTCTGAGAATTATCGGCCACTGTTGGCTATTAAAGCGTCAGCTATCAGGAGCATCGTCTTCAATTCCGGAGAGCGTGCCCGTGACCCGGTTAGCTGGTTGGCAGGGATGAGTGATCTGGAGAAGTGTTACAGCGAAGACAGTTCGGGCAGCACTTGTGAAGTTGACGCAATATCAGATATCGCTGACAGTGCCAGGAAAATGGTATCCAGATCAATGGCAACAGAGGCTAACCAGAAGGGAGGGGAGGTTCGTTCATCAGGACGCCATCAAGTTCACGAACAACTGACTAAGCTTATTCAGGACATGAGCACCTTTAAGAAAGTAGCCAGTGTCACCAGTACGCTTGCCTCAACGACGACTATAAACCCAAGTGCGACTATTCTGACCTCTCCGCAGATGAGTACAACGAGTCTTCTATAATTTTCCGCAAACTTCAACTTGCCTTCGGGCTCCTGATTCAGGGGCTATCAGAATGGTTGTCTGGCCTGCGGTCTGAATGGCTGCCAGGCTGGTCAATTTCCAGCTCTTTCATGGCAATAACCGCTTGAGTGCGGTTGCGAACCCCCAGTTTTTTGAAAATGGCGGTAACATGAGCCTTGATCGTGGCTTCTGACACTTCCAGCTCGTAGGCAATCTGCTTGTTCAGCAGACCTTCGCTGATCATGCCTAATACCCGGAACTGCTGTGGGGTCAGTGAGGCGAGCTTTTGTTCGATATCCGGTGTTTTCTGTTGTGTGGCTATGCTCGCTGCATTGCCGGGAAGCCAGACTTCACCATCCAGTATTTTAGCGATAGCTTCTTTCAGGGTGTCCAGAGGTGAAGACTTTGGAATAAAGCCGTTAGCACCATGCTGAATGGCACGCTGGATGACATGATGGTCTTCAGAGGCTGAAACGATGGCAACCGGTACTTCCGGATAATGCCCCCGAAGAAAGATAAGGCCGGATAAACCATGAGCGCCGGGCATATTCAGATCAAGCAGGATAAGGTCAGGGCTGGGAACCTGCCCCAGGACCGACTGAAGCGCAGCTATCGAGCCCGCCTCGTGTATCTCGGGATTCGTAAGCCCCTGTCGTAATGCTGCCTGCATTGCAGCCCGGAACAGAGGATGATCGTCAGCAATTATTATGGTGTGTTCCATACCATTGAGATTGCCATCTTGTCAGGGGAGTGTAAAGCGCTAGTTTGCTATGAAAAAACCGTTCTCATAATCAGCGGTTACGAAAACGGCTGTGGTATTACTTTGCAATAGCCGCTTTTGGTTGTGTGTCACAGTATTGGGCGCAGCAGCCTTTAGATTGTACCGGGCTGAAGCGTTCGGGATGTTTACCGGTAACGCTCTCATAGAAGGCCTGAATTTCACACAGATCTTTTTCCATATTGTCGGTGGGTTTCACTATCGGGCCAAAGCCGCCTACTTTGCGTTTGAAATCCAGATAACCCAGAACAATGGGTATATTGGCGTTCTTAGCCACATGATAAAACCCGGTGCGCCAGCGATCGCCTTTTGCGCGGGTGCCTTCCGGGCAGATGACCAGGCGCAGCTGCTTGTTACCTTTGAAGGCGCAGACCGTCTGTTTTACCATGCTTTTTGGCTTTGTGCGGTCGACGGCAATGCCCCCCAGCCAGTGCATGATGGGTCCAAAAGGCCCCCAAAACAGGCTGGATTTGCCCATCCAGTAGCAGTGGACGCCGGTGCACAGGCCAATAGCAATACCATAGAAAAAATCCAAGTTACTGGTATGGGGGGCAGCAACAAGAATAAATCTCGGGGCCTTGGGCTTTTTACCTTCCACTTTCCAGCCAGACAAAAACAGTCCCAGCCTGGCAATCAGGGTAAATAACGGGCGAATAACTGGTGTATTGAAAATCGTAAAGCGCATTTTGCAGTGCCGTGATTCTCTCGTTGGATAACACTGTTGTTTAAATAACAGGTGTATGAATTCGGTGATGCCATCGCCGGACTTTGGATGAATCCTAGTCTTCTGTCCGGCGATAAAGTCAGTGAAGCGCATTCAACGCCTTTCTGGGTAACATGGGAATACGGGGAAGTGGCTATTGATAAAAGCAAGTACTTTTGTTTCTTATTTGTTGGTGTGGGTTTTTGCACTGTATAAAAAAACAGTTTTTCTTGCGTATTAAGCCGATGAATCAGTAACATAGATGTACTAAACCTGTTGTGTAACTGACCTGTTATGTCTGATCAGCTGTCTACTTCATCGCCTGGAGAAAATCGTAAAATTCTGCACGTGGATGCAGATGCATTTTACTGTTCGGTAGAAGAGCGTGAAGATCGTTCATTAAAAGGAAAAGCCTTTGCTGTTGGTGGCCGCCCAGAGCGACGAGGAGTGATTGCCACTTGCAGTTATGCTGCCAGGAAAGCGGGAGTTCGCTCTGCCATGGCCTCGTTTCAGGCTGTCAGGTTATGTCCTGAATTAAAAATTATTCCGCCACGGTTCGAACTCTATAAAGAAGCTTCGAAAAAAATGCACGACATCTTCCAACGTTACACAGCTCTTATCGAGCCACTGTCGTTGGATGAAGCGTACCTTGATGTCACTGGTGTCGAATTATGCAAAGGAAGCGCCACTCTTATGGCGCAGGATATTATGCGGGCGGTCAGGGACGAAGTGGGTATTACGGTTTCAGTAGGTGCTGCGCCCAATAAATTTCTTGCAAAAGTTGCCAGCGACTGGAATAAGCCGAATGGTTTGTTTGTAATCCCACCCGCAGATATTGAGGACTTTGTCTTTGAACTTCCGGTTGAGCGAATACACGGCGTTGGTAAAGTGACTGCTGAAAAAATGCACAACAAAGGCATTTTTACCTGTGGTCAGTTACGACAGTATTCTCCCCTGGAGCTGTGTCGCTGGTTCGGCACATTTGGCGAGCGCCTCTGGGAAATGGCCCGTGGGGTGGATGAACGCCCGGTGGAAACCGGGCGGCGGCGTAAATCCCTTTCGGTTGAACACACCTACGATGCTGATCTTCTGGATGAGGCTGCTATTGTCGCTAAGGTAAAGCCTCTGCTGGATGATCTGGCGCAGCGGTTTTCTGGTATTAATTCTGAATACGCTGTGCAAAAGCGCTTTGTGAAAGTCAAATTTGCAGACTTCAGCCAGACGACACTGGAAGAGATTCTTGATCGTGATGATCTGGATGCCGAAGAGCATTTCAAAACCCTGATGGTCAGAGCATGGGAGCGTACTAATAAACCGGTTCGGTTGCTGGGGCTGGGGGTTCGGCTGATTGATCTGCGTGCGCCAGAGCGATTTTTGCAGCTGGAACTGTTTGAGCGAAAACGACCAGGGCTTTGAGAGGTTGTTTGAAAAGATTTGACAGTCAGGTGTTTGTCGAAATAATAGCTTTTTTACTTGGCCTTACTGGTTGTTTTATGCAGTTGACCCTTACCACGCCAGCGCTGTTATTTCCGGCAATTTCTCTGTTATTTCTCTCTTATACCAATAAATTTCTGGCACTGGCCTCTCTGATTCGAACGTTGCACGAAGAAAGCCGGAATAACCCGAACAGTCCCGTGATCAGCGGGCAGCTGGAAAACCTGCGGCGGCGAATGAAGCTGATTAAACACATGCAGGGCACCGGAATCATGAGTTTTATCAGTTGTGTACTGGTGATGTTTTTGCTGCATTTCAATTTGTTTCAGTGGGGGTTTGTCATTTTTGGCCTGAGCCTGTTTTTTCTGCTGGTTTCTCTGGTGATCTGCCTGATGGAAATCAAAATTTCGATTGATGCGCTGGAGCTGCAGGTTCAGCAGATGCATCATTAAATGATTTGCGCAACACCTGATCAGTTCAGGCTGAATGATCGGGTGTTGCCGTCAGTGGATCTGTGCTTCTCTTAATATATCGTGACTCCCGGATTTGTCTGATATTCAAGATTTTAAAGTTTTGTATCGGAGTTTAAAAGAAGAACAGGGTTTGTGCCTGGAGCCTGAGGTGACAATTCAGCAATGGGTGCGGGAACCTCTTCCTTGGGAATTTTGCTGGGATCAACATGAGTGGCTTCTGGCTTGTCTTCTTCAGGTTCCTCCTCCTTAGTCTCTTCATCCTGGTTATCGTTGCTGCTATCGCTATTTGGTGATTCTGATTTGCTTTGGCTTGGCTGCGTTTGTGGCTGCACTAGCCATGGGCCTAAGAAAGGAATTCTTCCTAATATGGCTCTAAAAATTCCAGTCCGATTACAGGCTTCGGGAGTTTCTTTATCAGCCTCTTTGCTCTCTTTGTCAGCCCCTTTGCTCTCTTTATCAGCCCCTTTGCTCTCTTTATCATCATCCTTGGTTTCATCTTTCTGTTCATTGCTAGAGGTAGACGCTACGGCACCATTGGCATAGGCTTCGTAGGTGCCCGGAGTGGCCAGAGAGACAAAAACTCTGCGAGGGCCCACTGTTTCTGATTGGGGGCTGAGGGTGACTCCATTCTCTTCGTCTTCTAAAACGTAGCCGTTACCAGTCATCGCTAATTCACTGTTTGAAACTGGCTCTGTTATTTCTATCCGGGCGTGGCTGGATAAAACCCGGAAGTATCTCCCTAAAGCCGCTCGAATGGCTGTGCCGAGTCGAGTTGTGGAAGGGTGATACCATCGAACAGGATTTTGCCGCATCATCTCTTGCAATTGTTGGAGGAATTGAGGGTTCATTAGTGTGGCTGCAAGAGTTCTTGTTGCTTCCCGGTTGACGTCAGATGAATCGGTTTGTGTCAAATGACTATATGAACGATTTAGGAGTGAATAATCTGGAGCCTGCTCTCCCTGGGTGGTACTGAAGCGGAGATAAACAGAACTGGTCGACGTTCCCTCTCCGTCTGCATTGGCAGACGCACTGATAGAAAACCAGCCTCCCGCAGCTAACGGTGTGATGGTGAAGCTCTGGTTACTGTAAAAGCTTAATGCCCGGCTGGCTGCATTCTGCGGAGATTCTTCATTTGTCTCAGGTGTAGCAGTTTTATCAGGCTCTTCTTTTTCCTGATCAGCTTCTTCCTGACTTGAAGGTTCTTCCGGGGAGGATGCTGCTGCTTTTTTTTCTTCATTCCCTGCTTCTTCTTCATTATCAGCTGCATTTGCTTGAGTGTCTGGTTCTTCTGGAGTGTATCCAGTGATTATTATGACGCCATTGATTCCGCTAGATAATTTAAAAGCTGTCGTTTTCTCGCCCTTACCGTTATCAACTTTGCCTTCATAAGAATACCCTCCATACGCCGTATTGAGTATGAATACGAGTATGAATACAAAAAACGCTGTAAAAACAGACAGCACTCTAGGAGTGTGCATAAACTGGACTCCTTGAACTGAACTTTGTAGAAGTAAAACGTCATCATTTGATGACACGAAGAGAAGTCTAGTTCATAGAGTCGGTTACATTGGAATTTACACAGCGACAGTCAGTTTACCTCATAACTATTTCTGGTCAGAAGCTGTGAACCGGCAGAGGATAAAAGACAGTAGGCAACAAACCAGTAGAAGCCGTTGTGCAGCTGTGCATTGAAGTTGACCGCAGCACTTTCCGACGAGGCGGCATTGGCTGCCAGCAGGGCGATAATCACCCCCATGGCAAAGACGTCCGACATGGACCACTTGCTTAAGACAGCATTGGCTTTAAGCAAGATGCCGGATGACCGGGAAAAGCAGGCGGCGATTAGCAGGATGGATTTTATGGCGGGTATAACAACGCTGAATACCAGAATAAGAATGGCCACAAAGCGATAGCCAAATTGCCAGAGGTCTTGAGCGGTTCCCAGAATACTGCGGGTTTTGTCGTAAACCAGGCTATCACCGTTGACTCTCAGACTACCCAGAAACTGGCTGGCCATGGATTTCATGGCCGGGTGCATGTCCTGTTGTTCTACCAGGGTTTTGCCGGTTTCCACCAGGGCCTGGTGGCTGAGTGATGCCTGCAGGGTGATTAATGGCTGTGTAATGCCCGGTATCAGCAGGGCAAGGGAGAGCAGCAGAATAATCAGTGGAGCCAGATTTTTTGTTCGGTTTGTTGTTGTGGTCATTGTTATAGCCAGCGTTTTACTTGTGTCCTGATCCCATCAGGGTAGAGTAAAAAACAGGTTATGCAAACGCTGGCTGATACGGTTAATCGCCTTTTCAGGCTAAAGAGTCAGGCCACAGGCTCAAAATAATCGACCAGCAATTGCAGGGACTGCTGGCCCCGGAACTCATTGATATCCAGTTTATAGACTGCCCGGATGCGATGGATAGCAGGGTTCGGCCAGAGCTGAGGGTCGATATTGAAAGCGATCCCATCCAGATAAAATTCGCTGTCCGGAATTTTTAATACCATCTTCAGGTGCTTCTGCCCCACCAGTCGCTGCTGTATTAACTGAAACCGGCCATCAAAGCAGGGTTCGGGAAAGCTTTGTCCCCAGGGGCCGGCATCTCTGAGCATCTGCGCAGTCTGGAGGGTAAAGTCATGGTTTTCCAGAGTGCCGTCGGTGTGAATTTCCGCCTCCAGGGCGTCGGCATCCAGTTGTTCCCGGACGACTTTGTCAAAGCAGTCCGAGAAGGCAGTCAATCCATCCTGCTTAATGCTTAATCCGGCAGCCATGGCGTGACCGCCAAATTTGATGATCAGTTCCGGATGCTCTCTGGCAATGGTATCAAGGGCATCGCGCATGTGCAGGCCTTTGACAGAGCGGGCAGAACCTTTCAGTTCACCATTATCCGCCGCAGCAAAGGCAATCACCGGGCGGTGTAGCTTATCTTTAATCCGTGAAGCCAGAATACCGATAACGCCCTGATGCCAGCCTTGCTGATACAGGCTGATCCCCCAGGGTAGTTCAGTCTCTTTGTCCAGATTGAGCTTTGCCAGTTCAGCCAGAGCTTCCTGTTGCATACCGGTCTCAATATCCTTTCTGTCCCGATTCAGGCTGTCCAGTTCGGAGGCTATCTCTCTGGCCTGCTCAATGTGTGGAGTGAGCAGCAGTTCAATGCCGGTGGACATATCGTCCAGACGCCCGGCTGCATTGAGTCTCGGTCCCAGGGCAAAGCCAAGATCACTGGCGACCAGTCTGGACTGGCTGCGCCCGGATATGTCGATTAATGCCTTGATACCGGGTCGGCAATGACCGGCACGAATTCTTGCTAACCCCTGATGGGCAAGAATACGGTTGTTTTTATCCAGGCTGACAACGTCTGCAACGGTGCCGAGCGCCACCAGATCCAGTAACTCGAAAGGGTTGAAGGCAGGATGATGGTCAAACCAGCCGCGCTGGTTCAGCTCGGTGCGCAGGGCGCACATCACATAAAAGATAATGCCGACACCTGCCGTGTTTTTGCCCGGAAATGGACAGTCGGGCTGGTTTGGATTCACAATCGCATCGGCATCAGGTAGCTCCCGCCCGGCAAGGTGGTGGTCGGTGACAACCACCTGCCAGCCCCTGGCTCTGGCGGCGGCTACTCCTGAAAGGCTGGAAATACCGTTATCAACCGTCACCAGAACCTGTGGCTGATAAGATTCCGCCACTGTCACTATTTCAGGGGTTAAGCCATAGCCGTATTCAAAACGGTTGGGAACCAGATAATCCACCTGTCCGCCCATGGCGCGGATAGCCAGTACACCAAGGGCGCTGCTGGTGGCGCCATCGCAGTCAAAATCACCAACAATCAGAATCTTCTTCTGTTCGACGATGGCATCGGCCAGGAGATGGGCGGCAACTTCAATATCTTTAAGGTGAGTGTAATGGTGCAGCCCCTTCAGCTGGCGTGCTATTTCGTTTTCACTGGTAATACCCCTGGCGGCGTATACGCGTGCCAGCAGAGGGGGTAGGGAAGTAGACAGTAGTTCGGTAACGTCTCGACGGATAATCTGTTTTTGCATGATAGCCGGAAAGCAGGACAGTGATCTGGTTAATGATGCGGAATTGAGGGAGGATACTCAATATAAATGTTGAGTTTATCGCTATCCGCTTTTTTGGCTGTTGGCTGTTGGCTGTTAGCTGTTAGGCGTCAGGGAGGCAGCACTGTAGAATATACCAGCGCTAAGTCATTCCCGGCGAAAGCGGTAATCTACCACGAATAGTGAGTCCCCTCCCTCGCGGGGGTGACGATGGGGTGTTTTTCTGTGCTACTTCCTTTATTGCGATGAAGAATTACGGGGATCAGTCTCTGCCCGGGGCTGAGTAGTTGCAATAAATTTTCCATCCAATTGTTTGACCATGATTGTCTCTGTTGACTCAGTTAAATGAGTAACCACTTGAACCGGTGGCCTTTCTTTATCATGTGAGCTGATATAGCTTACGCTGGTTGTTTCGGAGGAGCCCGGGCCAGAGTTAAAAGAGTGTGTTGTTGTGACTACTCCGGCGGATGCGTGAGTGGATACGGTTATATCAGGCGTATTCGGGGCTGAGTGACGCTGTTCTATGTGCTTTTTGAGTTTATATCGTTCTGTATAACCAACTCCACAGTCTGGGCAACGAAATTTTTTTCCTGTGTGGGTTTGCGTGTGTAGACTGAGAACCCCCTTCCGTTTAAATGCTTTTCCACAGACATCACAGCTATGTGGCTTTTCGTCTGTATGGGTTTGCATGTGTGTGGTTAAAGTAAAACGCCGGGCAAAATTTTTTCCACAGACATCACAGCTATATGGCTTTTCGCCTGTATGGGTTCGCATGTGTTGGGTTAAATGAGACGACTGGGAAAATTTTTTTTCACAGACATCACAGCGATATGGCTTTTCGCCTGTATGGGTTCGCACGTGTTTGGTGAGTCCCTCGTGGGTAAAACAGTCCTTGCCACATGTTGGACATTTATAACTTGGCATACCAGAATCTCTTTTGCTGCCATTAATGTTTCGGGTTCAAATCATAAGCCTGTTTCTGGAAATCACTGACATCGGGAAATGCACGGTGAATTATAGTGCTTTCTGTGCTGCTGTTCCCAAGTTGGTAGTTTCTTAACCGCTACTTCCCTTAGCTGTTAGCTGTTAGCTGTTAGCTGTTAGGTGTCAGGGAGGCAGCACTGTAGAATATACCAGTGCTCCGTCATTCCCGGCGAAAGCGGTAATCTACCACGAATAGTGAGTCCCCTCCCTCGCGGGGGTGACGGTGGGGGGGTCTGTGCCACTTCCTTTATTGCGATAAAGAATTACGGGGGATCAGTCTCTGCCCGGGGCTGAGTAGTTGCAATAAATTTTCCATCCAATTGTTTGACCATGATTGTCTCTGTTGACTTAGTTAAACTAGTAACCACTTGAACCGGTGGCCTTTCTTTATCATGTGGGCTGATATAGCTTACGCTGGTTGTTGCGGAGGAGCCCGGGCCAGAGTTAAAAGAGTGTGTTGTTGTGACTACTCCGGCGGACGCGTGAGTGGATACGGTTATATCAGGCGTATTCGGGGCTGAGTGATGCCGTGTTATGTGTTTCTTGAGTTCATATTGTCCTGTATAACCAGCTCCACAGGTTGGGCAACGAAACTTTTGTCCTGTATGGGTTAGCGTGTGTCTTCTGAGATTGCCCTTATGATTAAATGCTTTTTTACAGACATCACAGCCATATGGCTTTTCGCCTGTATGGGTTCGCATGTGCCTGGTTAAATCAGACGTCTTGGAAAAACCTTTTTCACAGACATCACAGCTATATGGCTTTTCGCCTGTATGGGTTAGCATGTGTGTGGTTAAATTAGACGCATTGGCAAAATCTCTTCTACAGACATCACATCTAAATGGCTTTTCGCCTGTATGGGTTCGCATGTGTATGGTGAGTCTCTGGCGGGTCGAACAGTTCCTGCCACATACTGAACATCTAAAACCTGACATACCAGAACCTCTTTTACTGCCATTAATGTTTCGGGTTCAAATCATAAGCCTGTTTCTGGAAATCACTGACATCGGGAAATACACGGTAAATTATAGTGCTTTCTGTGCTGCTGCTCCTAAGCTGGTAGTTTCTTAACCGCTACTTCCCTTAGTTCCTTAGTTGTTAGGTGTCAGGGAGGCAGACTGTAGAATATACCAGCGCTCCGTCATTCCCGGCGAAAACGGTAATCTACCACGAATAGTGAGTCCCCTCCCTCGCGGGGGTGACGATGGGGTGTTTTTCTGTGCCACTTCCTTTATTGCGATGAAGAATTACGGGGATCAGTCTCTGCCCGGGGCTCAGTAGTTACAATAACTTTTCCATCCAATTGTTTGACCATGATTGTCTCTGTTGACCTAGTTAAACTAGTAACTACTTGAACCGGCGGCCTTTCTTCATCAAGAAGTGGCCCAATATAGCTTACGCTGGTTATTGTGGAGGAGTCCGGGCCAGAGTTAAAAGAGTGTGTTGTTGTGATTACTCCGGCGGACGCGTGAGTGGATACGGTTATATCAGGCGTATTCGGGGCTGAGTGACGCTGTTCCATGTGCTGTTTGAGTCTATATTGTTGTGTATAAACAGCTCCACAGTCTGGGCAACGAAACTCTTGTCCTGTATGGGTTAGCGTGTGTCTACTGAGATTGCCCCTATGATTAAATGCTTTTTTACAGACATCACAGCTATATGGCTTTTCGCCTGTATGGGTTCGCATGTGTCTGGTTAAACCAGACTGCTCGGCAAAACCTTTTTCACAGACATCACAGCTATATGGCTTTTCGCCTGTATGGGTTCGCATGTGTCTGGTTAAACCAGACTGCTCGGCAAAACCTTTTTCACAGACATCACATCTAAATGGCTTTTCGCCTGTTGTATGGGTTCGCATGTGTCTGGTTAAACCAGACTGCTCGGCAAAACGTTTTTCACAGACATTACATCTAAATGGCTTTTCGCCTGTATGGGTTCGCAAGTGGTTGATGAGTATCGCGCGGCTCCGACACTCCTTGCCACATTCTTTACATTTAATACCTGGCATGCCAGAACCTCTTTTTCTGCCATTATTAATGTTTCGGGTTCAAATCATAAGCCTGCTTTTGGAAATCACTGACATCGGGAAATACACGGTGAATTATAGTGCTTTCTGTGCTGCTGTTCCTAAGCTGGTAGTTTCTTAACCGCTACTTCCCTTAGCTGTTAGCTGTTAGGTGTCAGGGAGGCAGCACTGTAGAATATACCAGTGCTCCGTCATTCCCGGCGAAAGCGGTAATCTACAACGAATAGTGAGTCCCCTCCCTCGCGGGGGGGGGGACGATGGGGTGTTTTTCTGTGCCACTTCCTTTATTGCGATGAAGAATTACGGGGATCGTGTGCCGTAGCACACAACAGAAGGTTAAAGGATGAACTGTCTGATTTGTGTCGAAGCTATAGGAGAAGATGGCGGTAGGTCCGCCGAAGTCGGTTGTCGGAAACAGGCTTCAAACCACCTCAAGCGGCTGTCATTAAGAGTGATGGTCGTGAGCGTTGAGGAAAAGGCGAACAATGATTCGTCAGGTGTTGTACAGAGAGATGAGTAAACCCGAATCTTCGTTGAGGCGTCGTAAAGTTCTCTTTCGACATCGAAAGCTGGGGCCGATTCCTCCTCAGTGATAAGCCTGCAGGTGAATTCCGAATGCTGTGTAGGCGGTGTCCGGCGTATAGAAGGCATGACTCTGTACTGGGCTTCCCTATGGAAATGCGGGAACCAGTCGTGCGGATGTTAAGGGAGACTCCCAGGTGGCGAACCCACAAGGGCTTGAGTACCGATGCTGCGCACTGGGGCGGAGCCGTTCGTAGTAGTGTTGAAGCTTCTGTAATGGAAGTGGAGCGAAGGGGCGGCGTCAGGCAGTTTTCAGTAACACCCAACGATATGTGATGGATCTTGCTCGTGAGCCTGAAAAGAGGATCTTGTCTGGATGCCTGTAAAGGACGTAGCCAGCAACCTGTTTCACGTATATCGACAACCTGAAGATATTGGATGAGGTGCTTAATGAAAACAGGACAACGCACAAAATTGGGGTTCAGCAAGTGATACCCAAGGGAGGCCAGGTATCACCCAAGTGGGCTTACGGTAAGTGGGGAAGTCTGCCTGATGGAAGCGGTATGAGTCGAGAGGCTCACGTACCGTTTTACGAGGGGCTGGCGGGGAAGTTCCGCCGGTCTACTCACCAGTCTCTGCCCGGGGCTGAGTAGTTGCAATAAATTTTCCATCCAATTGTTTGACCATGATTGTCTCTGTTGACTCAGTTAAATGAGTAACCACTTGAACCGGTGGCCTTTCTTTATCATGTGAGCTGATATAGCTTACGCTGGTTGTTTCGGAGGAGCCCGGGCAAGAGTTAAAAGAGTGCGTTGTTGTGACTACTCCGGGGGATGCGTGAGTGGATACGGTTATATCAGGCGTATTCGGGGCTGAGTGATGTCGTGTTATGTGTTTCTTGAGTTCATTTGGTCGTGCATAAACAGCTCCACAGTCTGGGCAACGAAACTCTTGTCCTGTATGGGTTAGCGTGTGTCTACTGAGATTGCCCTTATGATTAAATGCTTTTTTACAGACATCACAGCTATATGGCTTTAAGCCTGTATGGGTTCGCATGTGCTGGGTTAAAGTAGACTGCCGGGCAAAATCTTTTTCACAGTCATCACAGCGATATGGCTTTTCGCCTGTATGGGTTCGCATGTGCCTGGTTAAATGAGACGACCGGGAAAAATTTTTTTCACAGACATCACAGCGATATGGCTTGTCGTCTGTATGGGTTCGCATGTGTAGGATGAGTCCATGGCGGGTCGTACAGTTCCTGTCACATACTGAACATTTATAACTTGGCATACCAGAACCTCTTTTGCTGCCATTAATGTTTCGGGTTCAAATCATAAGCTTGTTTCTGGAAATCACTGATATAGGGAAATACACGGTGAATTATAGTGCTTTCTGTGCTGCTGTTCCTAAATTGGTAGTTTCTTAACCGCTACTTCTCTTAGCTGTTAGGTGTCAGGGAGGCAGTACTGTAGAATATACCAGCGCTCCGTCATTCCCGGCGAAAACGGTAATCTACCACGAATAGTGAGTCCCCTCGCTCGCGGGGGTGACGATGGGGTGTTTTTCTGTGCCACTTCCTTTATTGCGATGAAGAATTACGGGGGTCAGTCTCTGCCCGGGGCTGAGTAGTTGCAATAAATTTTCCATCCAATTGTTTGACCATGATTGTCTCTGTTGACTTAGTTAAATTAGTAACCACTTGAACCGGTGGCCTTTCTTTATCAGGTGACCTGATA
Source organism: Endozoicomonas euniceicola (assembly GCF_025562755.1). Classification (GTDB taxonomy): domain Bacteria; phylum Pseudomonadota; class Gammaproteobacteria; order Pseudomonadales; family Endozoicomonadaceae; genus Endozoicomonas_A; species Endozoicomonas_A euniceicola. The sequence goes on from NZ_CP103300.1 coordinate 5,531,888, forward strand.
TAGCTTACGCTGGTTGTTTCGGAGGAGCCCGGGCCAGAGTTAAAAGAGTGTGTTGTTGTGGTTACTCCGGCGGACGCATGAGTGGATACGGTTATATCAGGCGTATTCGGGGCTGAGTGATGTCGTGTTATGTGTTTCTTGAGTTCATATTGTCCTGCATAACCAGCTCCACAGGCTGGGCAACGAAACTTTTGTCTTGTGTGGGTTCGCGCGTGTTGACTGAGAGCCCCCTTCCGTTTAAATGCTTTTTCACAGGTTTCACAAACATGTGGCCTCACGTCTGCATGGCTTTGCACGTGTCTGGCTAAATTAGACGAATCGGCAAAACTTTTTCCACAGACATCACAGCTATATGGCTTTACGCCTGTATGGGTTCGCTTGTGCCTGCTTAAACTAGACTGCTCGACAAAACTTTTTCCACAGACATCACAGCTATATGGCTTTTCGCCTGTATGGGTTCGCATGTGTTTGGTGAGTCCCTGGTGGTTCGAACAGTTCCTGCCACATTCTGAACATCTAAAATTTGGCATGCCATAACCTCTTTTGCTGCCATTAATGTTCCGGGTTCAAATCATAAGCCTGTTTCTGGAAATCACTGACATCGGGAAATACACGGTGAATTATAGTGCTTTCTGTGCTGCTGTTCCCAAGTTGGTAGTTTCTTAACCGCTACTTCCCTTAGCTGTTAGCAGTTGGTTGATGGCTGTATGAACAGCCAGCAGCCAGCAGCCTGGTTTCCTATGCGTGACGGGTTTGCTGCCTGATGAAAGCCTGTAGTTCTGGCAGATCGTTTTCAAGTACGCTATAACGTTCTTCGCGCTGTAACAGGTCGCTCATGTGGGGAGGCAAAGAAGGTGATTGCAGGCCTGCTTTTTCCACAGCATCCGGGAATTTTACCGGGTGCGCTGTCGCGAGAACCACCTTGGGCATCCGGGGGTCAAGGTTCAGTTCCTGCAATGCCCGTACGCCGATGGCGGTGTGAGGATCAGCCAGATAGCCGGTTTCCCTGTGCAGCTGTGCAATGGTTGAGCAGGTGTCGGCATCGTCAGTACGACAGCTTTCAAACAGGTTTTTGATTTCCAGCCAGTTTGCTTCTGGCACCTGCAACTTGCCGGTACTCTGGAAGGTTTCCATGAGTTGTGCCAGCCGGTTTCCATCTCGTCCCAGCATATCAAGCAGTAGTCGCTCAAAATTGCTGGACACCATGATGTCCATACTCGGTGACAGAGAGTGTTCCAGTGGCTGCTTGCGGTAATCGTTATCCTTGAAGAAGCGATGCAGAATATCGTTCTGATTGGTAGCGACAACCAGCTTGCCAACCGGAAGACCCATGCCCCGGGCAATGTAACCGGCAAAGATATCGCCAAAGTTGCCGGTGGGAACCGAGAAGGCGACTTCGCGATCCGGGGCTCCCAGCAGCAGTGCGGCATGGAAGTAATACACCACCTGCGCCATGATGCGCGCCCAGTTAATGGAGTTAACGGCTACCAGTCGTGTATTGTCTGGCAGGAATGACTGGTCGGCAAAGGATTGCTTCACCATGGCCTGACAGTCATCAAAATTACCTTTGATCGCAATATTGTTAACATTGTCAGCCAGTACGCTGGTCATCTGGCGACGCTGGACTTCTGAAACCCGCTGGTAAGGGTGCAGGATAAAAATATCCAGGGCATCACTATGACGGCAGCCTTCTATGGCCGCCGAACCGGTGTCACCGGAGGTGGCACCCAGCACAATGGCTTTTTCGCCACGTTCTGTCAGCACATGGTTGAGCAGTCGTCCAAGCAGTTGCAGGGCAAAGTCCTTAAATGCCAGGGTCGGGCCGTGGAACAGCTCCATAATCCATTCGTTGCTACCAATCTGGTGCAGGGGCGCAACTGCACGATGGCTGAAGCTGCTCTGTTCAAAACCCGTTGTTGTACTATAACTGTCGTCAATCAGCTGTTTCAGTGTAGTGTCGTCAATTTCGCCGCCTGCAAAAGGCTTGATGATCGTGAATGCCAGCTCGTTATAGGGCAGTCCTCTTAGTTGTCGGATGGCTTCTTTTGAGAACTGCGGCAGTTCAGCGGGTATATAAAGCCCTCCATCGCTGGCCAGTCCAGTCAGCAGTACGTCCTGAAAGCCTTTTGTCTCAGCTTTTGACTGACCATAGCTGGATCGGGTTGTAATATATTTCATGTTTTCCTCCGTGATCCGTTATCACGCCCTCGCTTACAGGCTGCTCAGGAAAGCGCTTCGACACGAATATGGGCAACCGGTGACTGTACTTCTTCCAGGGCTTCAATCTTTATCAGAGCCCGCTTCATGACCGACTCTTTAATCGTTTCTGTGAGAATCACTACGTCGGCATGCTGGTCGTGTTCACGGGCGGCTTTCTGGGTCATGGCTGAGATGTTTATCTTGTATTCCCCCAGTACGGAACTCAGTGCCGTGATGACCCCCGGGTGGTCGTCTACGTGAATACGCAGATAGTAAGCGCACTCGATTTCATCGACAGGCAGTACTTCTGTCGATTGCATGGCATCCACGCGGTAGCCGAGTGGGAAAGGCATGGACTGAGGGGTTTCCAGGTTACGGGCAATGTCGATTATGTCTGCCACAACGGAAGAAGCGGTAGGTTCTGCGCCTGCTCCCGGGCCAACCAGCATCGTCTCGCCAATAGCGTCAGCGTTGATGACAACGGAGTTGAGTACGCCATTGATATTGGCCATCGGACGGTCGGCAGGGATCAGCGCTGGATGTACCCGAAGCTCAACGCCTTTAGCGGTTTTTCTGGAAATACCCAGATGCTTGATGCGGTAACCCAGTTCTTCAGCGTATTGAATATCGCCCGGTGTTACCTGGCTGATGCCTTCGGTAAAGGCTTTGTTAAATTGCAGCGGTATACCAAAAGCGATGGAGGCCATAATGGACAGTTTGTGGCAGGCATCAATGCCTTCGACGTCAAAGGTTGGGTCGGCTTCAGCGTATCCCAGTGCCTGGGCTTCTTTCAGTACATCCTCGAACGGACGGTTTTTGTCGCCCATTTCGGTCAGGATAAAGTTACCGGTGCCGTTGATGATACCGGCCAGCCAGTTCACATCATTGGCCGCCAGGCCTTCACGCAGGGTTTTGATAACCGGAATTCCTCCGGCCACCGCCGCTTCATAAGCGACAATGACATTGTTTTCCCGGGCGGCGTGAAAAATCTCATTGCCATGTTCGGCAATCAGGGCCTTGTTGGCAGTCACAACGTGTTTGCCATTGCTGATGGCTGTCAGGATCAGTTTTTTGGCGACATCGTAACCGCCAATCAGTTCGACAACGATATCAATGTCTGGATTGTGCGCAACATCAAAGATGTCGGTGGTCACAGATGTACGGCTAGTGTCGCAAGCTGGGTTGCCTCGACGGGTTCCTACCTGCTCAATAATGATGGGTCTGCCAGTTCGGGCAGTAATGCTTTCGGTGTTACGGGTTAATACATTGAAGGTACCGCTGCCAACAGTACCCAGACCGCATATTCCTACCTTAACCGGTTTCAAGGTGCTTCACCCTCTTAATCATGCTGGTTGTCAATGGACAGTTTGTTGTTATGAAATTTTGCAGGAAGTCTGAAAGAATATTGTTGTAGTGCCTGGATCGATACAGTACCTACTTCCTGAGCTGTATTATTTTGGCTTGTAGAACGCAAGGGGTGATTATAGCTATAAATACCGGGCTGATGCGAGCTTTGTCACTACCTCATATAGATCATGGCTCAGTTAAATCAACGTTGATGATGCTTTTGTCTAACGTTTTGTTTAACAATGGGGGTTTAGTGATCTGGTGTCCCCATATAGACTGCTTATTAAATAAAAAAATCAGTGTGTCTGATGCAACGATAACAGAGATAGGGTGGCTCAATGTGACAATACGTATAGCCAGTCTGCTTAACAGGCTGGGGTCAGGACTGAACTGGTCACGACTGATATAGTGAGCTGCCCTGACAGGTATTTTTTTTGCGAAATTATCAACAAATAGCTCCTGAAGCTGTCTGCGGATATACAATGGAAAATTCATCCTCAAATTTATTTCAAGCATTTCGACATCCTCTTTCCTATAGCCCATTCCTTTTACGGTATTGATTATGTTGTACAAATCATCTTCGAGTTCCCGGGGGCTTTTGTATTTATTGATAACCTTAACTTTGGAGTGAAGTTTCATGATACAAGGCCAGGCTGACTAAAAAGCACATAGTCGAAATATAGTTCAGATAGCATCCTACCTAAACTATAGACGACAATTTTATAATATTTCAGATTTTATTGGGCTGGGTACTTATGTCTTGTCACAAAAGTAAGAGAGTCACCCTATGTTAGTGCAGCGGGTTGCAGCGAGTAGGCGCAGATCAATATCGTCCAGCTTACGCTCTTCCAGTCTTTCTGGATCCAGAGTGATGCTGGATTTGATCAGTACGGGCTGATCAACCTGATAGTTGTTGTCCTTGTTCATGCTGGTCAATTTGTAGCCGGTGAAAGAAAGGGTTAACTCAACGTTCAGCATGCCGTCTGGTTGTGGCAGCAAACGTGTTTCTATCTTGCGTTCCTGCGGGGCGATCCAACAGCCTGGCCCCAACTGCTCTGTAATCAAATCATTAAAGGTCTTGTAGAGCAGGTTGTATGGGGTCTGAGAGGTCAGGTCGGACACTACGGCCAGCATTTTACCGGGGTAGCCGCCGCAAAATTTAATGAGTTGCTCCTGGCATTCATTTTTGAAGCGTTCACTTTTATTTTCAGTATCTTCCTCCTGACACTCATGATTTTTCACTGCGGAATGGAACTGCAAGTGTCCTTCGCTGTTGAAAATGGCAAAGTTGGAGCTTCTCAGAATATCTTTATCAAACTGTTCGGCAAGACCGTTTTGATTGATCTTTTTCGGGTCTTGACAGGTGCGCTCGTTGCAGGTAGCCCAGCTGGAGTCGCTGGCTTTATGGAGACCTTCCAGCTGGTTTAACTCCAACAGGTGAATTCTGGCGCGCAGGGCCTTACGTAAGTTGTCCATTTGATTGATGACGGATTCAGTGGGCTGCAGAAGGGCTGCCAGTGTCCGGTAATTCTTGTGGATTGCCTCATGCAGGGTTTGAAGGTGTTCAATTTTCGGGGCGGTTTCTAGTTTTGAGCTTTCTCTTTCCAGTATCGTAGCCAGTTCTTCCGATGAAAAGGTTGCAAGGAGCTGATAAAGGGCTCTTATTTCCGTCAGGACTTTTTGTTGGCTTTCTTCGTTCAGGAGGCTCCATTTTGTCTGGAGGGTTTCACCGATATTGACCATATGACCCTTAAGAAAGTGCGGTATAAAATTGCCCTGCTAGTTGTGCAGGGCAATTATCGATTATTGAGAGGCTTCGGGGAGAGCTGGTGAAGTGCTGGTTATACCCATGATTTTTGCTAGCTCGGCAGCAGGGCGGTAACCCGGAATAGCCCTGCCGTCTTCCAGAAATATGGCCGGCGTGCCATTGACGCCAAGCTTATTCCCCAGTTGAAACTGCTGATCGACCAGTGCGCCGCAGGAGCCTTCCGGTTGTGGTGCGCCTTCATTGGCAACAGCCGTGGTTGGTATATCTTTGCCGGTTTTAAGATCAGAAATGGCCTTGTTACGATCTTTTGCGCACCATGCGTTGACCATCTTGCTGTAGGCCGGGGATTTTGCTCCACCCCTCGGGAAGGCCAGGTAGCGCAATTCTATACCCAGATCATTCATTGCCTGCACTTCCTGATGGAGTTTTCGGCAGTAACCGCAATCAACGTCGGTGAACACATAAGCGACACCTTTAACGTTGCCTTTGGGCTTGAAGGTGATCATATCCGCAGGGTTTATTTTGTCCAGCTGTTGGGCTACGGCGGTATTACGAACACTTTCCGTTATGTTGGTGATGCCACCATCGTCTTCCAGTCGCAGCATATCGCCCCTGAGAACCATGCGACCGTCCTGGCTGGTATAGAGCACCGGTCCTCCAGTCAGAACGACCATGTAGACATTTGGCCATTCGGTTCGCTCGACACGTTCGATAGGAATATTAGGGTCACGGGACTTCAGCTGGATTTCTATCGCCTGACGGATTTCTGCCAGCTCTTTGTCGTAAGGGGCAACAGCCGTTGTTTCTGGCTTTTTAGCCGTTTCATCTTGTGCCAGAAGGGGCTGTGTGGCTATCAGTCCAGCCAGAAGGAGTAGTGCGCTATGCCGCATGAGGGTTCCTCGTTGCTATTGTTTTGATCCAGGCCTTTTGGCTGGTTTGATTGTTGTTGGTTAAAGTGTTGTTGGTTAAATCATTATTGCTAATAGGTTTGATCGGATTGTATGGCACAGAAGTTTAGCCGCTGTTGAGGCTTTGTCATCCCCGGGGGTGGTGCTTTGCGTGAAGTGTTTCTAACCGGTGCCGTGCGACATGGGTGTAAATCTGGGTGGTAGAGAGATCGCTGTGTCCGAGCAGTAATTGAACCACCCGCAGGTCGGCACCGTGGTTAAGCAGGTGGGTAGCGAAGGCGTGACGTAACACATGGGGGGAAACATCCGCTGTTATGCCTGCTGTCTGCTGGTGGTGTTTGATCCGATAACAGAAGGTCTGTCGGGTCATGGGCTGGCCCCGTCGTCCCGGAAACATGACCGGGCTGTCATTAATGTTGAGCAGCCCGGGGCGGGCGCATTTCATATATTCCAGAACCCAGGTCAGCGCCTCTTCTCCCATTGGGCTTAAGCGTTCTTTGCCACCTTTGCCGCTGATTCGAACAATGCCCTGCCGCAGGTTGATCTGATCGATCGTCAGAGTTACCAGTTCTGACACTCGTAAACCACAGGCGTAAAGCAGCTCCAGCATGCAGCGGTCACGAAGGCCCAGTGCCGTGTCAGTGTCCGGCGCCTTCAGCAGGGCTTCGACATCGGATTCGGTCAGGGTTTTCGGGAGTGAGCGTCCTTGTCTGGGCAGGTCGATATTGGCCGTGATGTCCCTGTCCAGCTCACCCTCCCTGAGCAGGAAGCGATAAAAACCACGCAGGCTCGACAGGCATCGGGCTGTTGAAGCAGGTTTGTAGCGCTGCTCATAGCGCCAGGCCAGGTAGTCACTGAGGTTGTCCCGGGTTGCCTCAGTCACCGTTTTTTGTTGGTGCTCCTGCAGCCATTCCTGAAATTGTCTGAGGTCACGTTGATAAGACGAACGGGTATTCTCACTCAGACCTTTTTCCAGCCAGAGATGCTGAAGAAATGGTGTAAAAGGTTCGTTAGTTTGAGGCGGTGCAGGCATTGGTTCGACTGGTTGGTGTATTGAGTGGATGGTATAGGAATTTTGTGCCGGCAGGCAAATGCGGACAAATAATAACGTTCCAGGTGTCGCTCATTAAAAAAATCAGCAGATTTTCAGTACTGGTCAATAATGGTTCATTGGCTAAACCGTAACTCTCCACTAATAAAAAGCAAAGCCCTATAAATTAAAAGCTGTATAAATTAAAAAGGTATCTGATATGCTGAAAAACCTGTCACGATCTCTGCTGTCTCTGTCTTTTTTATTGTTCGCCTTGCAAGGTGCGGCAATGGAAAGTGATCAAAACGAACTGTGTGTGTCAGGGGATTGTGGAACTTCGTACATAGATCAAGTATACGATTACTACAGCAAGGGATTATTTCATGAAAGCGTTTATGCTGCGTTAATGGCTACACAGCAACCCAATATTAATAACAGTCACGGAAAGTCATACCTTATAAGATCTGTCATGGCTTGTAACGTGAGAGACTCTGCCCTTTGCGTTAAACTGGCAAATAAAGTTCTGGAATATCCTGACACTGAGACTGACACTGACAGTAGCTATGGCACCCATGGCACCGCCTATACGAGCATGGCCATCGGGCTTACAAGGCTGGAGCGATTTGAAGAAAGCATAATAGCTGCGGATAACGCTTTGAAGTTTCCAGATATCGGAAATATTCATCGAAGTGCCTGGGAATCGAAGTCCGTAAGCCTGGCTCATCTGCGGCAGTTTGAGCAATGCCGGGTTGCCGCTGAGAATTCTATTCAGCATGAAGATGGTAGCACTTCATTTGTGGCCAGGCTTTACAAGGTGATTTGTCTCTATGGGGAAGGGGCATTTGATCAGTGTATAGATGCGGCTGACGCTTTTGACAGTAAGCTATTGTCCGCTCCACTCATTTATGACAGTTTGCAGCTTTACAAAGGGTACTGCCTCTATGAAAAAGGCATGTGGCACGAGGCTAGGGAAAGAGCTCAATGGCTTTTGAACCGGCAGACAGACGTTGATGCTGTCATCAATGCAAACCAGCTGAAAAAGCTTTTAGACAGTCATATTTATCCATTTACTACCTCTTTTTTGCCGAGCTTGTAGTTTTACCGGTATGCAGGGGTGCTTCTGAATGTTGGTAATAAAAAAAGCGACCGAAGTCGCTTTTTTTGATGTCTAACAAAAGTTGCCGGATTGTCAGAACAATAAATAAAGATTTTTCTGGTCCCGGTTTGAGCCGGGATCAAAGCGATCTTACTTGAGCTTTTCCTTGATGCGAGCAGCCTTACCGCTACGCTCACGCAGGTAGTACAGCTTGGCTTGACGAACGTCACCACGGCGCTTAACAGTGATGGAGTCGATCAGTGGGCTGTAAGTCTGGAATACACGCTCAACGCCAACACCGCTGGAGATTTTACGAACGGTGAAAGCAGAGTTCAGGCCACGCTTACGGATAGCGATAACAACACCTTCAAACGCCTGCAGACGCTCACGGTTGCCTTCTTTAACCTTAACTTGTACGACAACGGTATCACCCTGTGCGAAGGCAGGGATTTCCTTGTTCATTTGCTCGTTTTCGAGCGCTTCAATAATTCTGTTCTTGCTCATTTTAACTTTTGCTCCCGATAGTCAAGATTTCCGCCAAGTAAGGGGTTTACCCCTTGCTGGCTTCACTGTGTTCACGCTGGAACTCAGCGAGTAATTTCTTTTCCTCGCCACTCAGCTCACGACCTTCAAGCAGGTCAGGGCGTCGCAGCCAGGTTCTGCCCAAAGACTGTTTCAGGCGCCATTCGCGAATCCGCTGGTGGTTGCCTGACATCAGAACTTCCGGCACTGCCTGTCCTTCGAAAACTTCCGGACGGGTATAGTGCGGGCAATCAAGAAGGCCGTCCGCAAAGGAGTCTTCTTGGGCGGAATCCTTATGACCCAGGGTGCCCGGTACAAAGCGTGATACTGCATCAATCAGGGTCATGGAGGCGAGTTCGCCACCACTTAATACGTAATCCCCAATCGACCATTCCTCGTCGATTTCGTTGTTGATTACGCGCTCATCAATACCTTCATACCGCCCCGCTACCAGAATGATCCGCTTTTTCGCGGCGAGTTCCTGAACCCCTGCCTGATCTAACGGGCGTCCCTGGGGAGACAGGTATATCACTGTGGCATCGGTTCCAGCAGCCTGTCTGGCTGCATGGATGGCGTCACGCAGAGGTTGAATTTTCATCAACATGCCGGGACCACCGCCATAAGGTCGGTCATCCACAGTCCGGTGTTTGTCGTGGGTAAAGTCCCGGGGATTCCAGGTTTCTACCGCTACGCTGCCTTCTTTAACGGCTCGCCCGGAAATACCGTGATCGGTAATCGCGCGAAACATTTCAGGAAACAGTGTGACCACACCGAACCACATATCTGCCGTTATGGCGTCATCGTTTTGATGTTCCATAACGGGTTAAAATTCCGGATCCCAGTCAATCCGAATGAACCCTGCTTCAGGGTTCACTTCTGTAATCACCTGATCGACCAGCCAGGGCACCAGGCGCTCGGACTTGTCGATGCTGCCCCGGCAGGGGCGAATCACCAGAACATCATTGGCTCCGGTTTCCATCAGGTGACTGACTCTGCCCAGAAGAAGGTCTTCGCCTGCATCGCTGCGGGTGATGACATTCAGCCCTTCGAGTTCATGCCAATAAATTTCATCATCGGCGGCCTCGGGCAGCTCGCTGGCGTGTACCTTGATCTCGGCGCCACAATACTGGCGGGCGATATCCCGGTCATCACAGCCTGCGATGTGCGCGACCAGGCCCTTTGCCTGACGGCGGCCCTGATCGACTTCAATGGTCTGCTGGCGACCATTGTGATCCAGAATCCAGTGCTTGTAATCCAGAATGTTGGTCATGGGGTCCGTGTGTGAATACACCTTTACCCAACCCTTGATCCCGTATACAGCAGTGATTTTTCCCAGAGTCACAAGACCCTTGCTGGATGCTTCAACTGCAGCTTTTGTCACTGGTAAATTCCTTCAAACAGCGGATTAAGCAGCTTTCTGAGCTTCTTTAACCAGCTGGGCTACGCGATCGGACATGCCTGCGCCCTGGCCCAGCCAGAACTCAACACGTTCGTTGTCTACACGCAGACGCTCTTCCTGACCACGGGCAGTAGGGTTGAAGAAACCTACGCGCTCGATGAAACGGCCGCTGTTAGCCTTACGGCTGTCAGCTACGGTCAGGTGGTAAAATGGGCGCTTCTTGGAACCGCCGCGAGCGAGACGAATTGTTACCATGGAATGGGTTTCCTGTAATCGTGGTCCGGCAACTTTTGCATCGGTATTCTGGCTTGCTTCTTTTGCTTATGAAATAAGCATTTTCTGCAACTACAAAACACCATGACGGGTAAACCCCATCGCAAAGGGCGCATATTCTAAGGAATAAAATCAATGCTGACAACCAGAAGTGGTTTATTAATGGTGCAAAGAGGACGGCAAAATGCAGCTGAAGGGTGAAAGATAAAAAAATACCGTTTCAATAACAAAATGATCTGATACCTGCTTTTTGCTGGCATAGACTCCTAGCCCCTACATAACTGATGAAAGGTATGGTTTTAATTATGAGAAGATATGCCGTATTAACCGGTTGGCAAGATTATTTGTCCTGTATTCTGGCTGGCTTGTTTTTTGTTTCCACAGCTGGGAATGGAGCACCAGTACATTTTGATGACAGCGCAGCTCTTTCCTCTGTAACAGAAGAAGCGGCAGATTCATCTCACAGAGTTCGGCGTGTTGTTGGAGGACAGCCTGCAAACTGGAGTCGTTATCCCTGGCTGGCAGGTCTGGAGCAGATAAGCAGGAGGGATCGAGCACAATTACTGGCAACTTCACCGGCTCCTGCTTTATCAACCACGAGTCCGTCTTCATTATCAACTCCCACCCCCACCCCCAACCCCACTCCCTTTTTGAAGAGTTCTGTTTCAACTGGCGTTCTGCCTTCTGTTTTAAAGATAAAAAAATACGCGGAGACGTCAGACTTTAGTTGCTCTGCTGTTCTGGTTCATCGTTCCTGGGCCATGACGGCTGCGCACTGTCTGGATGGCAACAAAGAAAAGGCGTTGAGCAAATTTGTCAAAATTTCTTTCCTGGACACTGCTGAAGATAAAGTGATGGTAAGAACCAGTCGTCTCTATGTGCGTCATCCAGACTACAAGGACGAGAGCAATCGTAATGATATTGCTTTTATCCTGCTTGATAAGCCGGTCGACAATATCACCCCGGTAAAGATTGACTGGAGCAATATTTCTGACCATGTCATCGAGTTAACAAAGCCTGAAGCAGACGTATGTGGATGGGGGCGCAAAGAAGCCAGAAAGGATGTTGACCCGGATCGTCTGCAATGCGCTTCCCTGAATCTGGTATCTGGGAGAGTATGTAATGAATTGTATAATCCCTATAAAGATCGGGGGCTTATCAGTTTATCGGATTCTGAGCTTTGCGCAGGCAATGTACTGCATAAAAAAGATGCCTGCTATGGGGACAGCGGTGGCCCTCTGTTTCAAAATAAAATAAATCCGAAAACCGGAGAAGCAGAAGCGTATCTGATTGGTATTGTTACTCATGGTGATCGCTGTGCAAAGCGGCAAAAACCAGGGGTTTATGCGCGGCTTTCCCATTTTGAACACTTTGGAAGGTGTATTCTTGAAGACGGTGTTGAGTGTGACTACGTCTGGAATTCCCTTACTAAGCGACAGCGAGAGAAAGCAGCGGCGATCTTTAACAGTCATTCTGACTCATCAATAAGGCAGTCCGATTAGTACATCGTTTCATTATTTTACTTTTGACTTGTAGGTTGGGAGAGCATAAACGTTGCACTCTTCCCAGCCTACGCACTCGATGATACGGGGCAAACGACAAATGCCGTTTGCAAATACTTGAATGCGAACTATTATCGTTTGTGACTTGATATCAAGTCGATTGAACCGGTAAGTATTCCCTTAGTTACTTGTGGTGACGTTCTGATGAAGTCAGTCTCTCTACCTTTTATGATTGCGGCCTCGGCCTTTTTTTCCGGCAATGCCTTTTGTGCGACGCTATCTGGCGGCAGCTCGCCGACCAGCTCTGAGTTGGAGTCCTGGAAGACAAAGGAATATTATACGGATTATTGTGATTATTTTGAGGGCAGGAACCCCGAGAAAGTGGTATGTGGTGAGGAATATTGCCATGACAGGATTAAAGGTGCTAGAGCTTTTGATAGCCCGGCTTCGGTGATTTCTGTCATTGAATCTTATAATCTTGCAAGTTATATCCGTTATAAATCCGATACTGTCGGCACTGATATCGAGAAATTCTGTGTTGATGACTCACTACTCAGGAATAAAAATGCCAGCCACTCCGGCGGTGAGCTTGAAGGAGTTTTTTTTCGGGGGGTTCTGAAGCTTCAGGAAGTCCAGAATGGTGAGGTTCACTATATACCCTTCAAAACCTCAAAGCTCAGCAAGCAAGATGATTTAGGCTCCGGGGCAATGAATTACAGCCTGACTCTTTCAGACCAGAAGGACCCTTCGAAATTCACTGACGATAAAATAAAGTTGGTGGCTGCGGAATGGTTAGCCTTTCGACGTGTTTTAAATAAGGTCGACAAAAAATTTGAAGAGACATTACCTGACGATATGAAGCTTGACACATCCTCTTTAACGTTGACTGTCACGCCTGGGGAAAATCCCGGCAAGCCATATGAGACCCGTTTGACCGGACTGCTGAAACTACCTCTTGAAAACCACGTTAATATAAATTTCTACTCGGCTGCCATCCGCTTTGCCAAGCCCGGATTTAACAACTTCAGAAAGAATATCCGATACAAAAGATCGGTCAGTATGATTCCAGATTATGTGGATTCAAATAGTGAGCAGATGAGTAACGGGGGGGCGTTCAAGCTCGTAGAAATCAGACTGGAGCCTGTAAACTGAGGCGTGGCGCAGATTGTATTTTCATAGTAAAAGCCGGGATTTTATGCCCGGCTTTCTCACCCTGAACATTCTGGCTGATCAGAAAGGGAACTTCTTACCGCCGCCCGGTGGCATCATGCCGCCCATGCCGCCTGGCATTTGCCCTTTCATGCCGCCCAGTCCGCGCATCAACTTGTTCATGCCGCCTTTTCTGGACACCTTTTTCATCATCTTGGACATTTGCTTGTGCTGTTTGATCAGGCGATTAATGTCTTGAATCTGGGTGCCGGAGCCTGCTGCGATACGCTTTTTACGGGAACCGTTCATGATGTCCGGATTGGCGCGTTCAGCCGGAGTCATGGAGTTGATAATGGCTTCCATCTGGACAAACACCTTGTTGTCCATCTGTCCAGGCATGTTGCCAGGCATACCCGGCATGCCCGGCAGTTTGTCCATCACGCCAGCCAGACCGCCCATTTTCTTCATTTGTTGCAGCTGGTCACGGAAGTCTTCGAGGTCGAAGCCTTTGCCTTTTTTCAGCTTGCTCGCCAGTTTGTCGGCTTTTTTCTTATCAAGCTTTTGCTCTGCTTCTTCGATCAGGGAGAGAACGTCACCCATACCGAGAATTCGTGAAGCAATACGATCCGGGTGGAACGGGTCCAGGGCATCGGTTTTTTCACCAACACCGATAAACTTGATGGGCTTGCCGGTGATGTGGCGCACGGACAGGGCTGCACCACCACGGGCATCACCGTCTGCCTTGGTCAGGATGACACCCGTCAGTGGCAGGGCATCACCAAACGCCTTGGCGGTGTTGGCTGCGTCCTGACCTGTCATGGCATCCACCACAAACAGAGTCTCTACCGGATTGATGGCTGAGTGCAGAGACTGGATCTCGTCCATCATCTCGCTGTCGATATGCAAACGACCAGCGGTATCGACAATCAGTACGTCGTAATGACCAATGCGGGCTTCCTGAATCGCAGCGTTGGCGATATCCACAGGCTTTTGCTGGATGTCGGACGGGAAGAAGCCAACGCCGACTTCACCGGCCAGGGTTTCGAGCTGTTTGATCGCAGCCGGACGGTAGACGTCGGCAGACACCACCATGACCTTTTTCTTGTGGCGTTCTTTCAGGAATTTGGACAGTTTGGCGACAGAAGTGGTTTTACCCGCACCTTGGAGACCGGCCATCAGGATGACTGCCGGAGGCTGGGTCGACAGGTTCAGCTCGTCGTTAGCTGCGCCCATCACCTCGATCAGTTCAGCCTGAACGATTTTGACAAACGCCTGGCCGGGACTCAGGCTGGCCTGAACTTCCTGACCAATCGCACGCTCCTTGATGCGATTAATGAATTCTTTGACCACTGGCAGGGCAACGTCCGCTTCCAGCAGCGCCATGCGCACTTCGCGCAGGGTTTCTTTAATATTGTCTTCAGACAGCCTGGCCTTGCCGGTGACGCTTTTTAACGTTTGCGACAGGCGTTCGGTTAAATTTTCAAACATTCTGTATTCCCGGAGCCACTGTTTAAGAAGGTGACTCATAGAAGGTGTGAAGCAAGTTGTTGTGCATTATATCCAAATTTGGGCTGAAAGGGGCAGAGTCCTGTTAATTGAGTCTTATCCTGACATGTGACACACTCACCCGATAACAATACCGCATGGTTGAGGGTGTCACGGGCGAAATGAATGTTATGCTGGCGAGTATCGGGGCGTTTGTGTTTTATTGTCTGGGGGCTGTGACTCAGGGACGCAGGGTCTTCAGCCAGTCCGGGTCTCGCCAAATGGTGCTGGCTGCAACGGCTGCCGGGGCGGTTTTTCAGGCGGTTGCCCTGTATCTTTTGCTGCACGGGCCGGATGGCATCAACCTGGGCTTGTTTAATATAGCCTCCCTGAGCTCTCTGATGGTGACCCTGGTGGTGCTGTTCAGCAGCCTGCGCAAGCCTTCGGAAAGCCTTTTTCTGCTGATTCTTCCTTTTACTCTGTTAACGGTGCTGCTGGCCTGGCTGGCGCCGGTTGACCATATTGTCTGGCGACCGCCCTCTATGATGGTGACCCATGTACTACTGTCTGTTCTGGCTTACGGAATTTTGATGGTGGCAGCGTTTCAGGCATTAATGCTCTCCTATCAGGAGCGGCAGCTTAAACAACACAATCGCCGTAAAATCATGCAGGCGCTGCCGCCTCTGCAAACCATGGAAAAATTGCTGTTTGAGTATGTCGCGGTAGGATTGATTCTGCTGACGCTGGCGTTAGTGTCTGGATTTTTGTTTATGGATGATATGTTTGCGACCCGTATTCTCCATAAAACGATTCTGTCGATTCTGGCATGGGTGTTGTTTGTCATCCTTTTGATTGGACGGAAACTCTATGGCTGGCGAGGTCAGACCGCCATGCGCTGGACGGTTGCTGGTCTGGTCATGTTGATGGTGGCCTACTTTGGCTGGCACCTGGTTGTTGAATTGTTGCTGACAAATACCTGAATAGTCAGTTCTGGCAGGGCTGCATTTTTTGTCATTCCGACGTTAAAATACAGACCGGTTAAATCATCTATAAACGAGGCGTTATCCCCCTTGAGTGAAGCATCCCTGAGTGTTCTGGTGGGCATTCTTATTGTCCTGCTGCTGTTTTCTGCTTTTTTTTCCAGTTCTGAAACCGGCATGATGGCGATTAATCGCTATCGCCTGCGGCATCTGGTGCGTAAAGGCCATGGCGCAGCCAAACGAACCCATCGCCTGCTTGATCGTCCTGATCGTCTGATCGGGATGATTTTGATCGGCAATAATTTCGTTAATATTCTCGCTTCGGCGCTGGCTACCGTGATCGCAACGCGTATCTGGGGCGACAGCGGTATCGCTATCGCCACCTTTGGTTTGACGCTGGTGGTTCTGATTTTTGGTGAGGTGACGCCTAAAACCCTGGCTGCCATGTTTCCTGAACGGGTGGCGTTCCCTGCATCGATTGTTCTGGCACCATTGTTGAAGTTGTTATATCCGGCAGTGGTTGCGCTCAACTGGATTTGCGGTATGTTGCTGAGGCCTTTTGGTATTAAGCCGGGTCAAAGCAGTCAGGACCAGCTGAATGCAGAAGAACTGCGTACCCTGGTGAACGACCCTGGTATGTTACTGCCTCAGAAACGTCGTGGTATGTTGCTGGGAATTCTGGACCTGGAAAAGGTTCGGGTCGATGACATTATGGTGCCGCGCAATGAGGTGGTGGGTATTGATCTGGATGATGATATTAAAGATATCATTGATCAGCTACACGACACTCAACACACGCGGCTGCCGGTATTCCGGGGTGATGTGAACAACATCGTAGGAATGTTGCATATGCGCAAGGTCGCCCGCCTTCTGAGTCAGGAAGAGGTCAATAAGGCAACGCTGATGCAGGAAACCATCGAGCCTTATTATGTGCCGGAAAGCACGCCTTTGCACACTCAGCTGTTTAATTTCCAGCAAACCAAAGAGCGGGTTGCGCTGGTGGTGGATGAATACGGTGATATTCTCGGACTCATCACACTGGAAGATATTCTGGAAGAGATTGTTGGCGACTTTACCACCGACGTGTCTGACAGCAGCCAGGATATTACGCCTCAGGATGATGGCACTTATATTATTGATGGGTCGGCGTCGCTGCGTGATATCAACCGGGCGCTGGGCTGGACTTTACCGACGGAAGAAGCCCGTACCTTGAATGGTTTGATTACTGAAGAGATGGAAACCATTCCTGATTCCAGTGTCTGTCTTAAAGTCGGAAGCTATAAGCTGGAAATCATGCTGGTGAAGGATAACCGGGTGAAGTCGGTGAAGGTCTGGAAGTAGCCAGACAGCGAAAAGCAAAAAATGTTACCCCTAAAGCGACCTCCTCTCTGGCAGATACATAAGATGAAAAAGCGCTTTGCCAGGTGAGATAATGCGGGAACTGATCTTTAAGCTGTCACTGTCAGATGAGCGGTTGCAGGACTACAAATGCCCGGAAGGCAGTAAGGATTTTACTTTAATTGACTCTCCGGGCGCTTTTTTATTGAACTTTATGGCTCTTTTCCGACACTTTGGATTGAAAGAATCCGTCAAAACATTCCTTAAGTCTTTTATGGGCAACAGAGTCTTTTATTATCTTTCAGTTGAAGGCTCTGTGGCTGCTTGTGGCACTTTGGCTATCGGGTTCTGTCGATTTTACTCCGTTTCGGACAGGGACGTTGTTATTGGTTCGGTGTGGACTGAAGAAAAACTACGGGGCAGAAATCTGGCGACACGGTCAATACGCCATGCCATTCATGCCATGTACCTCAAAGGTTATGAGACGTTTTATATTGATACTCAAGTCACCAATAAGCCCATGCTGAGAGCTATAGAAAAACTGGGATTTGGTGAAGCCATCGACGCCTATGAGTCCTGAGGATGAAAGAGGGTCTTGTTATGAATTTGAAAAAAATATGGAACATGGTCAATGAAGCGAGACAGATTCCGAAGATCACTATTGATTTGATGGGAGAGCAAGCGGGTGCTGATAATGACCCGTTCTTCCAGAGAGTGGCTGAAGACTTTTACAAGGATGCCAAACGACCTCACCCTAAATTCCCACTTGTCGGTTTTCTTGAGTATGGCGTAGCGGTTAATCCTTTTCCGGACAGTCATGAAGAATGGTTAAAAAGCATTGAAGGCTCAGCCCGCCGCAATATAAAAAAAGCGATTCGAAATGGCTACCGGTTTGAGAAAATAAACTATAACGATTATCTTGCTGATATTCAGGAAATTCACCAGTCGACCCCGGTGCGCCAGGGAAAAATGCCTGATGAGTTGCTCAAGGGTGAGTTAAAGCCTATAAGAAACCCTCCTTCAAAGACCAATGTTCATGATTATCCGTATTTTGGCGTACTGAAGGACGATAAGCTATTGGCTTACGCAGGCTGTCTTGTGGCAGGGGAAATGCTACTGAATGCGACGTTTTTTGGTCATGATAAATACAAATCTGACGGGTTGGTGCCCTATCTTTTTTCAGGTATCGCTGAATACCGTTACCAGCATTACCCTCACACTGTCTATTATGTTTACGATAAATATTATGGTGCCAGTGAGAACCTGAAGCGATTCAAGCGTAAGTTAGGTTTTATGCCTTATCGTGTGATCTGGAAGCTCTGAATGTTTAAAGCAACCCATTCCCCGCCACATTGAGTTTCATTGTGAAACCATAAGCCTCTGGCCAGAAAGAGGCTGATATGCCTTAACAGTGGGATATACTGAATCATACATCTGATTTACGAACACCGCATTTCTGCGGGGCTGTTCAAATCTGAAAAGACGCCAGACAAATTGACTACTCTTTCATCCCTTCAAAAATAGAGCTGCTATGCTTCGTTGAGCTTTTCAGATGGACAATAAAATCTGACTGATAAGCGAGGTAAGTCAATACTTCCGAAGTTTATATAGGATTCAAGATGAGAATGCACTTGAAAGGCACTTTTGCATTTGTTGGCGTTATACTTTCTCTTTCTCTTTCTTTTTCTTTGTGGGTTCACGCTGAAGAGTTCGAACCGGATCTTCCTGATATGCTCTTCAGTGAGGATATTGATTCAGCGCCTGATGATTTTAATGAAGATATTGACATCCTGACAGACAGGGTCAAACGAGAGGCTCGTGGAGTAGGGGGGGGTAGAGGCGGGGGCGGTGGCAGGAGTAGCGGCGGTGGCTATAAGAGCGGCGGCTACAAGAGCCACTCGTCTGGGGGCAGACATCCCAAGAGTCACTGGTCGGGTAGTACCTATCGAACTTTTGTTGGCGTCAGGCAATATATCAAATCAGCAGGCAAACAGCTTAAAGTAGAACCAGTCGGTAAGGGTTACTCTCTAACTACCAGTAAGAACACTTCTCTCAGAATAACACCAGTTCCCAGCTTTATTCGGAATAATCATCATAGAGCCAAAATTACATCTACAGTCCTGTTTAAGAAAAATCCATCGAATTTTTTATTGTTTTCGCTCAGAAGTTCTCTGGCGCGAAAGCTGTTTCATTTGCTCTTTGTTAACGACCCTGATTCTTCGAATATCTATGTAGGTTATTATGAGGATGACGAGGGTGATCTTGTTAATACCTATACCCTGAAGCCAACTATTGCTCCAACCTTACCTTTAGTCAGCATTCGCAAAAAAAACTTTAAGCCAGTTCTAATGCTGAATGCCGATGAAAGTTATACGGTTGAAGTCGTATGGAAACCTGACGAAGCAATGACATCTTTTTCCATGCCAAAAACAACCAGTGTGTCTTATACAACTACCGATGCAACTACTGATACAACTGCCTATACAACTGGTGATTCAACTACCGATACAACTGCCTATACAACTACTGATGCAACTACTGATACAACTGCCTATGCAACTACCGACACAACTACGGCTTCGGAAATTTCAGCTAGCCCTACCGTTTATTTGTTTAGCGGCAGCTCAACAACTAAAGGTCAAAATACGAATGAGGCTATTCCAACGGAAATGCCAGATTTGGCAGCTTCCCAGATTCTTATAAAGGATAAAGGCAAGCGCGTTGTGGCAGTGCTGAATCTCAGTCTGAAACCAGAGCATATTTCTTACGATAATGAAGGTGGCCATTTATTAAAGTATGGGATTGATGGCTCAAGGATTAATCTGTTAACAAAAATTCGAGAAGTTGATATCTATCACAATGTGGATTGGCATTATAGCAATGCTGCTTCTGGTGTGGGAATCTCCTTGTTGCTGACAGTTCCCGTGTTAATGGTATTAATAGCACACACGTTTTCACTATAGTGATACGGCTATCCAGAAACAGAAAGTTCTGAATCAGGGTGAATTCCGCAGGTTTATTTCACCCTTGCTTTATAACTTACCGAAGGTCTGGAAGTAGCCAGACCTTCGCTTTTCTTGCATGCTGGTTTGTATGGCTATTTTGTTCGAAAAAATGTCCCCCACTGGTCTTCTGAGTTTTCGATGGTCCACTTCGCCAGTGCTGACATCATATTGGCAACGGGAGGCGACAGATGCAGCTCTTTAAAGCCGTAATGAGGGAATAATTTAAATGACTCATCGCTCTCTATTTTTGATTTGAGCGCAGGTTGTAGCCTGTCGAACCAGCCTTTTGGTACATCGTTGTATATCCAGACTATATCAACGCTTGTACCTCCGGGAATGCCGTAACAGTTATTTTCTAAAACAGTCAGGTTTTCTTGCTTGTAGACAATGGCTTGACCGATCTCTTTTTTGTTCCATAGTCCTTCGGCCAGTAGTTGATAGTGATGGCTGGCGAACACTTTGTTTCTTGAGCTAAGGATGCTGCAATCCTGGCTTTCGCGGGTATCTTCCTCGTAATTTGTTTTTTCTGCAGATTCATCAGGCACAATTCCGAAGTAAGCGGGAATGACTTTTTCCATTCCTATGATGCCAGACTGACCTCTTTTTAACGGGATACCAGTATGCACGAAAGCTATGATTTTTTTCTGGCCCCTACGCAGTAATGGCATGATGCTGACAAAATCCTCGTTACCGCTGTCCGCAAAGATTCGGGTGGATGACTTGACCGTTTTATGTTGTTCGTCAATCTCCGGATAAGCAAAGCGTGGTGCAAATAAGCGGTATGAAAATAATCCCTTGAGCTTGATGTAGAACGGGAATGTGTCAATATAATTTGCGCCCGTGGTGGCCATAGCGTCTGCAACATTCAACCCTTCCCCTTCGCCCAGTTTAATCGAACAGTATCCATTCAGACATTTCAGCTCCTGGGGTGGCATTTCCCTGTTAAATCCGCAGGGTGGAAATGTAAATGCCCCTTCCTTAAAGGCAGTTTTGGCACCACCTACGGTTTCTGGCGTCATTTCAAAAGGTATTTTTTCATCATTACGGCCTTCCAGGTAGGCATTGATAATTAGTTCAGTCCGGTTCTTCAGGCTTGGAAATGATGAGTGAGTAAATTTGCTGGAGGCATTCAGGTCAAACGGTTTTAACAATGCTTGTGACAGATAGTGACTCCATCCAGGGTATCCGGGAAAGGGAGGGATTTTAAATTTCAAAGGCCAGAAAAATGAGTGGAAGGCGGAGTTATAGTCCAGACGTTGAGCGACGCTGGCAAGACGTTTAGGGCTTATTTTGGCAATGTTCGTAGTTCCGGGTTCTTTTTCCGTGTCGTCCCAGTAAAGTTGCTCAAGGTTACTGCATGGCGAGCCCAGAAAAGTTTCAAACTTATCGGAAGTTTGCATAAATGTTGAGGTAATGGCCCATGCACCGCCGGATGAGGCTGAAGCTCGGGAAATATGTTTTCTGTAAGGGGGCTGCATCAACCTGCTCAGGGCTTCAAGCAAAACTAAGGCGCGTGAGCCGCCACCGGATAAGGCCAGACCAACCTTTTCAGATCGGTCGTTTTGCATTTTGTCGTATTCATCATCGGATGTGTCAGTTTGGCCTAGGATATGAAGGCTCGTCATGGAATTAGCGCATGTGTTATGAGGGGGCAACGCAAAAGCAGCAGGGGGAGTGAGTGCTAATGTAAGCGCCAATAACCAAAAGAACCTGAAGAATTGAACAGCGTTCATAGTGTTTACATCAGTTCGGGTTAACAGGCTACAAGTTTAGTGTTAAACGAACTTTTTGCGACATCACACAGTAAAGCAAGTTCTGGAAAGTCATCACAACTTGCTTTGAAACAGCTTCAAGATCAGGACTGAGAAACCGATGGTTTTACTGGTTGTCGGGGGCGCAGGCCATAATCACTGTCGAAGTGAGGAACATCCAGTGGAATGCTGGCATCAAAACCGATATTGAGACATTCAGCCAGCATAATGGCCGTCAATCCCCAGACGCGGTATTCTCCATAGCTGAAGAAAGGCATCTGATAAGTGTGGTCGCTCATTTGCCATAGGTGGGTTTTCAGATTCTTTGGATTCAGCAGAAACTCCAGAGGGACAGTGAATATCCTGTCCAGCTCATCGGTATTGGCGCTGAGCTCTGGCGTTTGCGAAATGATGCCTACAAAAGGTGTGACTTCCAGACCGTAGCGGGATACAACACTGCTGCATCGTCCAACGATGCGTACCAACTGTGGCTCAAGGTGAATTTCTTCCCAGGATTCTCTTAGAGCGGTGGATAACAGGTCGGTATCTGTTGTGTCCTTTTTCCCTCCGGGAAAGGCCACTTCACCGCTATGCGTGTTCATATGAGAAGCGCGTCGGGTCAGTATCAGGTGGAAGCCGGTTTTTTGTTTGACCAGAGGAATAAGAACGGCTGCTTGTGGCAGGTTGGTATTCAGGCTTCTGTAGGGGTAACTCTGGAACCTTTGTTCTAAATCTCTAAGCATACGTTATCAATGCGATAGTGGTCCGTGTTTGTTATTATTCCCATCAAAAATCAAAACACCTTTGTTTCAGAATTACCGTTCGCATTCTGTGTGATATGAAAAAGATGCTTTACAGCGATACCTTTTGATACTAACACAGTCTTTTGAAATGTCCTGTTTTTTATGATGCCGCTTTATGTTTCTGTCTATAGACAAGCAAGAGCTCCTCGTTTTAATGTGAAATGAAAGAGTGATGAAGGAGGGGGGAATGTGAATTATTGCAGCCATTGTGGTGCCGGTGTTCGACAGGAAATACCGGCAGGCGATAATCGATTGCGGTACGTTTGTACAGAATGTGGCATGATTCATTATCAAAACCCCCGAATCGTCGCTGGTTGTCTGCCAGTATACGACAACAAAGTTCTATTGTGCCGACGTGCTATTGAGCCACGTAAAGGGCTCTGGACCCTGCCCGGAGGCTTTCTGGAACTGGGTGAAACCATTGAGCAGGGAGCTGTTCGGGAAACGGTTGAAGAAGCCGGTGCCGAGGTCAGAGTGACCCAGCTCTATACGCTGTTTAATGTGCTGCATGTTGGTCAGTTGTCGCTTTTCTTTCTGGCCGAGATGGATTCACCCGTGTTTGCTGCCGGTGAGGAAAGCCTTGATGTGCAATTGTTTGATGAACAGGATATTCCCTGGGACGAACTGGCATTTACCACTATCCGCCAGACGCTGGAATATTTTTTTTCCGACCGGCGGCAGGGAGAGTTTATCCAGCGCACTGGGGATATTGATTACAATAGTGCTATGACTCAGTCCCGACACGTGGGAAGTGTCTGACGGGCCATACTTCAAAGGCCGGTTCCTCATAGGGGTGAGCCTGCCTGAGGGCTGACACCGCAGCCTCAACCTGCTCGTCCGGGCAAATGATCTCGACTTTATACTCTCCAACATACTCCAGTTCGCCGGGCGTCCCCAGAAACGGGGTACTGTTTGCCAGCCCCCGAAACTGCCCCTGTCCCAGTGTCTGCCAGCAGCATCGGTCATAGTCGCCGAGGTGTCCTGCCCCGGCGTTAAAGACGGCGTCTTTTACAGTTTCCAGATGAGAGGCAGGTACGAAGAAACACAGTTTATGCATAGTGGTTAAAGATAGCGGTTAAAGACGGGTGTCGCGTACATTTTTAACAGCCACTCCCGGTGATGGTCCTTAGTGGTCGCTAGTCGTTGCTCGAAAGCGTTACGTTTGCCGTCGAGGTCTTCGTTGGGAAACAGGGTTTCAAGGCCAGGGACGGTTACTCCCTCGTGCTGGTCTTTCAGTGCTTCCCAGGCGAAAAGATTGGAGGGTTGCAACTGGTAGTTTTTATGGATCTGGCGGTCTACTTCACTCACTACTTCGTTAGCCGACTCATAGTGATCCTTTAAAGGTTTACCGAAGGCAATATGGACATGACCTTTCTGACCTTTAATGCCTTTGACGATGCTGTCCATGTCTTCGCCTTCAGACTTGGTGTAATGGCCGTTTTTTTCCGTTTCGTACAGTTCTCTGGCTTTCATCGTGTCACAGGGGTCGTACTCGTAAGAGATAGCCACTGGCACAATGTTCATAGAGCGAATGCTCTCTGAAAACGCTGTATCAGCCGCTTTCCGGCTCATGTGGAACATTTTGATAATGGCGCTGTCGGTCCGGTCGTCACCGTCTTTTGCCCGGCCTTCACTCTGAGCAATCCAGATAGAATGGCCATTATCAATGGAGTGATGAATATAGGCCGACAGGGTCTGGTATGCCTTCAGTTTTTCCCTGCGACCCGACAGGGAGCGTTTGACAATAAAGCTTTTGTTGAGGCGCATCAGGTCGCTGACAAACGGGCGCTGCAACAGGTTGTCGCCAATGGCAATTCGAGCGGTGTTCATCCCGTTTTTGTAAACGCCGTAATTAACAAACGCCGGGTCCATCACTATATCGCGGTGGTTGGACAGGTAAGTATAGGCGGTGCCTGGTTGCAGATTTTCTATGCCAGAATAGGTGATGCGGCTGGTGCTGGACTCGATCACATCGGACAGGTATGGCTCGACGATTTTCTGCAACGCATCAATATTGTCGACCCCTTTCAGGCGGGTTCTTAAGCCTTGTCCGGTCAGCCAGTACATAATGCCACCCAGCCACTGGGAGAGGCGTGGAAACTGATGATGTGACAGCAGATGCAGTAACTCGGCATCCTGAAGCAGGCGGTCCAGTGTCTGGCGCACTTCATCATCGTGGTAAGGTCTTATTTCGTCGAAGCGTTCCATCAGGTCGTTATTCTACGGTCAGGTTAATGGCTCAGTTGGATTATATAGCCTGTTTTTTTATTGGTCTGTAGTCAACGTGTGCCACTTTGTAACTGGGGCCGTTTATCTGGAGCCATGTAACTGGCGTAATGTAATGCGCCAGCCTGAAGCCCGGTCAGGCGATAGTGGCTTTACCGGGGTATTGTACGTATTATTCACCCAATGGTTCAGGCCGCAATTCAGCGTAGTAAGCAGAGCCGTAAGGTCAATAAAAAATGTCTATAAAAACGAAATGCCAGAGTGGTGTCTTTGCAGGTCTGACGCTGTTTTCAGTAACAGGCCTGGGTTCAGATTTTCAGCCGTTGATGGAGAAGGCTGAATCGGTCGATAGGGCAGCGATGCTGGAGGTCGGGCTCAACCTTTTGCAACGGCAGGAGAATGCGGACTCTGACCAGGCGAAAGCACTGTTGCAGCCACTGGCAGATAACGGTAACACTCGGGCTCAGTTATGGTTAGGGCGGGCTTATCGCGATGGTCTTGGCGGCATTGGGAAAGATATTAACAAGTCATTCCGGTACTTTGAGCAGGCCGGAGGGCGTGAAGGGATGAATCCTGAAGCTCAGATGGAGCTGGGGCGAGCCTATATGAAGGGCGAGGGAACCGACAGGAACTTGATAGCTGCCTATATGTGGACGGCATTGAGTGCTGAACAACAGGGGAGCTGGACCAGCAAAGCCATTAAACAGCGGCAGTCATTGCAGGATAAATTGACACCGGTCCAGTTGGAAAAAGCAAAGGAGCTGGTAGAGCAGTTACACTCTATTTATCTGAAACAGCCTTGATACGGCCTGGTTATGATCAAAATATACAGCCCGGAAAACGTCATCGAAGCCCAATGCCTTAAAGACTTTCTTGAGCAGCAGCATATTCGCTGTTTTATTGGTGGTCAGTACCTGGTTGGAGCCATCGGTGAACTGCCCATTACCGGCTTGCTCGGGCTGTATGTTGAAGATTTGGATGCGGGATTGGCCAGGCGTCTCATCTGTGATTATCTTAGTGCAACACCGGTTTTTTAATTTGTATACGCTATCTTGATTTAAAATTTAATCCTGAAAAACAACTAAATGAAACCAGGCAGTCATGTGTGGCAGAAAAAGAGGGGCTGTTGGCGCCGCACTGGGAAGTCGCTTTACCCTATGCCCGGGAGGGTACTTCTATATTGGAAAGGCTAATGGGCGAGGTGGGTGGTTTGGTTGCTGTGCTGGCTTTTATACAGGGCAAAGCAGGATCAAGTTTGCACAACCACTAGCAGACAGGGGCTTGAAGGATTTACCCGTAGAAATATGGTCTATTCTTAGCGTTCAATTCTCATGACGTAACCGTTGAGTTGTGCTGTTCTCAATTCGCAAAAAAATCATATTTTTTACGGTCGTTCCTGTCACGCTGCTTTATAACCTGATTTTTGGCATTCATCTTTATCTATCCATTCGCCATGCAACGGATACGGTGGCCAAACGCCTGACAGAGCAGGTCTGGCACTATGCCAATGAGGTTGACGCTTACATCGTCAATCTTTTGCAGCAGGCTGACATTGTAGCGGGTGTGATCGGGTCTGACAGTGATGGGCTGAATTGGCTTCCCGGAGATTTGTTGCTGGAAACGCTGCAAAGCAACACCTTATTAAGAGGCATTGGCCTTGTCTGGTATGACCATAGTTCCAGTCAGCTGGAAGGTGTTCAGGCATTACGCTATGGACAAACCATAAAGATAGTGGAAGGTGTCGAAAGCTTCGGCCCGCTGCTGGTAAAAGCCTGGCCAAGAGTGGATGACACCCAGAAAGGAATATGGATAGAGTCCGCCTCGCTACAGAACGGTGGAAAAATCATCAGCCATGTTCTGCCTTTGTATAAAGCTGGCAGACGAGTTGGCGTGTTAAAGCTGGATGTTTGTCTCAGTGATCTTAGGGTTCGGGTCATTGACACCCATACGGGGCAACCGAAGTTTTCTATTATCAGTCGGCAGGGGAATTATCTGCACACTGACAGCAAAACGGCGAGAAGGTCGCATCACCATAAGATATTTGAGACGCTTGAGGTCTACGGGACTCCGGGTTTGTGGGATGATTTGTCAGAGGTTATTGATAAAGGTAAGCCGGTTCTGCGCAAATCCTGGATTCCCATGCGAGAACATGAGTACTGGTTTTTTGGAGCCCCGATCAGGGCGGGTCCCTGGTGGCTGATTACTCATATTCGGCGGGATGTAGCTCTTGGCATGGTCAGCGAGCAAGCCAAGGTGGATGCTTTGGTTATGCTGATTTCTCTGCTGCTTACTTTTACCTGCGCCTGCCTGGTTTCCGACCGTATTACCAGGCCGTTGACGCAGCTGAAACAGTCGATGGATGATTTCACCTACCGACAGAGCTACCCGGTGATTACCAAAATGTCTGATGATGAAGTGGGTAGCCTGGCGGAAAGTTTTCAGGAGCTGCTGGAGAAACTGGCTGATCGGGATCAGACGCTGCATGACATGCGGGCGAATAACATCGGGCACCTGGTACAGAAACTCAGGGGGCAGTACGTTTATTTTAATCTGGATGAACAGGGGCGAGTCATCCATGTGAGCCCATCCATTCAATCGATTCTGGGCTATAAACCCGTTGAATTCCTGGGCCCCTTAAATCGTTTTATTGTCGATGCTGCACAGCGAACCCTGTTTAAGGAACAACTCCGGGGCGTATTGTCGGGCAATGCTTCTACCTTTGAACTGGAGGTGCTGCACAACGATGGCCGGCACCGGCGTCTGGAAATTTTCTGGAGCGATATGTTCGATGTTAAAGGCAGTTATTCGACTATAGAAGGTATGGCCAACGACATTACCGAACGCATTAACGATACACGTAAATTTAAGGCTTTGCTGGATTCTGCACCGGATGCGACGGTTATCTCCACGCCGGATGGCATTATCAGTATGATTAATAGCCGGGCTGAAACGATGTTTGGTTTTGAGCAGCAAGAGCTGGTTAATATGCCTCTGTGTTTACTAACGCCACTGAATTGCCGTTCTGCTCACCCTTTGCTGGGGGATCTTAGTGCTGTTAGCTGGGAACAGTTTTGCCTGACGGGCTTTGAATCCCATGGCATTGATCGGGAAGGGCGGGTCTTTCCTGTTGATATCACCAGCAATCCACTGGAAACGGATGATGGTTTGCTGATTTCTATGGTGGTCAGGGATATTACCGAGCGCAAGCGTATAGAGTGTGAATTGACGGAAGCCAAGGAACAGGCTGAGCGTGCCAACCGTGCCAAAGGTTTGTTTCTTTCCAACATGAGCCACGAACTCAGGACGCCGCTCAATGGAGTGCTGGGGTACACGCAAGTGTTACTGCAGGATCGGGAAGTCCGGGAAGGGCATGAGAAAAGCCTGCGGACCATTGAATCAAGTGGAAGACATTTGTTGTCTTTAATAAACGACATTCTTGATCTGACCAAAATAGAATCCAGTCAGATTGAGCTGCATCCGGTCACTATGGATTTGCGGGAAATGTTAGCTGATGTGCGCAATATGTTGCTGGAAAAAGCCAACAGCAAAGGGCTGGTCATAAAGATTGAATCTGCATCGGATTTACCGTCAGTCATTGTGGCAGATGAAATAAAAGTACGACAGATTTTGATCAATCTGATGAGTAACGGAGTGAAATATACGAAGTCGGGCTGGATCAGGATGCTGGTTCAAAAGAACGGTGAACGCTTGCACTTTGCCGTAAAGGACACAGGGATTGGTATTGATGAATCAGGTTTGCAGCGGGTATTTGAACCTTTCAGGCAGTTGAAATCCGAATATATGGCAGGAGGAACCGGGCTGGGACTGGCAATCAGTCGGCATCTGGTTGCGGCTATGGGGGGAGAATTGACCGTATCCAGTGAAGTGGGTAAAGGCAGTTGTTTTGAATTTTCTATTCCTCTGGAAGTTGGAAATGTTGAAGAACTTCAGGGCC
Organism: Endozoicomonas euniceicola; assembly: GCF_025562755.1. GTDB lineage: Bacteria > Pseudomonadota > Gammaproteobacteria > Pseudomonadales > Endozoicomonadaceae > Endozoicomonas_A > Endozoicomonas_A euniceicola. The sequence continues at coordinate 5,560,624 of NZ_CP103300.1, forward strand.
GTTACCGGGTGCATCGTGATTCCTACTGTCCAGAGCTGCCGGAAAGCTGGAAGGGACAGTCAATTCTGGTGGTGGACGATGTCGAAAGTAATCGTGACATGCTGGCGTGTTTGCTGAAGATTCCGGGGTTTTCGGTGCAGCAGGCCTGCAATGGTGTCGAAGCACTTGAAGCGCTTGATCAGAATGACTTCGTTATGGTGCTTATGGATATTCGCATGCCAGTACTGGACGGTGTTGAGGCATTGCGTCGTATCAGGCAACGACCCCATGGGCGTCGTATAAAGGTGCTGGCGGTCACTGCCAGTGTCAGCCAGGAGGCTCGCTCAGGGCTGCTTATGAAAGGCTTTGATGGCTTTATTGGTAAACCTTTTGATGCCGCAGAGTTGTATGAACTGATTGAAAGGCAGCTGGGAATTGAGTTTAAACTGACTCGCAGTAAACAGGTGTTGTCTACTGATCTTGATGAGTTGATTGCAAAACTGAACAGCGATAAACGAGAGTTGTTTACCCAGTGCATTCGTGAAGCCGTTGAAATGGGGGACCTGGAATCCCTGCAGGAGCGGGTTAAGCCGTTTGGTGAAAGTCCGGATTTTGACGAGTTGAGTCAATATATTGTGCAGTTGTGTGAAGCCATGGATCTTGAGCAGCTGGAATGCCTGGTTAATAAGTTGAATTTAGCTGTTGGCTGTTAGCTGTTGGCTGTTAGCTGTTAGCCAATAGCCAACAGCCAACAGCCAACAGCCAACAGCCAGCAGCCAATAGCCAATAGCCAATAGCCAATAGCCAATAGCCAAAAGCCAAAAGCCAAAAGCCAAACAGCTTCTGTTATCTCCACAGCTGGCATAGTATAACTGTCTTTCGCAACAGAACTCAGGAGGTTGTAGTGACTGACAAATTATCCGATCTTGCTCTGCAACTGTCGCTTGAGTTAGACAAACAGTCATTGGTAATGGCGACTGCCGAATCCTGTACCGGAGGCTGGGTCAGCCAGGTATTGACGGCTATTCCGGGCAGCTCCGGCTGGTTTGAAGGGGCAGTGGTCAGTTATTCCAATGCCATGAAGCACCGGCTTCTTGATGTTCCCCGGGAGCTATTAGATACATACGGTGCGGTCAGCCAGCCTGTTGTTGAACAAATGGCGCGTGGTGTTGCCATGAATCTGGATGTTCCTGTCAGCATTGCTATCAGCGGTATTGCTGGTCCTGGAGGGGGAACCCGGGATAAACCGGTAGGCACTGTTCATATCGCATGGTATTGTCGGGAAAAAACCTTTTCCGAAGCCTTCCGGTTTGCAGGTGACCGGCAGCAGGTGCGAGAGCAGTCTGTAGAGGTTGCCCTGTCCGGGCTGATCAGGCTTTTGCAATAACCCGCGACTTAAATCAATAAATATACTGGACAAATATACATATAGTGTTTAAATATACAGTATGTGTAGCGTTTATATTCGCCATGCCCTGCGCAGGCAAGCACTGAGGATCGATCAGATAATGGATGAGAACAGAAAGAAAGCACTGGCAGCGGCTCTGAGTCAGATTGACCGCCAATTTGGTAAAGGTGCTGTCATGCGAATGGGTGACCAGAAGCAGGAAGCCATTCCCGCCATTTCCACAGGCTCTCTGCAGCTGGATATCGCACTGGGTATCGGTGGTTTGCCCAAAGGCCGGATTATTGAAATTTACGGGCCAGAATCCTCTGGTAAAACAACCCTGACTCTGAGTGCTATTGCTGAAGCCCAGAAGCAGGGCGCCACCTGTGCTTTTATCGACGCCGAACACGCCCTTGATCCTCAGTATGCCGGTAAACTGGGTGTTAATGTTGAAGACCTGTACGTATCCCAGCCTGATACCGGTGAACAGGCTCTGGAAATTACCGACATGCTGGTTCGTTCCGGAGCGGTTGATGTCATTGTTGTAGACTCGGTGGCGGCGCTGGTGCCAAAAGCTGAGATCGAAGGCGATATGGGTGATTCTCATGTAGGTCTGCAGGCGCGCCTGATGTCCCAGGCTCTCCGGAAACTGACCGGCTCCATCAAGCAGACTAACTGCATGGTGATCTTCATTAACCAGATTCGTATGAAGATTGGTGTGATGTTTGGCAATCCGGAAACCACGACCGGTGGTAATGCTCTGAAATTCTACTCTTCTGTGCGACTGGATATTCGCCGTACCGGTGCCGTGAAACAGGGCGATGAGATCATTGGTAATGAGACCCGGGTCAAGGTCGTTAAAAACAAGGTTTCACCTCCGTTCAAACAGGCGGAATTCCAGATTCTCTATGGTCATGGCATTTACCATATGGGCGAGGTGATTGATCTGGGTGTGAAGTTGAAGCTGGTTGAAAAATCCGGAGCCTGGTATGCCTATAAAGGCACCAAGATTGGTCAGGGTAAAGCGAACGCCTGCAAATACCTGACAGAAAATCCGGAAATTGCGGATGAAATTGAGGCTCAGATTCGGGCTGAACTGCTGAATACCACTCCCGAGAAAGAAGATTCAGAAAAAGCGGGTAAGGAACCACTGTTAGCAGAATAATGCAGGAACTCTCTGAACAGGCGTTGACAGAGCAGGATGTTCGCCGGGCAGCCATGGATTTGCTGGCCCGGCGCGAACACAGCTACGCCGAGCTGTTTTATAAGCTAAAAAAACGCTTCCCTTCTGAGCTGATCGAAAAGGCTTTGCAAAAGCTGGTTGATGAAGGTTTGCAGAGTGATGAACGTTTTACCGAAGCCTGGGTCTATTCTCGCAGCAATAAAGGCTATGGTCCGGCACGTATCCGTAATGAATTAATACAGAAAGGCGTTTCACAAAGCCTGTTTTCGAATTATCTGTTTGACGATGATGATCAATGGTTTTCTGAAGCGAGCCGGTTAAAAATTAAAAAAGTCGGTGAGCAAAGAAAGCTTTCACCAAAAGATCGTATGAAGGTCTATCGCTTTCTGGCGCAAAGAGGCTTTTTGCCCAGTCATATCAATGCCTGCCTGGGGTAAAGCGAGTTGATTTGAGAGTTGTTACATGTCCCGTTGTTCCCGCTGTGGTTTTGAATCGTCCAGCTGTTTTTGCTCATCGTTGCCAGTGCTTAGTTGCCAGCATCGATTTTGCCTGTTAACCCATCCGCTGGAATTTGCCAAAGTCAGTAATACCGGAAAACTGGTCAGGGCGCTGCTCCCGGACACACTGGTGGTGAACTGGAGCCGGGTTGAGCCTTCAGAAGCGTTGCTGGCATTGCTTGATGATCCGCATTGGCAACCGTTTTTGTTGATGCCCGAGGCTTACGCTATTTATCAGCAGGCGGTTAATCAGCAAAAAGTCACTGAAGAAAAAGCAACGCCCTCAGGCAAGCTGTTTATTCTGTTGGATGCGACCTGGCAGCAGGCGCGGAAAATGTACCGACAAAGCTCTTATCTGCACACTTTGCCTCTGATGTCTCTGAAGAATGTGCCGGCATCGGGTTATAGTTTGCGCAGGAATCAGCAGGCGGGTCACCTTTGTACCGCAGAAGTGGCAGCGGAAATCCTGAAAAATGCCGGTATGCCCGAAGCTTGCCGCAGCTTTCAACAATCAGTGTCTGACTTTTGCCATCATTACCGACAGCTTCAGTTGACTGGAAAACTCTCTGATTGAGAGCGGCCCTAAGGGGAGCGGAAGGTTAGAATATACCGCTGTTGGCTATTAGCTTTTGGTGGTTGGCTGTCTGAGCAGCTAATAGCCAACCGCCAAAAGCCCGGTAAGACATTGAATGCTGCGCCCCTAGGTGCGTATTTATAGGGGGCTTTAAAGAAAATACATCCATAGACTGATATTTCCTGCTGATTCTACCGTCTGCTTCTATATAATGTCCGGTTTATTATTGCTATTTGAAACTCCCTGACGGAAGACCTGTATGAAAAGCTCTGAGATACGATCTGCCTTCCTTAACTTCTTTAAGGAAAAAGGGCATGAAATTGTGCCAAGCAGTTCGCTGGTGCCTCACGATGATCCAACCCTGCTGTTCACCAATGCCGGGATGAATCAGTTCAAGGATGTATTTCTTGGACGTGAAAACAGGGCTTACAGCCGGGCGACTACTTCCCAGAAATGTGTTCGTGCCGGTGGTAAACACAATGACCTGGAAAACGTTGGTTACACCGCTCGTCACCACACCTTTTTTGAAATGCTGGGTAACTTCAGCTTCGGTGACTACTTTAAGCAGGATGCCATCCGGTACGCCTGGGATTTCCTCACCGGCACCTTGAACCTGCCTGCTGAAAAGCTGTGTGTCACCGTTTATGAAGCTGACGATGAAGCCTATAACATCTGGCTGAATGAAGTGGGCGTACCGGCTGAAAATATCATTCGCATCGGTGACAACAAAGGTGCGCCTTACGCATCAGATAACTTCTGGCAAATGGGCGACACTGGCCCGTGTGGTCCATGTACTGAAGTGTTCTACGACCATGGTGATCAAATCTGGGGTGGTCGTCCGGGCACGCCGGAAGAAGATGGTGATCGTTTCATTGAAATCTGGAACATCGTCTTTATGCAGTACAACCGTCAGGCTGACGGAACCATGGACCCTCTGCCCAAACCGTCTGTCGATACCGGTATGGGGCTGGAGCGCATTTCCACCATTCTGCAGGGCGGCCATAGCAACTACGATATTGATATCTTCCAGAACTTGCTGAGCGATGCTTCCAAAGTACTGGGTGGCGTTGATACAACGATTGGCTCCCTGAGGGTTATTGCTGACCACATTCGTTCCAGTGCTTTCCTGATCTCTGACGGCGTGATGCCATCTAACGAAAGTCGTGGTTACACTCTGCGCCGTATTATTCGTCGTGCCTGCCGTCATGGCCACAAGCTGGGCGCAACCGAAACGTTCTTCTACAAGCTGGTGGGCTCCCTGGTGTGCGAGATGGGCGACGCTTACCCGGAACTGAAAAACAACCAGGCTCAGATCGAACGCATTCTGTTGCAGGAAGAGGAGCAGTTTACCAAGACTCTGGACAAAGGCATGCGCCTGCTGGAAGACAAGCTGTCTACTCTGGAAGGCACTGTGATTCCGGGTGAAGTGGTCTTCACGCTCTATGATACTTACGGTTTCCCGGTTGACCTGACTGAAGATATCGCCCGTGAACGTGAACTGACGGTAGACACCGAAGGTTTCGAGCAGGCACTGGAAGCCCAGCGTGAGCGCGCCCGTGCCGCCAGTAAGTTTGGTATGGACTATAACGAGCAGCTGACCGTTGACGGTGTGACCGAATTTACCGGTTACCAGTCCCTGCAGGGTGGTTCAGCGGTAAAAGCTCTGTTTGTCGAAGGGCAGGCAGTCGGGTCTGTTTCTGAAGGCCAGAAAGCCACGGTTGTTCTGGAAGCGACGCCATTTTACGCGGAGTCCGGTGGTCAGGTGGGGGATACCGGTAGCCTCACGTTTGCAGGCGGTTCCATCAAGGTGCTGGATACTCTCAAACAGGGCGACAGTCATCTGCATATTGCCCGGATTTTATCGGGTGAGTTGAAAGTCGGTGACAGGGTGGAAGCGGAAGTAAACGCTGAGAAACGCCATGCCACCGCTTTGAACCACTCCGCTACCCACCTGCTGCACGCAGCGCTGCGTAAGGTTCTGGGTGATCATGTGGCCCAGAAAGGCTCTTTGGTTGACCCGGAACGCCTGCGCTTTGACTTCTCCCATTTTGAAGCGGTAAAACCAGAAGAACTGCGCGCTATTGAGCGTATGGTGAACGATCAGATTCGCGCCAATACCGAAGTCACCACTGAGCTGCTGGGTATGGAAGCGGCTCAGGCCAAAGGTGCCATGGCACTGTTTGGTGAGAAATACGGCGATGAAGTGCGCGTATTGTCCATGGGTTCCGGCAACTTCTCTGTAGAGCTGTGCGGTGGTACCCACGTTGTTCGCACAGGTGACATCGGTTCCATCCGTATTCTGGCCGAATCGGGCATTGCGGCGGGCGTGCGTCGTATTGAGGCTGTCACCGGGCAAAATGCCGATGTTCGTCAGGAAAGCCTGGAAGATACCCTGAAGTCAGTGGCTGCGCTGGTGAAAGGTTCTCAGGACAATATTCTGGATAAGGTTAAAGGGCTGCTGGAACAGAACCGCAAGCTGGAAAAAGAGATGCAGCAGCTCAAGCAGAAGCTGGCGTCTGCTGGCAGTGCAGACCTGTTAAGCAAGGCTGTAGAAGTGAATGGCGTGAAGGTGCTGGCTACGGCACTGGAGGGCGTTGACCCGAAATCCCTGCGGGATATGGTTGACCAGCTTAAGAATAAGCTGGGTTCTGGTATCGTTTTCCTGGCCGTACCGGCAGAAGGTAAATTTCCTCTGGCCGCTGGTGTCACCAAGGATCTGACCGGCAAGGTAAAAGCTGGTGACCTGTTGAAAATGGTGGCAGAACAGGTCGGTGGCAAAGGTGGTGGCCGACCTGATTTCGCTCAGGGTGGTGGTTCTCAACCTGAAAATCTGCAAGCCGCTCTGGAATCCATTTCAGGCTGGCTGACTGCGAAACTGTAACTGGAATACCAGGCCCCTGCTTCAGTAGGGGCTTGTCTGACTGCATCGATCGTGAAGGATGGCTTTTTACCTACGGCCATTCGTGTTAAATTCCTGACTCGGCACAATGATGTAAGAAAGAAATAAAAATGGCGCTGTTAGTACAAAAGTTTGGCGGCACCTCCGTGGGCGATCTGGATCGCATTCAGGGGGTAGCCGACAAGGTGAAAGGATTCAGGGACAAAGGGCATGACGTCGTTGTGGTCGTTTCCGCCATGAGTGGTGAAACCAACCGTCTGACTGAGCTCGCTACCACCCTTCAGAAACAACCCTCACCCAGAGAGATGGATGTGCTTCTGTCCACCGGGGAGCAGGTCACCATCGCATTGCTTTCCATGGCTCTGGAAGAAAGAGGCTGTCCGGCCCGGTCTTATACCGGAGGGCAGGTTCGCATCACTACCGACAATGCTCACACCAAAGCCCGTATCAAAAAGATTGACACTGAACGCATGCGGCATGATCTGTCGGAAGGGCGTGTGCTGGTTGTGGCTGGTTTTCAGGGGTGTGATGTTGACGGCAATATTACCACCCTGGGGCGGGGTGGGTCAGATACCACGGCCGTCGCGCTGGCGGCAGCACTGAAAGCCGATGAGTGCCAGATATACACCGATGTTGACGGTGTTTATACCACCGATCCACGAGTGGTGGATAGCGCTCGCCGACTGGATAAGATTACCTTTGAAGAGATGCTGGAAATGGCCAGTCTCGGCTCAAAAGTGCTGCAGATTCGTGCCGTGGAATTTGCCGGAAAATACAACGTTAATTTAAGAGTGTTGCACACGTTCCAGGATGGGCCTGGTACTCTGATCACGCTGGAGGAGGACGTCGCTATGGAATCACCGGTTGTGTCCGGAATAGCCTTTAATCGGGATGAAGCCAAAATCACCATCAAGGGTGTGCCGGATATTCCGGGCGTGGCATCACGCATACTGGGGCCGGTCAGCGCTGCCAATATTGAAGTCGATATGATCGTACAGAACGTAGCAGCAGATCGTACAACGGATTTTACCTTCACCGTACATCGTAACGATTACCAGCGTACCATGGATGTTGTTGCCCAAATCTGCGAAGAACTGGGTGCGAAAGAGCACGATGGCGACAGCAAAATTGCCAAAGTCTCTATCGTAGGGGTTGGTATGCGTTCTCATGCTGGCGTGGCCACCAGAATGTTTCAGGCGCTGGCTTCTGAAGGCATTAATATCCAGATTATTTCCACCTCTGAAATTAAGGTATCGGTGATTATTGCTGAAAAGTATCTGGAGCTGGCTGTTCGTGCTTTGCATTCCGTTTTTGAGCTGGATAAGGAACCAGCCGCTGAAAACAGTGTCTAATCACCCGAACATACCTTGACTGGGGTGTGATGGCGTCGGGGTATTGTCGATTCTGAAGGTCGATAGGAAAAAAACTACCGTCATTCCCAACGGGCGCAGATATATCAACTAGACTGTCTGTGCTCAAACATGCTGTTTTAATTTGAATGATTTATGACTACATTTCTCTGCTAGTAAAAATACGCATGGAAATGTTGAGTTCGGCGGCTAGACTTGTTGTGCTGAGTAATTCTTAAGCATGAATCGGTGGGCTGGCATAACCTTGCCGGGGCTGACAACAAGGCAGTCATAAGAGAAGAAGCCAGGGTAGGTCTAACTGCCCCTGTTATTTCTCCTCTATTTTGGTGATGCCAAAGCGATTCCTCCACAAGTCGGGTCGCTCGGGGATACAACCATTGCGCCGCCGTGCTCAGGATTGACGGTCGTTGACTTACAGAGATGTAAATAAGGAGATTGTAATGCTGATTCTGACTCGCCGTGTAGGAGAGACCTTGATGGTTGGGGACGAGGTCACGGTCACCGTACTGGGCGTAAAAGGTAACCAGGTACGTATTGGAGTGAATGCCCCCAAAGAAGTCGCCGTCCACCGCGAAGAGATATACCAGCGAATCCAGAAGGAAAAAGAACACGGTGTTCCTGCTTCCGCCCCTGAGAATTACTGATATTTAAAAAAGACAGTCCGTTCGACTGGCAGAGAATTTGCGGTTTGATAAGACACCTGGCTTTTTAGTCAGGTGTTTTTGTTTGTATCCGAGATGCATTTCATTATTAAGGCCGGGATGGTCTTAATGATAAACAGATAGTCTTTGTCGTTTAATGGCTTTCGTAATAAAAAACTTGCATTTCAGGAGGTTGAAGGTAATATAGCCAGCGTTCCCGGTGAGGTGGCCGAGAGGCTGAAGGCGCTCCCCTGCTAAGGGAGTATACGGTTTGTAGCCGTATCGAGGGTTCGAATCCCTCCCTCACCGCCATACAGTTTAATGAACGAAGTTTGCTGAAAAGTTTTGCGCGCTCGTAGCTCAGCTGGATAGAGTACCTGGCTACGAACCAGGCGGTCGGAGGTTCGAATCCTCCCGAGCGCGCCATAATTAAGCCCACATCAATCGATGTGGGCTTTTTGCGTTTTACACTGTGCTTCTTTTCTTAATAACTCCGCCCACTTTTCTGTCCAGCCATCGTGGTGACTGGCCTTCTCAACAACCACAGTTTGTATGCAGCTTGGATGAGCAAAAAATTTTAAGTAATGGTCGCTAACTTCTTTGGGGATGATCGGGTCTTTTTCGCCATAGAAATGAATTTGTGGTAGCCGTTTAAGCTTGTTGGCAAAACTCACTGGATTAATGGCGGTTGGCATCGGGCTGACTTTGTGAAAATTGTTGGTGAATTCAGGGTCAAGGTTTCCTGCAATAGTGCGAACACTGATGACATCGTCTCGACTGGCTGCAATGATCAGTGCGATGGTGGCTCCTCCGGAGTAGCCAATCAGTTCGAGCTGTTTAAAGTTGTATTGTTGCTTGAGCTTTGTAACGGCTTCGTTCATTGAATTAATAACTTTCTGATCGTACCTTCCAAAAGTCCAGGTATATGGAGAGCAGTCTGGTTGCATAATAAACTGGCATGGTCGGGCTAAATACGCAATATCACGTTTTTCATCTTCAGCCATGATTCTATGAACCAGTCTGTTAGTTGGGGTTGGGTTTGATGAGGGCCGACCGCTACGCATCCAGGCTTTGCCATCGCCTTCAATATAAATTCTCAGTATGTCTGATGACTTATCGTAAACTGGCTGCATTCCCATGATTGAGAATTCAGTAGTGTGAATTACCTGGGTGTTTAGATGCTTTTTTCTGGCAACTTGTTCGGTGATTTTAAGTGGGCTGGTTGTCTGGCAGCCTGAAAAAATGAATAAGACGGTTGCTAATAATAAATTGAAGTGGCGCATTTTGTTTTTGGTAATAGGTGTTTTTAATGGAACAATATTACCACTAATTTTAATAATTTTATTGTGGATTTAATAAGGATTTTTCAGAAAAACCTATAAAAATAGTTTTTCTAATCTGCCTTGTAAAGTCGCCGTCTTTATAAAATTCTAATGGATTTAAAGTCCTTTTTTTAATTCGAAAATATTATTTAAGTTTATTGTCCGCCAACTGTAGGATACCGAGCCTTCAGGCTGTGTGCCTGACACTTTTTTTCATTTGAGAGAGCTCAAAAACGAAATAATTCAACGAGCATAAAACCCAGACTAAAAGTTGGAGTTGGAATAATGAAACAAGTTCAGGTGTTTAAAAAAACACTGCTTTCTTTAGCCGTAGTTTCGGCATTTGGTGGTTACGGGATATCTATAACTCAAGCTGCATCACAAGGAGGCACTAACTCTCAGAGCGCTTCGACCCCCTCGACCCCTTTGAACTCTCAGAGCACTAAGAGCCCTCAGGTCTCAACGGGCTCACAGAGTACGTCTGCGCCAGCACAACAGCCAAAGTCGTTCAACCCAACTACTTTTGTGCAGGGTAACGATAATGAAATTAATGAACACCTTGTGCTGCTGAAAGACAAAATTAGTGCATTAACTGGCAATAACCGACAAACTATAGGGATTAAAAGTTTATGCCAGGCTCATCTTGCTAATTTGCAGAGGGTAGGCAATGAAATTGCGGACTTAAATAATCAGTTGGTGAATGCTAAGGCCGAAGTGGCAAACCTGAATGATGCAAATAATCAGCTAAAAACAGATTCTGTGAAAAAAGCTGACGCTAAAGCTGTTCTTGATATAGAAAACAAAATTAAAGAATCTGAAGAAAGTGTGAAAAAGGCCAGGCAGGAACTGGTGGCATTTGCAGAATTAAATCAAGACGAATTGGGGCTTAGAGGTAGCTTTGTACCGGCAGTCATTCAAAACGCTGCCATGGCAAACAGTGTACCCGGGGTGGTTCGTCGGGAGAAAAATGCTGAGCCAGCAGAGAAAGTTGACTTTGCTGTTTTACGTAAGGCATCTGAAGGTATCACCGTTGATGCTGCGAAATTAGGTCTTGATGTTGCTACTTCAGTGCAAGGTATAGGAGAGGGCGATTTTGAATACAAGGCAAGGATCGCAGAGGCCAGGAAGAAGCTGGACACTATCTCGCCGGATGACTTCAAAAAGATGTTCCTGGTAAAAGACGCCAAGGCCAAGGATCCAAGTCAGGCAAAATATGTTGTTCCTGACGTGATCAGGCTTAAAGGCTATGACTTGCGTCATCCTGAGCTTTACAGCGCCTTTATGGATCGTGTTAGCAAGGATGTTCCTGAGCTTTTTGATGCTGCAGCAACAGGGTCGGATGTGGTATTTACAGGAGGAACAGTAGAGCTGGATGGTTTAAAAGTCAGCCCGACAACTCCATTGCCGGGGGTTCACTTTTCTGACCCCGGTAGTGAAGCAGGTGATCCTCTTGGTACTTATGTTATCGCAAAAGGCGGTGATGTTTATCAGCTGTCAGTCGGTGAAGTGAAGCCGGTAGATACCTTCATGGTCGAGAATTCTAAATTTCATGCAGAAGGAGTAGTGCGTGCGTCTAAGGTTTCGATCAAGGGTTCTGAGGTTGCCGGTTATCATAATACGCCCGATTTTGGAGAAACCGCTCTGCAAGTTGTTGCGGCTGCTTATAAAGATACCGCTATAAGGGGTAATCCATCACAAAGTGCAGCAGGATCAGTCATTGCTCGTAAGCGGACGGTTGCGAATTTTGAGGGACTCAAGAATAGTAATCTGAAAGTCGAGGGTTTTCAGGATGTCACCATTACATCCTCTAACCTCAAGTCTGATGGTCTTGGTGTAGCCGGCCGAGGAGGTGTTGGTGCAGAAAATATGACGATTAAGGACTCTATCGTTAATATGGCCTCTAAAACAGAAATTATTGCTCAGAATCTGGTTGTTGAAGGTGAGTCAACTATTAGCGTTAAAGAAGCTCAACCTGGTAAAAAAGAAGTAGATGATCTCACGACTATCCGTGGCGCAAACCTGAAAAAAACCTTTATTGAGACAACAACAGATAAGAATGGACAGCAGACAGCCAAAGAGGTGGAGGATAATGCGGTAGATACCTTCAAAGTTGGTAAGGGTTCTAAAGTCTGGGCTAATGTTGATGACTACGAGGAAGGAACTGTTGCTGGCACTTTGATTTCTGAGCATATTGGCTCTGATTCTGATACGGGTCGGATCAACAAGCTGGTTCTGGAGCAGGGAGCTGATCTTCGCAAGTATTCCAAAACTGGTAAGACCATCTATGGTAGTAAAGAACTTGATTTGACTGTTGGTAACGGTACGACCGTTATTCACGATGTTAATGGCTTCCATAGCATTGTTCTTGATGGTGGTTTGCTGGAAGGTGATCTGACTGGTTCTGGTTCGATTCCCGCTCCACCACCTCCCGGCGGAAAAGCCTTTGAAGGTTCTACCGTTGAGATGAAGTCCGGTACTTATCAGGGCGGAAGTGTGACGAATATGAAGTCATTTACCATTTCCGGACCGGTTCACCTGATGCCTGGTAAGAGCAAGCTGGGTAAAGTGGATCCCGCCAGCGGCAAAGTTGATGAAACGGATGTCAAGGAAGTTGTCATTAAAGGCAGGGTTGATGTTAAGAGTGGTGTTGTATTTGACATTGCAAAATCTAATCTGGACAAAAACAAATCACCAGTACAAGTAGAAGGTGATGTAACCTTCGAGAAGGGAAGTGGTCTGGCTGCCGTCGTTGACTTCACTTCAGGCGAAGCTAATCCAACAGTTGCCTACATGAACATTACAGGCGGTGCTCTGAAGCTCAAGGGTGACAACAGAGTTTATCTGCGACCTGATAAACTGAATGATAAGCAAACTTATAAAATATCAAAGGATTTGTACGATGAGTACAAAAAGGATCCGACAGGTAGCTATGACTTGAATGTTGTTGAATACCAGTCCATGGAAGGAAAGTTTGAGGCGCCTGTCAGCGAGTATCCACTGATCAATGTGTCCTCAGTTCCTGTGATTACTCCCTTAAGCTCTCCTGGCTCCTATCAAATCAAGTTGAGATTCAACTCTGATCCTCGGAGTGCTTTCCGTTCAGTCTTTGGTCTGAGCCAGAACGATGCTGAAGTGGCGTCTGCTGCCTTACTGTCTTCTCTGCAAGCAACAAGTGAAGAGGCCGGTAGTGCGATATTTGGTGCTATTCAGAAAGCCGGTTACCAGAAAACCGCTTCAGAGAACCAGTGGGACCCACATGTGGGTATGGGAATGGCTGCGGTGACAGTTACCCGGAAGGTTAATCAGTCCATCAGTCGCCACCTGAACAGGCATCGTACCGGTATTGCTACTGGTGACATGTTTGAGTCAAAAGGCTTCTGGGGTGAATACTTCTACAGTAACGGTGATATGGATGACGATCGTGAAGTCCGGGGATTCGAGAACAAGGTGAGTGGTATTAACCTTGGTCTTGATGCGTTACTGAATGACCAGATGACCGTTGGTTTTGCCTTCACCTACGGTGATGTAAAAACGGAAACCAATAATTCCGGTCGTGAAGCCGATGGTGATACCTTTATGGGTACTTTCTACACCGGCTGGACCATGGACAACTACTTCTTCGATACCATGTGGAGCTATGGGCGTGGCAATATCGATATGAAGCGGAAGACAAGTCTGGGAACCTATAAGACTGATACCAAGAGTGACACTCTGGGGGCTCGTCTGGTCGGTGGTTACAACTATCAGTACAACCAGTGGCTGATTCAACCTCAGGTAGAATTTAACTATGCCAAAGTTAAATTCGATGACTTCAAGGAAAAGCTGGATCAAGGTCCGCTCCCACAATCGGTGAAACTGGATGACTTTGAAGTCATGGAGTTGGGTGCAGGTTTGAAGCTTATGGCTGAACATGACGTTTCTAACGGCATGCTGAAGCCAGAGTTCACCTTGATGGCTTATCGCGATTTTAAGGATGATAAGCCTGAAGTGCAGGGTACCTACCTGATTGGCGGCGGAACTTATCGCGTTGTCGGCAAAGATCGTGACCAGACCCGCGTTCTGGCAGGTGTTGGTGTGAAATATGAAATGAACAACAACCTGACTCTGGGTCTTAACTACGATTACAACTGGCAGGGTGACTACAAAGCCCATGGTATTGTAGGAAGCGTCCGTTACGACTTCTGATTTAAAGCTGACTGTTTATGGTCAGTTACAATTTAACCACCAGTGTCTGTAACAAGACCTGAACTTCATGCCCTGCTTTTGCGGGGCTTTTTTTTGGTTCGCCGAGAGTTAGAAATAGATAGGTCTGTCAGATATTTTCGATAAAAATCAGATGATTGTAATAATAACCGTTGACTCGTTTCGGTGAAATCTCTATAGTTCGCCTCCGTTGACGCAGGGCGCTCGTAGCTCAGCTGGATAGAGTACCTGGCTACGAACCAGGCGGTCGGAGGTTCGAATCCTCCCGAGCGCGCCACACTTTTTAATAAAGTGTTCTGATAAGTGTTTGAAAGTTAACGACAGTTGTTGTTAATATTGAGGCGTTGATTGGTGAGGTGGCCGAGAGGCTGAAGGCGCTCCCCTGCTAAGGGAGTATACGGTTTGTAGCCGTATCGAGGGTTCGAATCCCTCCCTCACCGCCATACAGCTCAATGAACGAAATGTGCTAAAAGTTTTGCGCGCTCGTAGCTCAGCTGGATAGAGTACCTGGCTACGAACCAGGCGGTCGGAGGTTCGAATCCTCCCGAGCGCGCCATATTAAAAAGCTCTGCTAAGGAATTAGCAGGGCTTTTTTCGTTTGCCAGAAATTTGCTGACCAGCGTGGGAATGCCCATGGTTGAGTTCATTTCTTACTCCAATAATGTTCGTAATCAAAAACAGCTATCAATGTGAAAAGTTTTTGCTGTTGTCAGCTAACCGGTTGCGCATTGATACAAGGATACCGGGAGTGCCTGGGGGGAAACCGTGTCATTCGGTTACTTTTAACTCATCAGGTTGTGGTTTTTGGCGATGGGCGTTTTAAAGGTAGATGATACTATGAGCTCTGGGTTTTACGGCTGCCTCTTGGTGGGCAGTGCCACGACCGGTAACGGTGGGAGAGTGGCTCGATATCGTGGTAGGTATCGAGCTACCCTTTGCAACCGGCTTTGTTTATTTTAAACCGTTCCTATATGATACCCTTCGCTCGTTTATTGTTGTGACTGCTGTTCCTGTGTCACTGGTGTTATTACCTCTTTGTGGTCTGCACCGATGATTGCACGAAAGATGACGAGAGAGCAGGGGGGTAATCACCCTCTGTGGAGCCTGTTGGCCAGTTGTTCTACAGAAGCTGCGTAATTATCAAGCATTGTCTCCTGGTGGCGGCCGTACATCATGTGTCTGACAAATGTGTTGTCAATCTGTGTCACAAAATCCGGGTTGGTCATTTTGTTTGCGACCATCTGGCAAAGCTCGGTGCGTAACCGCACCGCAGTTTTATTATCTATAGTATTGGTTCTGGCTGACTGGTAGATATCGGCCAGAGCCTGTTTGAAATCATCCGGAGTTTGCGCCACCTTCATCGAGAGTTTGAGTGGTTGGTATGTTGCAGGCATTCCCTCCATGTCTTTCAGAAAGTTCTCCATCCTGTTTGGCATGCTCTTGACAATCTTTTTGTAGTGCGAGCCATTTGCTGTGTTTTGCTGCGGTTTTGTCTGAGTTCCTGCAATAGCTTCCTGTTTTTGTTGTTGTGGGGGAGTTGGGTGTCTGGTTGTATCAGATTGCTGTTCTGCCTTTTTGTGTTCTGCTTTTTGCTGTTTGATAGCTTTTTTATCTGCTGCCTGTTGTTTTTTCTGTTCTTTCTTTTGTTTTATCTTGTCTTGCTTTCTATTGTTTTCCTGGTGCCTGGCTGCATCCAGGTTCTTTCTGGCGTTCTCTAACTCTCTTTTTAGCTGTGGCAGCTTATTATCCTTGATGTTTGTCTGTATGTTCCTGACATTGCTTCTGAACTCGACACCCATATCGACTTTATTTTTGAGTGCTTTGCTTTCAGCTGTAGCCAGCTTATCCGCATTGCTTAAAGTCGATTTTGCAATCGATACTTGCTTTTCCAGAAAGTTTACAATGACCTTGTGTGCTTTTGACGAGGTTGCACTTTCGTCGAGACTGGCATTTAACTTCGCAACATTTCTTTTTAGCTTTGTGTGTTTGTTGTTGAGTTCCGATGTCTGTTTGTTTTTGTAGTTAAAAAACGCCAGCTTTGCTTTTGCGTTTTTTAATTTGAACTCTGTCATTGAGAGGGTTTTTCTGGCGGTCAGGGCTTTTCCTTTTGCCCTCATTAGTGTGTCCCGGGAAGGGGGCGGCTGGGTGTTTTTCATCTCCTTGATAAGGTCGTGAAGGTCGCTAACCGCTGATCTGGCACTTTTAACCTGTGCTTTCAGAGTTTGTATCTGGCTTTTGTGTTCGGAGGCAGTATCTTTTTCCTGCACTTCAATGGATTCATGATGTATTTTCCCAAGCCTGTTATTCAGTTCATCTAACTTGCTGGTAAATTGCTGCTCCCGGGAGGTGGATTGAGCGTTTGGCAGGGTGTTTGGCTCCGGGCGTGGCAGCATGGTTTTTACCTGATCCTCAGGCAGTTTGTCTGTTTGTCGCTGGCTCAGTGTTTTAGACTGTGCTGAATCTGAGGGAGGTGGTGCCGGGCGCTTGATGCGTTTGCCATTTGTGGGGCGCACGTGTCGGTTTATTGAAGGTGCATGAACATTTTTTGCCGGTGAAGGCGATACGTCAGGGCTTAAACCTTGAGCGCCTGGCGAAATGCCCCCTGATTGAATGGTTTGTGCCATATCGGTATGTAACCTAATGATATTAAAGATATTCTTTTAAGACTCCTATATAGGATAGCAACAGGGCTTGATTGCCCTGTGTGCTAAGGTGGCTCTATTCGACAGTGGCTTCTGATTCGGTACCAGGTTTTAGCTTGTCTTTATCCAGGCAAAGAATGGCAATTCCTGACTTTTTTTCTGTTCTGACAGTGGTCACAAACAGTGCGCATTTCTGTGCGGTGTCATGGGTTGTTAGTGGGTCGAAAAATGGGTAGGTGGTATCTGAAATAAACTGTGAGTTGGCGGGTGGAACTTCTAATAACGAGGTTTTACCGGGCTGATCAATGGCATTGGATGAAAACTCGTCAGTGCTGAAGTTCTTGTACAAATCAGTTTTATATAAGAAAAGCTGGTTTCTGGGGCCCGGATTAAAGGCTCTGGACTGAGCTATGTCACCAATAAAATAGAGCTGTTTATTGTCGCCATTAAATGTCTGCAAGGTGTTTTTTGTCCACGGATTGTCAAAAACAGACAATGGGCTGCAGTTAATTCTATCCGGGTAAATACCGCACTTCAGGATCACTGAGTAAGCGAAACCATTAAGTTTTGCAAATCCGGGAGGTGCTTTTTCTTTGGCACTGCTGCCGGAAAAATTAATGCGCGTGCGCAGATGAGCCATTATCAGGTCAGGATTGCTATTGTAGAAAATAATATCCGGCTGGAGCGTGACGTAGTTGCTGGAATTCATAATGCTGTCAGACCGGAAGGTTTTTTCTTCCCAGGTCATAGGGAAAACTTTAAAATTGCTGAATGCTCTTGAAATGCTGGTTTTCAATTCACTCAGGGCATTGCTGCTATCTTTTTGTTGATCGTACTGTTTTATTGCACTTTTAATCTGCGGTACCCAGTTGGCCTTTTTCATATAAGTTGCGGTACTGACTTCATGATTTTTTGAGCCGACTTTCTGTTGCTGTTGCCACTCTCGTCCCCCTAAAATTAAATGATCACCGCGAACTTGCCAGAAGACCTCGGGGAAAACATTGTTGGAGTTCGAAAATGAAATGTCATCCATGTCTGTCCAATGGCTTAACTCACCGGATTCCTGTTCTTTTTTCATACTCAGTCCGACACCGCAGTATATAAGATCACGTTTTTTCACAGATTCTGGTGTTGAGCTCTCTGCAGGGCTGCTGGCTACAAAACTCACAGTGTCAGGAGCGCAGGACTTTCTTCCAATGACAAAGCTGTAATTTTCGTATCGGATTAAAACAGGGTCTATCAGCTTGCTACTATGAACCTTTGATGGTTTAAGGTTTATGTCAACAGGCATAGGGTCAGAGCGGGTAGTGGGGTCTATTTCTGTTGAGACCTCAAAAGCGTAACCTTTTCCGGCAAAGTGATCTTCATTGCGTCCCTGAAGATAGTAAGTCACTGAGCATTGTAGATGCCCCGTTACTCCGGAAGACGGTCTGCAGTTGATTTGTGCAGCGTGCATATCCTTTGTGGTGTTGCTGCTATTCGAGAAGTCCGCAGCCTCCTCAGGCTCTGAAGGGTAGTAGAGAAACCATTGCTTCTTTATGATCTCCGGATTGATTATAAGGTCAGAAGGAAAAAGGTCTTTGTCATTGGTGAATTTTACCTCTGCCTGCCCCCGGGCACTGATAAAACCCAGGAGTAGAAACAGGTAGATAATCAGGGAAAGGTTTTTTTGCCGGTTCATTGCGGGAGTCTCTCTTTAATTTACATTGTTGCCATTTGGCCACTTTTCAGGCCAGTCCTGAATGAGTGAGCGTCTAAGTTCCGCCTGTTCTTCCCGGCTCATCCGGGAAAATTCTTTGTTCTGTTTTTCTGCCTCTCTGCTATAAAGCTGCCACATCCAGGCAGTGTTTAAAGGGTTTGGAAGGAGAATATAGTCGTTGCCGAACTGGGATGCCGCACTGGCTGCCGATGCTTTCAGGCGTGGATCAAGTTGTTGTTCTGCCAGGCTGAAGTCCGACAGCAGGTCGCCAATCATCAATACAACGTCGTGTTTTTTCGTGTCGACCCTGCCATTCTGGATGGCGGCTCGCTTCACCTCATTGCTGCACGGTTGTTTGTGGCGGGCAGAGCAATACTCTTCCTGCAGTAATACATGCTGCTGGTCAGCATAGGGAAAATGAAAGTCTGAAAGCTTTTTAATCGTAGCGTTTTCTATATCGGCGTCTTTATTATCCGGGGTTTTTGCAGGCAGGCGTGAAGAGACGTAAAAGATTTCATAACCTTTCTGGCTGGCAGAGTTCAGAAACTCAGCCGCACCCGGAATCGGTCTGGAATACTGGTACTCTGTCTGAAGTTCGCTGGGGGCAGGTGTTTGATCCGGTGTATCTGTAAGGTTGGCTGGGGTGGTACTGAAATCAAGCACTGTCCCTTCAATATCGGCAATGATGACCGGATTGTTGTAACGGTTGGCGGGTATTTTGTTAATCAGCTGCTCAGCCCTGTTGTACGCCTGGTAACACAGGGCGGTGAAG
The DNA here is from genome assembly GCF_025562755.1 of Endozoicomonas euniceicola. Lineage (GTDB taxonomy): Bacteria > Pseudomonadota > Gammaproteobacteria > Pseudomonadales > Endozoicomonadaceae > Endozoicomonas_A > Endozoicomonas_A euniceicola. Next base: position 5,579,792 of record NZ_CP103300.1, read on the forward strand.
TCCGCTGAGGTGTGTGTCCAGACAGTGGCGAGGGTCAGCTGCTGGGCGAAGTCTTTGTCAGCAATGGTATTGAAGCGGGTGTCGCGCAAGGCTGAAAGGCGATAGTCGTGTTTTTTCTGAGGTGTCGTCTTGCTATAACCGGGGGCCAGTGAATCTTCCCAGGCGCCGTAGACCGTATTGGGAAAAAGATACCAGTCATTGCCAAAGTGGGCTTTGTTATCAATGACCCACTGGCGTCGTAGCCGGTAGTCGTTGTCAGGGGCTTCGCCAAGATCGGACAGCTGATCGCCAAAGGCCATGAGAATATGGTAGCCCTTGTCGCGGATGAATTGTCGCTTGCCTTCTTTACTGAGGGTGGTATTCGTTGTTCCCTGTAGCAGAATATGATCTTTGTCGAAGACCGGGAACCCGAACTCTTTAAGTTTATTGAACGTTGCATCTTTAACTTCATTGAAGCGCCCGCTGATATAGAAGACTTCAATGCCCTGCTTGTACAGGTCATTGAAAAAACTAACAGCTCCCGGGAGTGCATGGGTTGTCTGGGTGTTCCACCATCGGATAGAGCGTTCTGTGCTGCGGCTCTGATCAGTACCTTGCAGGCTGGTGAAATAAGCAGTGCCGTCAATCAGGGTATCGTCAATATCAGTGACGACAGCGAGTTTCTTGCCTTCAGGTGCTTTCTGGATGGCTGCTGGCAGGTTTTGCCGGGCTATGTTGAAGACCTGGTAGAGCAGGGCATCGTATTCCGGGGCATGTTGTTGCCAGTTACCGGCAATAACGATTTCTTCATTCAGGTTTTTTTGAGAGTATTCGCTGCTCTGAGCTGACCCGCACAGGCAGGACAGAACTGCATAGAGCAATAAAGCAGTGGCTGTTCTGGTGTTGTGCCTTGCGTTCAGCCATATGGTAAGCATAAGGGCCTCGACAGTTTTGATTCATTTGCAATGAGTGTTAGATGAATAAAACTAGTCGAGGTTCCTGAATCAGTAATGTATTCGGTTGATTTTTCTGATTTTCCCTGATTAACGCTGGGCGTGAAAAGCTTTGCCGCTCACACCCAGACTGTCTTTGCCTATCAGATAAAGGTACAGAGGCATAATTTCTTCAGGGGGGGCGCTGGCGTCAGACGCTTCCGCAGGAAAAGCGGTGGCGCGCATGGCGGTTCGTGTAGCGCCGGGATTCAGGCTGTTAATACGCACTTGACTGATGCCATCTTCTTCATCGGCTAAAGTCTGCATCAACCCCTCTGTGGCAAATTTGGAAACGCTGTACGCACCCCAGTTAGCACGACCTTCGTGGCCAACGGTTGAAGAGGTAAAGATAACTGAGGCTTGTTCAGCGGTGCGCAGTAATGGCAGCAACTCTCTGGTTAGCAGGAAAGGTGCGTTGAGATTGACCTGCATCACCCGGTGCCAGGTTTCTGCGTCATACTGGGCAATCGGTTTAAGTTCGCCAAGCAGGCCAGCGTTGTTTAGTAAGCCGTCCAGGTGGCCAAACTCCCGTTCCAGTGTGGCGGCAAGACTGGCATAGTCCTGTTCACGGGCACCTTCGAGGTTCATTGGGTAAATAGCAGCCTGGGGCCAGCCGTTGTTTTCGATTTCGTCGTATACGGCTTCCAGTTTACTGATAGTCCGCCCCAGAAGAATGACCGTAGCACCGTGCCTGGCATAAGTCAGAGCCGCTGTCCGGCCTATGCCGCTGCCAGCGCCGGTAACCAGTATGACTTTGTTCTGTAGCAGGTCGGCAGGCGCGTCGTAATTAAACATCTGCAGTAACTCCGGGGTGGGGTGAGCGATGGCGTGGAATGTGCCACTTATGGTTATTGAGCCAGGGTAATAGCTGGTCAGCCCGCTGGATATCCAGGTCGGCCTGCCAGCTGAACGGTTGCTCCTGCGGTGTGATGTAGCCGTAATGAGCAGTGACGGTAAACATGCCAGCGCGCCTGCCTGCAATAATGTCCCGTTCGTGGTCGCCTACATAAATAGTGGCTTCCGGTGCACATTTAGCCTGCTTGCTGGCCAGTAAAAGGGCCTCGGGGGATGGTTTGGCCTGGCTGACATTCTCCGGGCAGATCAGCGTGTGGCAGCGGTGCGTCAGCTGACTCTGTTCAACCAGTATATGCGCGTAAGGTTCGGGCTTGTTGGTGACAATACCCCAGGGAATGTCTTTGTTATCCAGTTCGTCCAGAAGAGCAGGCATGCCCGGGTAAAGTTGTGCCGGGTTGCTGCGGTCAGCCTGTTTAATCAGCCGGTCGTAGTGGTCCAGCAACCGGTTGCGCTGAAACTCGACTTCGTCAGAGCCTGGCTCCAGCTGATAGGCCAGCTGTACCAGTCGGCGCGAGCCGGCTGAGACGTTGTCGCGTATGATTCTGGCGTCCAGTAGCGGTAGCTGGTCGTCGGTCTGCATCTGGTGAACAACCGTCACAAAGTCGCTGGCGGTGTCCATCAATGTTCCGTCAAGGTCAAACAATACGCCTTCAATGGCATATTCAGAGTGTGGCATGGTGGCTCCGGTTGTCATTAAGCGGTTGTCATTAAGCAGTTGCCATTAAGCAGGTTTGCTGCCGTGCATCAGGTAGTTAACATCCGTGTCGCCGTCTTTTAACCGATAAACTTTTGTCAATGGGTTGTATACCATGCCTGTGATGTGGTGCAGCTGCAATTGCGCTTTTCGCATCCAGGCATGGAGTTCTGACGGCTTAATAAACTTACCGTGTTCGTGAGTACCTTTAGGCAGCAGGTTCAGCACGTATTCTGCCCCGACAATGGCAAACAGCCAGGCTTTGGGTGTGCGGTTGATGGTGGCAAAGAAAATCTGGCCGCCGGGTTTCAGCAGCTTATTGCAGGCACGAATCACTGAGCCGGGGTCCGGAACATGCTCCAGCATTTCCAGGCAGGTGACCACATCAAAGGTGCCGGGTATTTCGTCAGCCAGTTCTTCTACGGTGACTTTGCGGTAGGTAACGGGGACGTGGCTATCCAAACTGTGCAGGCGTGCTACGGAAAGCGGTGCTTCCCCCATATCGATGCCGGTAACGTCAGCGCCGCGCAGTGCCATGGACTCGCTGAGTATGCCGCCTCCGCAGCCAACGTCCAGAACTTTTTTACCCGCCAGTCCTGTTCGCTCGTCGATATAATTCAAACGCAGTGGGTTAATTTCATGTAACGGTTTGAACTCTCCTTCTTTATCCCACCAGCGGCTGGCGAGTTCTTCAAACTTGGCGATCTCGGCTGGATCAACATTGTTTGGAGAAGGATTTGGAGAATGGGTGGCTGAGGTGGTTGTGCGGTGATCTGAAGAAGGATGCGTCATAATATTCCGGGTCCCGGCCTTATCGCTATTCTCTCGGCTCTGCGCAACGTTCCGCGGAGCATCATTATTTATGTTTGAGGGATTATACCTGCGCAGGTGCAATAGTCCATGTGCTGACGAGTGCAACAGGCCATGCAAATATCATGGTCATGATATTGCCTCACATGATTCATCAGATACCGTGTTTTCCCGTATCGGAATAGAAAACAATACATTATTTTTATTTGAAGACTGTCCTGAGGAGGGTTTAACTCGCAGTTTCAGGCAGGCCTGTGGTATTATTTCGGTTTTATTGACACCAAATTTTGTTGCCGGTCATCCAGGTCGGGTTTTGTTTTAGAAACCCCGATGGCCGAATGAATCAGAACCAGAGTGCCGACAGAATCGCAGAACTGCACCGTTTTATCGTGATACCTCTCTTAATTGATAAACAGTTAGGTAAAAAGCAGGGTAAACATCTGGCTAAGCAGTTTTCATCTATCGACCTCAGGGTTTCAAGTCTGCCGCACATAAAGCCTCTTTCACTCAACAGCTCTGAGCTGTCGGGTGAGTTGGG